>CALXFW010000001.1 GCA_944387685.1 uncultured Oscillospiraceae bacterium
AGTGCCCGCCCCTCGCCCCTGTGGGGCAACCGGGGCGGATGCACACAAAATTCCTATGCTGTTTGCCCCTTCATGGATCGTGGTGCTGATGGTCGGCATAGGAATTCCCCCGCTGAAAGGCGGAAAATCCTTGCACCGGAACAACTCAAAAAAATTCCGGAAAGCCTTGGCTTGCAAGGATTTTTGCGTTGTTCCGTACACATTATCTTACGGTTAGGAGCAGTCATATGAGAGAAGAGATCATATTGCGGAAAATGCGCCAAAGAGATCCGGCGGGGCTGGATCAGCTGATGAACCGCTACATACCCTATGTGTCTGCCATTGTCTGGAATATTTTAAGTCAGGCCATGACGGCAGAGGACGCGGAGGAGGTGGTTTCGGATGTATTCCTGGCAGCATGGAACCAGGCGGATCAGATTCGGGACACATCCGTTAAAGCCTGGCTGGGGGCAGTGGCGCGGTACAAGGCCAAAACCAGGCTTCGTCAAATGGGAAAAACCCTTCCTTTGGAGGAAGATGTGCTGGATGATAGGGCAGCCAGCACACCGGACGAGGAGATGGAGCGAGCGGAGGAACGGGCGCTGGTATACCAGGCGGTGAATTCCCTGAAAGAACCGGATCGGGAGATTTTTCTGCGGCACTATTACTATGCCCAATCGGTAAGTCAGATCTCAGAGCAGATGCGTCTGAACGAATCGACTGTGAAAACCAAACTCAGCCGGGGAAGAGAACGGCTGAAATCAATGCTATTGAGGTGGGGTATCTGATGAAAAAACGCATTTCGGATCTGCTGGATGATTTTCCGGCGCCCCAGATCCAGGTAGAAACAAGTACGCCCCTGTCCTCAAAACGGATAAGGGAGCTGACCATGAAACAAGTGAATCCTTCCAACAGGGCAGCTGTAAAACGCAATCTCCTGCGGCTGCTGGCTGCTGCTGCGGTGATTTCCCTTTTGACCATTACTGCAGTTGCGGTGGAGGAGGTCTTTCACGCCAGTGCGTGGTTTCAGGGGATTCTGAATCGCCAATTGGAAGAAGATCGGGACATGGTTGACAAGGGCGCGTGGGATGTAACGGTTCGGGAGACTTTGAGCCAGGGCCAGCTGGATGTGGTGGATTCTTTGGGAGGGAGCTTCCAGCCTCAGAGCGCCACAGACCAGGGGACAACAATGACTTTAACCGCCGCCTATGGAGACGCGCACGTTGTTCACCTGTATCTGGAAGTGACGGCACCCCAGGGAACGGTGCTGCCGGACGGGATCCAATATACGTTCTGGGATCGGAACCGGCAGGATGTCCGGATGTTCTCGGTGGAAGAGGATGCTCCCTATGATCACACAGGCATCGGATTCCTGTGGATCGAAGCCCTGCCGGATGGGGATCCAACGGATAACATCAAGGATTTTCACCTGACCATTGAGGCACCCGGACAGCATCAGGGACTGCAGATGAACGACGGCTATGGGAAATACATCCACATTTCCGGAATCTATCAGCAGGTGTTGGATGCCAGAGACGGCTATGAACTGCTGGCGCCGGGAGCGTTTACCTTCGACTTCAGTCTGGCCAATGAAGCAAGGGCCGTCACTTTGGACACACAAGGCTGCTCCTACGGAGGAGATAAGACCAGAACCTGGACCCATAACAGCCCATGTGATGAGACTTGCCGGGAAAGCCTCACAGGGGAAACAGATCCGGATACCGGCCTTCCCATCCATACGGAGAGTTGGAGCTATACGGTAACAGTGGAGACCCTTGCTCTGTCGCCCCTCAGCGCGGAATGGGAAGTGCGCTATACCTGCACCGATGAAACCAGGGTATGCGGGCTGGACTTTCAAGTGGTGATGAAAGATGGAACCAGCCCGATGCAAAGGCGGGTATGGATACAGGAGGATGTGAACGCCAGCAAAGGCGTGTGCCTGTTTACAACCCCCATTGATTTTGACGAGATTGATTATATTCTCATAGGTGACACGGAGTTGGGGAGCACCCATCGGGTATATCTGCCCTGAACAGTTTCAGCAAGAAACACCCCGCTGCTTTTCGGATATGCGCTCTCTATGTTTGACAGTGTTCTATATCACTGTTTCTCATAGAGGGAACCTATCCAAAGCAGCGGGGTGCGTTATTCAGTACACATTATTTACCGGGTTTAAAGCTGTCCTTCAGGCTGACGGAACGGTTGAATACCAGGTGCTCCGGGGTGCAGTCCTTGCTGTCGGGGCAGAAGTAGCCCAGACGCATGAACTGATAGGAGGCGGGAGCCTTGGCGTCTTTCAGGCTGGCTTCCACCTTGCACCCGGTGAGCACTTCCAGGGAGTTGGGGTTCAGGCAGGCCAGGAAATCCTTTCCGGCGGCGTCGGGATCGGGATCGTCAAACAGGTTGCTGTACAGCCGGACCTCGGCGTCGGCGCAGTTGTCGGCATCCACCCAGTGGATGGTAGCGCCCTTGACCTTCCGGCCGTCGGCGGGATTGCCGCCCTTGCTTTCGGGGTCGTAGGTGGCCAGCACTTCCACAACCTTGCCGGTTTCGTCGGTGACGCAGCCGGTGCAGGTGATGAGGTAGGCGCCCTTCAGGCGGCACTCCGGTCCGTTGGGATAGAGCCGCTTGTACTTGGGCACCGGCTCTGCCAGGAAATCATCTGCCTCAATCCACAGGTGCCGGGAGAAGGTGACGCCCCGGGTGCCGGCTTCGGGATCGTTGGGGTTGTTCTCCACCTCAAAGGTCTCGCTCTGACCCTCAGGATAGTTGGTGATGGTGAGCTTCACGGGGTTCAGAACTGCCATCACCCGCTGGGCGGTTTCGTTCAGGTCTTCCCGCAGGCAGTGCTCCAGGAAGCCAAACTCAATGGTATTGGGGCTCTTGGCCACGCCCACCCGGTCGCAGAAGTTGCGGATGGAGGCGGGGGTGTAGCCCCGGCGGCGCAGGCCGCACAGGGTGGGCATCCGGGGATCGTCCCAGCCGGAGACGTAGCCGTTCTCCACCAGGGCACGGAGCTTGCGCTTGGACAGCACGGTGTGGTCAATGCCCAGACGGGCGAACTCAATCTGCCGGGGATGATGGGGCACGTTGGTATGCTCCACCACCCAGTTGTACAGAGGACGGTGGTTTTCAAATTCCAGGGAGCACAGGGAGTGGGTGATGCCCTCCAGAGCGTCCTGGATGGGGTGGGCAAAGTCGTACATGGGGTAGATGCACCACTTGTCTCCCTGCCGGTGGTGGTGCATATGGCGAATGCGGTAGATCACCGGGTCGCGCATATTGAAGTTGCCGGAGGCCAGGTCAATCTTGGCCCGGAGGGTGTACTTGTTGTCCTCGAACTCTCCGGCCCGCATCCGGCGGAACAGATCCAGGCTCTCCTCAATGGGGCGGTCCCGCCAGGGGGACTTGGCCGGGGTGTCGGTGTCGCCCCGGTACTCCTTGAACTGCTCGGGGGTCAGCTCACACACATAGGCCAGCCCCTTCCGGATCAGCTCTTCCGCCAGCTCATAGGTCTTTTCAAAGTAATCCGAGCCGTAGAAGAACCGGTCGCCCCAGTCAAAGCCCAGCCAGTGGATGTCCTCCTGAATGGCCTCCACGAACTCCACATCCTCTTTGGTGGGGTTGGTATCGTCCATCCGCAGGTTGCACAGGCCGCCGTACTTTTCCGCGGTGCCGAAATCGATAATCAGGGCCTTGCAGTGGCCGATGTGCAGATAGCCGTTGGGCTCCGGGGGGAACCGGGTGTGGACGGTCATACCCTCGTAGCGGCCGCCCGGGGCGATGTCCTCCTCAATAAACGAATGGATAAAATTCTTGCTTTCGGTGGTTTCCGCCATATCCTGAAACATCCTCTCTTGTTTTGGAGTGAATACTTTTCGTGGGAAGGAACTTCCAATGTTCTGCCATTATACCCCATTGTGCGGCTTTTTGCAACCGGAATTCCTGAGCGGGGAAAACAAACTGTGAAAAAGAAGAAAACATTTTCCGAAATCTGAAATTTAATGGTTGTCAATTGGGCTATCTTATATTAAAATAGGAAAGGATATGAAAAAGGAGTGATACGATTTGCCTGAGCTAAAATACAGGCGCATCCTGCTGAAAATCAGCGGTGAGGCGCTGGCCGGTGATCAGCACCGGGGCCTGGACTTTACCGTTATCCAGTCCGTTTGCGACGCTATCCGCGCCTGCCGGGATATGGGGGCGCAGATTGGACTGGTGATTGGCGGCGGAAACTTCTGGCGGGGCGTGAAGGACGGCGCGGACAAGATGCAGCGCTCCCACGGCGACGCCATGGGAATGCTGGCCACCGTGATGAATTCCATCGCCATGGCGGACGCACTGGAGAAAAAGGGCGTGGAGGCCCGGGTGCTTACCGCAGTGGAGATGAACAAGTTTGCGGAGTACTTCACCCGGGACACTGCCGACCGCTACTTAAACGAGGGCAAGGTGGTGATTTTCGCCGCCGGCACCGGCAATCCCTACTTTTCCACCGATACCGGGGCGGTGCTCCGGGGCGTGGAGATTGAGGCGGACGCTATTCTGATGGCCAAGAACGTGGATGCCATCTACTCCGCCGATCCCAACCTGGACCCCAGCGCCAAACGCTATACCCGCCTGACCTATGATCAGGTGCTGGCGGAGCATCTGAAGGCCACGGATTCCACCGCTATGACCCTGGCAATGGACAACGATATGCCCATGGTCTGCTTCGCCCTGAATCCCCCTGAAAATATCATCCGCGTGGTCTGCGGAGAAGAAATCGGGACCACTGTAACCGTTAAGGAGGACTGAAAACATGAGCGTAGATTTCAAGGATTATGCGAGAAGAATGGACAAGGCCCTGGATCACCTGGAAGAGGAGTTCGGCGCTGTCCGGGCCGGCCGGGCCAACGCCAAGGTGCTGGACCGGATCACCGTGGAGTATTACGGCAGCGAGACGCCCCTGAACGGTGTGGCCACCATCTCCACTCCCGACGCCCGGACCCTGGTGGTGCAGCCCTGGGATACCAAGCTGCTCAAGGACATCCAGAAGGCCATCCAGACCTCCGACCTGGGCATCAACCCGCAGAATGACGGCCGGGTGATCCGGCTGGTGTTCCCCCAGCTGACGGAGGAGCGCCGGAAAGAGCTGGCCAAGCAGGTCAGAAAATATGCCGAGGAGGCCAAGGTTGCCATGCGCAACATCCGTCGGGACGGCATGGACTATGTGAAGAAGCTGAAGAAGAACTCCGAAATTACCGAGGATGACCAGAAGAAGGCGGAGAAGGACCTGCAGGACCTGCTGGATAAGAACATCAAGCGGGTGGACGCGGCCCTGGCTGCCAAGGAAAAGGAACTGATGTCCATCTGAGGACAGGACACATACTGCTTGAGACTGCTGTGGGGCCGATACGCGTATCGGCCCCTGTGCAGACTGTGAGCCATTTGATTCTAGTGAGAAAGAGGTGCTGAAATGGCACTTTCTGAGAAAGAAACCCTGGCCCCGCCCCAACATATTGCCATCATCATGGATGGCAACGGCCGCTGGGCCAAACAGCGGGGGCTGCCCCGGACGGCGGGCCACGCCGCAGGAGCGGAGAGCTTCCGCCGGATTGCCAACTATTGCCGGACGCTGGGGGTGCGCTATCTGACGGTGTACGCCTTCTCCACGGAGAACTGGAAGCGCTCCCAGGAGGAAGTGGCGGGAATCATGAAGCTGCTGCGCAAGTATCTGGAGGAGGCCCTGCGGGATATGGAGAAAAACCGGGTTTGCTTCCGGTTTTTCGGGGACCTGTCCCGCCTGAGTCCGCCCCTGCAGAAGCTGTGCCTGGACGCCCAGAGCCGCAGCGCGGATTATGATGTGCAGGTGAATTTCTGCCTGAATTACGGTGGACGGGATGAAATCGTCCAAGCTGCCCGCCGGTTCGCCCAGCAGGTGGCGAACGGAGAGCGCAGGCCGGAGGAACTGACAGAGAATCTGTTTGATCAGTATCTTTATTCCGCCGGCATACCGGATCCGGAACTGGTAATCCGACCCTCCGGGGAGAAGCGGATCAGCAATTTTCTGCTGTGGCAGTCTGCTTACTCGGAATATGTATTTATGAATGTACTGTGGCCCGATTTTACCCCGGAGCATCTGGATGAGGCCATTGCAGAATATCACCGGCGGAACCGCCGCTTTGGAGGGACGTAAACAGATATGAAGACCCGAATTCTCACGGCGGCAATTCTGGTGCCGATTTTGCTGCTGCTGGTACTGGTGGCGCCGAAAAGCGTGGCGGCGGTGGTGCTGGGCATATTGCTGGCCATTGGCGCTTATGAGCTGCTGTACCGGACCAAACTGGTGCAGCGGCCCCGGATGGTGCTGGTTTCGGCGGCCATGGCCTTTGCCGTGTCCATATGGAGCTACTTTTCCTCCATCCATGCCTATTTCATTTTTCTGATTATGGCCTTCTTTATGGTGATGTACGCGGAGATGATGCTGGACCATGTGAAGGTGCACCTGGATATGGTGGGAATGTGCTTTGTGGGCGGACTGATTATTCCGTACCTGCTCAGCGCCCTGGTTCGGATTCTGATGATGAACATTGGCCGCTATGTCATTCTGATTCCCTTTGTGGTGGCGTTCCTTTCGGATACCGGCGCCTATTTTGTCGGTACTAAGTACGGCAAGCACAAGCTGTCCCCGGTGGTCAGCCCCAACAAGACCATTGAAGGCCTGCTCGGCGGTCTGGCATTCTCTACGGTGGGAATGCTGCTGTACGCCATTATCCTGGACTGGCCGCTGAAGTTTGATGTCAACTACGGCCTTGCCCTCCTGTATGGCGTTGTCGGTTCCCTGGTAGGGACCTTCGGCGACCTGTGCTTCTCCGTGGTGAAGCGGCAGACGGGAATGAAGGACTACGGCAACCTGATCCCCGGCCACGGCGGCGTACTGGACCGGCTGGATTCTCTGGTGCTGGTGGCGCCTTTGATGGAGGCGTTCCTGCTGACCATTCCCCTGGTTGTGGTATAATAAGGAGGAGACGCATATGGTATCGTGTGTCAGTGTTCTCGGCTCCACCGGCTCCATTGGCCGGCAGAGCCTGGATATCCTCAGCCGCCTGCCCCAGATTCGGGTGGCGGCGCTGACCGCCGGCACCAGCGTCCAGCGGATGGCGGAGCAGTGCCGTCGGTTCCGGCCGGAGCTGGCGGTGATGGCCACGGAATCGGCGGCAGACGCACTGGCGGCGGAAATCGCCGACCTTCCCACCCGGGTGAGCTGGGGGGAGGAGGGGCTGATTGAGGCTGCCGTAATGCCCCAGGCGGACTGCGTTATTACGGCAGTGGTGGGGATGGTTGGTTTGAAGCCCACTTTGGCCGCCATCCGGGCGCGCAAGCGCATCGGCCTTGCCAACAAAGAAACCTTGGTCTGTGCCGGGGAGTTGGTAATGGCGGAGGCGGCGCGCTGGGGGGCGGAAATTGTTCCCGTGGATTCGGAGCATTCCGCCATCTTCCAATGCCTGATGGGCTGCAAAGACCGGCGGGAGGTCAAGCGGCTGATTCTCACCTGCTCCGGAGGCCCCTTCTTTGGCATGACCCGGGAGCAGCTGACCCGGGTGACCAAGGCGGACGCGCTGAAACATCCCAACTGGAAGATGGGGGCCAAAATCACGGTGGACTGCGCCACCCTGATGAACAAGGGCCTGGAAGTCATTGAGGCCATGCGGCTGTACCGGATGCCTCTGGAGCAGGTGGATGTGGTGATTCACCGCCAGAGCATTGTCCACAGCATGGTGGAATTTGTGGATGGGGCGGTGATGGCCCAGCTGGGCACGCCGGATATGCGCCTGCCCATTCAGCTGGCCCTGACCTACCCGGAGCGGATTGCCTGCCCGGTGGAGGGGCTGGACCTGCTGACCTGCGGCAGCCTGAGCTTCTGCGCCCCGGACCTGGAGAACTTCCCCTGTCTGGCTCTTGCCCGGCAGTGCGCCAAGCTGGGCGGCACCGCCTGCCCGGCCATGAACGGCGCCAACGAGGAGGCCGTTGCCCTGTTTTTGGAAGAAAAAATCGGTTTTTATGACATTTACCGCCTGGTTTCCCAGGCGGTGGAGGCGGTTCCCTTTGTGGAGAATCCCTCTCTGGAGGACATTCTCACCGCAGACCGGCAGGCCCGGGAGGCCGTGCGGCAGCTGCGGTAGGGGAGGTCCATCGGCAAATCCACAAGCAAAGCGAGGCGTTCTATGAGCATTCTGTTTGCCATTATTCTGTTCAGCCTGCTGATTTTTGTCCACGAACTGGGACACTTTGCTGCGGCGAAGCTGTCCGGGGTGCAGGTCAATGAATTTTCCCTGTTTATGGGCCCGGCACTGTGGAAAAAGCAGGTGGGAGAGACCCTGTACGCCATCCGCACCATTCCCATCGGCGGCTACTGCGCCATGGAAGGGGAGGATGGAGACAGCGATAACCCCCACGCCTTCGGCAAGGCGGCCTGGTGGAAGCGGCTGATCATCCTGGTAGCGGGCGCCGCCATGAATTTCCTGGTGGGTGTGCTGCTGATGGTGGTGGTTTATCTGCCCACACAGCAGGTGGTGGTGCCGGTGATCTCCGGCTTCGAGTCCTTCACCACGCTGAACGGGGAAGGGGGGCTCCAGACCGGGGACCGGATTGTGGAAGTGGATGGAGAGAAGATCTACGTTTACGGCGATTTTTCCATGCTGCTGAGCCTGCGGGAGGGGGATACCCATGACCTGGTGGTGGTGCGGGACGGAAAAAAGGTGGCGCTGAACAACCTGCGTATGGAGAAGCACCCTGTGGAGCAGGCGGACGGCTCCACCCAGATGCTCTATGGCATGAACTTTACCATAGAAGACCTGGACTTCCTCGGCAAACTGGATTATGCCTGGAATCAGTGCCTGGATACGGTGCGGATTGTCCGGCTGAGTCTGCAGATGCTGGTTCAGGGTCAGGTTGGCTTGAAGGACCTGTCCGGCCCGGTGGGCATCGTCCAGCAGATGAGCGTGGTGGCGGAGGTTTCGGCCACCTGGGTGGATGCCCTGCTGAATATGCTGTACTTTGGGGCCTTCATCGCCATCAATCTGGCGGTGATGAACCTGCTGCCCATTCCCGCTCTGGACGGGGGCCGGGTGGTGTGCCTGCTGATTACCACCGCTGTGGAGGGAGTCACCCGCCGGAAGATCAATCCCAAATATGAAGGATATCTTCACGGGGCGGGGATGATTCTGCTGCTGGGCCTGATGGCCATTGTGATGTTCAAGGACATTGTGTTTTTATTCCGCTGAGACAATACAGACAGGAGAGAGACCATGACAAGACAGATTCTGGTTGGGGACATTCCCATCGGCGGCGGCGCCCCGGTGGTGATTCAGTCCATGCTCAATACCAAGACCACGGATGTGGAGGGGTCTTTGCAGCAGCTGCGGCAGCTGGCATCCGCCGGCTGCCAGATTGCCCGCCTGGCGGTGCCCAACCGGGAGGCTGCCCGGGGCTTTGCGGAAATCGCCAAGGAAAGCCCCCTGCCCCTGGTGGCGGACATTCATTTTGACTATCAGCTGGCCATTGCGGCGGCGGAGGGCGGCGCGGCCAAAATCCGCATCAACCCCGGCAACATCGGCGGGGCGGACCGGGTGAAGGCGGTGGTGGAGGTGTGCCGGGAAAAGCACATCCCCATCCGCATCGGCGTCAACGGCGGCAGCCTGGACAAGAAGCTGCTGGAGAAGTACGGCCATCCCACGGCGGAGGCCCTGGTGGAGAGCGCCTTCCAGCACCTGGAGCTGCTGGAGAAGGAGGGGTTCTACGATACCTGCGTATCCATGAAGTCCTCCACCGTCCCCACCATGGTGGCGGCAGCCCGGCTGTTCCGGAGCAGATGCGACTACCCCCTGCACATCGGCGTTACGGAGACCGGCCCGGTGAAGCAGGGCCTGATTAAGTCCGCCATGGGCATCGGCGCTTTGCTGCTGGACGGCATCGGGGACACCATCCGGGTGAGCCTCACCGATGACCCGGTGGAGGAGGTCTACGCCGCCAAAGACATTCTGAAAGCGGCGGGACTGCGCAAGGAGGGTGTGAACATCATCTCCTGCCCCACCTGCGGACGGACCCGGATTGACCTGATCGGCCTGGTGAACCAGGTGGATGCTGCCCTGAAGGACTGCAAGAAACCCATTACCGTGGCGGTGATGGGGTGCGTGGTCAACGGTCCCGGGGAGGCCCGGGAGGCGGACATCGGCATCGCCGGCGGCGACGGCTGGGGCATGATCTTTGAAAAGGGAGAGCAGGTGGAAAAGCTGCCCTATGAGCAGCTGCTGCCTGCCCTGCTGCGCCGGATTGAGAACTTGTAAACAGCAGGCGGGGCGGAAAACGCTTTCCGCCCCGGCCTGTTCGGACCTGAGAGCGAGAGAACGATGATGGAACAAGTAACCCTGTTTCAAATGTTTCCCGACTACGAGCCGCCTGAGGGGCTGGATGCAGCCCTGTCTCAGGCGGCTATCGTTGCTGCGGACATTCTGCCGGAGGAGCGCAGCGTCCGCGCGGCGCTGCACCACAGCGAATACATCCCCCAGCGGCTGCTGAACCAGGCGGGGAAGGAGATTGCCGCCCTCTACGGGCTGCGGCGGCTGGAACTTACCGCCACCCATCCGGAGGACCAGCTCCACCGGGTGGAGCCGGAGGAACTGATGGAGCTGTTTGTCAGCCGGAATTCCATGACCCGGGGCTCCCTGGCGGGGGCCAAGTGGCGCTGGGAGGGCACGGCCCTGACCATTCAGCTGGCGGCCAACGGCAAGCGGGAACTGGAAGAGCTGATTCCCCAGGTGCAGACGGTGCTCCGGGAGCGGTTCGCCGCCCCGGTGACCATCACTGTGGAGGCGGGGGAGCCTCTGGAGGGCAAGGCCCTCTTTGACGCCATGGATGCCATGCGCCAGAATCTGCTGGGCAGTCTGCCTTCCGGCGGCGGAGGAAAGAGCGGGGGCAAGCCGACGGAGGCCAAGACGGCGCCCCCCAGCGAGGCATTCTACGGCAAGCCCTTCCGGGGAACCCCGGTTTCCATGAAGGACCTGAGCCTGGACATGGGCACGGTGATTGTGGAGGGAAAGGTTTTCAATATCGACCACAAGGAGCTGAAAAAGCGCAATGCCTGGGTGGTCAAATTCGACATGACCGACAATACCAACTCCGTGCGCATCAGCCGCTTCCTGGAGGCGGGGGAGGCCAAGCCCATCCTGGACAATGTGAAACTGGGCGCCATTCTCCGGGTTCAGGGCAAGCCCATTGAGGACCGGTTTGAGAATGAGATGGTACTGAAGCCCTATGCCATGATGCCCGGCGCCATGGAGAAGCGGAAGGACACCGCTCCCAACGGCAAGCGGGTGGAGCTGCATCTGCACACCACCATGTCCAACATGGACGCTTTGACGGTAACGGCGGATGCGGTGAAGCAGGCGGCGGCCTGGGGTCATCGGGCCATCGCCATCACCGACCACGGTGTGGCCCAGTCCTTCCCCGACGCCATGAAGGCCGCCGCCAAGGCCAAGGTGGCGGGAACCGATGAGAATATCAAAATCCTCTACGGCTGTGAGGGGTACTATGTCAACGATGTGGATGACCGGATTGTGGTCCACGGCGAGCAGGACATGACCTTTGACCAGGAGTTTGTGGCCTTTGACCTGGAAACCACCGGCCTATCTTCCCGGGATGACCGGATTATTGAAATCGGCGCGGTAATCCTGAAAAACGGGGTGGAAAGGGATCGATTCCAGACCTTTGTGGACCCGGAGCGGCCCTTGGACCCGAAGATTGTGGAATTGACCGGAATTACCCAGGATATGCTGAAGGGCGCGCCTAAAATTCAGGAGGTTCTGCCCCAATTCCTGGACTTTATCGGCGGCCGGGTGCTGGTGGCCCATAACTCCGACTTTGACACCGGCTTTATCCGCGCGGAGTGTGAGCGGCAGGGGCTGCCCTATACCTACACTGCCGCAGATACCCTGATTCTGTCTCAGAACCTGCTGTCCCATCTGAACAAGTTCAAGCTGAACATTGTGTCGGAAGCCTTGAGCCTGCCGGACTTCAACCATCACCGGGCGGGGGACGATGCTATGACCTGCGGCCTGATTATGACCAAGCTGATGGAAAAGCTGGAGGAAGAGCAGAACGTCCATACCCTCCAGGCCATTAACCCGGCCATGGTGCATCTGCGCTCCGGCAGCCATGTGACCAACCGCCAGGCCCGGCATATTATCCTGTTCGCCAAAAACCAGGTGGGCCTGCGCAACCTTTATCACCTGATTTCCGACTCCAACCTCCAATTCTTCAAGCGGGTGCCTCGGATTCCCAAGTCCAATCTGCTGAAGCTCCGGGAGGGCCTGATTATCGGCTCTGCCTGCGAGGCGGGAGAGCTGTTCCAGGCGGTGCTGGAGGGTAAGAGCGATGACGAGCTGAAGCGGATTGCCTCCTTCTACGACTTCCTGGAAATCCAGCCCCTGGCCAACAACCGTTTCATGCTGGACAAAGGTATGGCCCGGGACATGGAGGACCTGCGCAATTATAACCGGACCATTGTCCGGCTGGGAGAGGAACTGGGCAAGCTGGTGGTGGCCACCGGCGATGTTCACTTCCTGAATCCGGAGGACGAGATTTTCCGGCACATTCTGCTGGCCACCAAGGGCTTCGACGATGCGGACAAGCCCAACCCCCTGTTCTTCCGCACCACCGACGAGATGCTGCAGGAATTTTCCTACCTGGGGGAGGAGAAGGCCTACGAAATTGTGGTCACCAACCCAAATCTCATTGCGGATATGTGTGAAAGTCTCCGCCCGGTGCCCCACAATCTGTTTGCTCCCAAGATTGAGAACTCCGTGGAGGACTTGAAGAGCCTGGTGTATGGCAAATTCCATCGGCTCTATGGAGATAACCCGCCGGAGCTGTTTGTCAAGCGGGTGGAGACGGAGCTGCACGACATCATCTCCTGCCACTATGACGTGATCTATATGTCCGCCCAGAAGCTGGTGCAGAACTCCCTGGAGCACGGCTATCTGGTGGGCTCCCGTGGCTCCGTAGGCTCTTCCATCGTGGCCTATATGTCCGGCATCACGGAGGTCAACTCCTTCCCGC
>CALXFW010000002.1 GCA_944387685.1 uncultured Oscillospiraceae bacterium
AAGGCGTTCTTCGGCTCGTTATAGATATCCTCAGGTCTGCCGATCTGCTGAATCCGGCCCTTGTCCATGACCACCACGGTGTCGGACATGGACAGCGCCTCTTCCTGATCGTGGGTGACGTAGATGAAGGTGATGCCGGTGGCCTGCTGAATCCGCTTCAGCTCGTTCTGCATATCCTTGCGCAGACGCAGGTCCAGGGCGGCCAAAGGCTCGTCCAGCAGCAGCACCTTGGGCCGGTTTACCAGGGCCCGGGCGATGGCAACCCGCTGCTGCTGACCGCCTGACAGACTGTCCACCCGGCGATTTTCGTAGCCCTTCAGGCTGACGGTCTCCAGAATCTCGCTGACCCGGCGCTGGATTTCCGCCTTGGGGACCTTGGCCACCTTCAGGCCGAAGGCGATGTTGTCATACACGTCCAGATGGGGGAACAGGGCGTAGCGCTGGAACACGGTGTTCACCTGGCGCTGGTAGGGGGGCAGATCGTTGACCACCTTGCCGTCAAAAGTCACGGTACCGGAGGTGGGGGTGAGAAACCCGCCGATGATCCGCAGGGTGGTGGTTTTGCCGCAGCCGGAGGGACCCAGCAGCGTGAGGAATTCATGGTCGTTGAAGTACAGATTGATGCCGTCGAGAATGCGCTCCCCGTCGAACTCCATGGTCAGATCCTGGAGCCGGATGAGTTCTTTGGACATTATCCTCCCCCGTTTCTTTTACAAAATACGTCACAAACAGACGGTATAACTATACCGCATATTTTCCGCTTGTCAATGTATTTTGCGGGGAAGGGGGGTATTTTATTCGGTTTTCCCCGGGCAGGCGGGGAAAGATCCGGCCATTTCCGGAACGCAGAACCGGGCCGGGGCATTGCCGCCCCGGCCCGGTTGCACCATATTTCAGGGATGGTTGTTGGGATTGTAGCCGCCCTCAAAGCCGATCATCAGCCCGCCGATTTCCGCGTAATAGCTGCACAGCACGCCGGTGGGCTCCATATGGAACCGGGCGCCGGGGAACCGCTCCACAATGGCGTCCCGGAGCTGCAGAGCCATCTCCGAGCCGAAGCAGTGGGCCACCCGCAGCAGGCACCCGTCGTGGAAACCCCGCTCGGCAATCATATCCACCAGGGTGCTCAGGGCCTTCTTAGCGCCCCGGGCCTTGTGGATGGGAACAATCTGGCCCTGCTGGGCCTCGCCGCAGACCCGGATGCCCAGCACCCCGGCAATTTTCGCCACGGTGGGGTTCACCCGGCCGTTCCGGGCCAGGTTGGTCAGGGACTCCAGGCAGAACAGGGTGTAGGTGTGGCTCTGGTAATCCCGGATCTTTTCCATCACCGCCTCCGGCTCCAGCCCTGCTTCCAGCAGAGCGAACAGCTTGTCCACAATCATGGCCTGCTCCGGGCCGGCGGCCATGGAGTCGACCACATGGACCTGGGCGCCGGGATGCTCCTCCATGTAGGTCTTTCCCGCCTGGACGGCGGCGTTGTAGCTGCCGGACAGGGCCTGGGTGATGGTCACGGCGAAGATGCACTCCCCGCCTTCAAAGGCCTCCAGCCAGTCGGACACATTGGGGCAGGAGGAGCTGGACTTGCCCTTATAGTGCTTCAGCTCCTGGGTCATCACGGCAGTGTCCTGGGTGCCGTCGTCAATATACTCCTGCTGGCCGATGATCTTCATGGGCACACAGGCAAAGGTTGCGGTATTCTGCAGCAGATTGGCAGAGGAATCGGATACGATTTTATATTTCATGGTATCTCCCCCGAAAACCGGAAATAATTGGATGCTCTTTATCGGTTTTTCAAAACCCGGAGATATTGTATCAATATTGGTTGACAATGTCAAGCATATCTTAAGAAAAGTTTTCAATGTTGACTTTTCCGGGTTTTATGGGTATAATGGCCCAAGGTGATGCACAATGCGAGAAGAAACCAAGCGGCGAATTTCCGCTTCCGTTGAGACCTTCCGGCTGCCCCGGTACGCCGAGATCCCCAACGTGGGACTCTATCTGGAGCAGGCCGCCAAATACATCGGGGAGTACCTGGCCCCCCTGGGGGACACCGCCCTGACCCCCTCCATGATCAGCAACTATGTGAAGAAAGGTCTGATTCCCAGCCCGGTGAAGAAGCAGTACAGCCGGGACCAGATTGCCTATCTGTTCTTCATTGCGGTGGCCAAGAGCGTGCTGTCCCTGGACGCCCTGGCGGGCTTCCTTCAGCTTCAGCGCCGGACCTATCCCCTGGAGACTGCCTACGACTACTTCTGCCGGGAGTATGAGGGGCTGCTGCGCTTTACCTTCGACCTGGAGGATACCTTTGACTCCGACAGCGACGAGGACAGCGACGAAAAGCGTCTGCTGTTCACCTGCATCGTGGCGGCGGTGCAGAAGGTGTACCTGGAAAAATGCCTGGAGGCCGTCGCCGGGGAGGCGGAGGAGGTCTCCGCCTGAGCAGCCGTTTCCACCACATTCCGGAGGCCGGACCCGGCCTCCGGAATTTTTTGCCGCAGAGGGGCAAATCATTGACTTTTCCACCGGTTTGTGAAATAATAGCAGGGTTAAATTTAAGAGCAAGAGAGGATTATATCCATGATGCAATCCAGAACCCACACCTGCGGCGAGCTGCGGCTGTCCGACGCCGGAAAGCAGGTTACCATTGTCGGCTGGCTGGAGAATGTCCGGGAGGTCGGCGCCAACTTCGCCTTCTGCGTCCTTCGGGACTTCTACGGCACCACCCAGGTGGTTATCGAGAACGAGGCCATGATGTCCGTCATCAAGCCCCTGAACAAGGAGACCACCCTCTCCGTCACCGGCATCGTCCGGGAGCGGGAGAGCAAGAACGCCAAGCTCCGCACCGGTGACATTGAAGTGGTGCCGGAGAAGATTGAGGTGCTGGGCAAGTGCCGCCACAACCAGCTCCCCTTTGAGATCAACAAGAGCCGGGACGCCGACGAGAACACCCGGCTGAAGTACCGCTTCCTGGACCTGCGCAACCCGGCGGTGAAGAGCAACATCGTGCTGCGCTGCCAGGTGGTGGCGGAGCTGCGGCGGCTGATGACGGAGAAGGGCTTCCTGGAGATTACCACCCCCATCCTCACCGCCTCTTCCCCGGAGGGCGCCCGGGACTACCTGGTGCCTGCCCGGAACCACCCCGGCAAGTTCTACGCCCTGCCCCAGGCCCCCCAGCAGTTCAAGCAGCTGCTGATGACCGCGGGCTTCGACCGGTATTTCCAGATTGCCCCCTGCTTCCGGGATGAGGACGCCCGGGCGGACCGGACCCCCGGCGAATTCTATCAGCTGGATATGGAAATGGCCTTCGCCACCCAGGAGGACGTGCTGTCCACCCTGGAGGATGTGCTGGTGCCGGTGTTTGAGAAGTTCGGCAAGTACAGCCGGGTGACCCAGGCCCCCTTCCGCCACATTCCCTTCAACGAGGCCATGGAGCGCTACGGCACCGACAAGCCCGACCTGCGTATCGACCTGGAAATCCAGGACATCACCGCCCAGGTTCAGGGATGCGGCTTCGGCCCCTTCGAAAACGCCACCGTCAAGGCTGTGGCGGTGGACAACTTCACCCAGGCCCGGAAGTGGATTGACAAGCTCCTGGCGGACGTGGAAGTCCAGACCGGGAACAAGGCCTGTTGGGTGAAGGTGGACGAAAACGGCAATTTCACCGGGGGCGTGTCCAAGTTCCTGGGAGACTGCCAGGCCGCTCTGACGGAGAAGCTGAATCTGAAGCCCGGCAGCTTCGTGTGCATGGCCGCCGGGAAGAAGGCAGCCGCTCAGAAAACCGCCGGCGTCATCCGCACCCTGCTGGGCAAGCGGGTCCCCGGCCACTTCGACGAGGACCAGTACGCCCTGTGCTGGATTGTGGACTTCCCTATGTACGAAATCGGGGAGGAATCCGGGGCCCTGGAATTCTGCCACAACCCCTTCTCCATGCCCCAGGGAGGCCTGAAGGCCCTGGAAGCGGCGGAAGGCGACACCGAGAAGCTCCTGGCCATCCACGCCAACCAGTATGACCTGGTGTGCAACGGCTACGAAACCGCCTCCGGCGCCGTCCGGAACCACGACCCGGAGATCATGGTCAAGGCCTTCCAGATGGTGGGCCTGGGAGAAGAGGACGTGAAGGCCAAATTCCCCGCCATGTACAACGCCTTCACCTACGGCGCGCCCCCTCATGCCGGCGCGGCCCCCGGTGTGGACCGGATTGTGATGCTGCTCACCGGTGAGGAGAGCATCCGGGAGGTCATCACCTTCCCCATGAACAAGAACGCCCAGGACCTGATGATGGGCGCCCCCACCACCGTGGACAAGAGCCAGCTGGACACGGTGCACATCGCCATTGTGGAAGAGTAAGGTTTTTCTGCCGCGCCGGGCATCCGGCGCGGCAACGGCTGTGGGAAACCCCCTTTGGGGCTTTCCCACAGGTTTTTGCAGTCTGCTGCGCGCATAATCTGTCCCCCGGTGGGGACAGATTCCACACTTGCAGCCTGAGAAGTATTTTCGGCCAGGCACAGGTCCCGGCCGAAAATGAATCTGAAAATGGCTTCGCCCCCAGCGGTGGGGAGGAAACAACACTTTTGGACACGCTGCGCCGCGCCGGGCATCCGGCGCGGCATTTTTTCCGAGACGGCGAAACCAACGCCGGATTTTGCCGAGTATTCTATATATAGAGAAGGAGGCTGCGCTTATGGAGGACGCCGACATTGTGAATCTGTATTGGGAGCGGGATGAGAGCGCCATCACCCACACCCAGGACAAATACGACCGCTACTTAACCAAGATTGCCCTGAACATTCTCTCCGACGCCGAGGACAGCCGGGAGAGCGTCAACGACACCTACCTGGCTGCCTGGAACTCCATGCCCCCTCACCGGCCCGGGGTGCTGTCGGCCTACCTGGCCAAGCTCACCCGGCGCATCTCCATTGACTGCTTCCGGGGCCGGAACCGGGCCAAGCGCCGGGACTCCCAGTACGCCCTGTCCCTGGAGGAGCTGGGGGAGTGCGTCAGCGGGGGCAACACCACAGAGGAGATTGTGAATGTCAAACTGCTGGCGGATGCCATCGGGGTCTACCTCCGGCTCCAGAGTCCCCGGGCCAGAACCGCCTTCCTGGCCCGATACTACTACCTGGACTCCCTGAAGGAGGTGGCCGCCGCCTGCGGCATGACCGAGGGCCAGACCAAAAGCCTGCTCTACCGCACCCGGGTGGGGCTGAAGGAATACCTGAGAAAGGAGGGATTTGACCTATGACCGTAGAACAGCTCCACGACGCCATCGGCCTGCTGCCGGCGGACCTGCTGGCGGAGACAGATCAGCTGCGGACAGCGCCCCGGCCCCGGAAAACGGTGTTATGGAAACCGCTCCTGGCCATGGCCGCCTGCCTGACCCTGGTGCTGGCGGGCTGGTTCTGGTGGTTCCAGCCCAAGGGCAGCGCCGGAGGCACCGCCGACACCGCATCCCTCCAGGCCGCCCCCGCTGCGGGTGCGGTGGAAAACGGGGCGGCGGAGGAGGCGGAAATGGCCCAGCCAGCGGAGGACGCCGCCCCCTTCCGTTCCCAGAGCGCTGTCACGGAGGGAACCTCCCTACCGGAGGCGGTCCTCACACCCCGGCTGGAGGGGGAGACCCAGGAACCGGCGGCGGTGCTGCTGACCTGCCCGGCGGACTGGACGGACTACCGGGCCCAGATGGGGGAGCAGTTTGATCTGACGGAACTGGAGCCGTGGGCGGCGTTTCTGGACGAGGACTGGTTTGCAGGGCAGGACCTGGTGCTGATCCGGATAGAAAATGTCCCTGAGGGAGAGGCGCCCCAGGGGGAAATTCTCCGGCAGGAGGAAGGAATTCTGGAGATTGGGCTGCCCCAGTACCCCGGGGCAGAGGACGGAACCTGCTGGCACATCCTGCTTCCGGTGGAGAAGGGGACCCTGGAAACCAGCGGTCAGATTTCCCTGATTTTTGAATAATAAAATGAATAATCCCAGGCCCCGGTTTTCCCCGGAAAGGGGAAGGCTGGGGCTTTCCAGCGTTATGTAAAGAAATTTGTTGTGTTTTTGTCTATTTTCCCCCTTCCATTTTTTGGATAAATCGGGTATAATGACGAAGGCGTGTGCCACTGTTCATCCTATCAACCGAGGAGAGTACCATGAGAATCCTGTACGACAGCAAGCAGACAATGTATAAATTTCCCTTTGGCCCCCTGGTTCCGGGGCAGAGCTGTACCCTGAATGTCCATGTCCCGGCCACGGTGCGAGCCAGCCGGATCACCTGCATCCTGAACCGAGACGGAGACAGCAGCTCCCGGAACATTCTCCTGGAGCGCAAGCAGCGCCAGGGGCCCTATGATATTTTCTGCGGGGAGTTTTCCATTCCCTCCCCGGGTCTGTTTTTCTATTACTTCTTCGTAGACAATTCCGACGGGGGCTTCCGCCTGTTCAAGCAGGGGGATGATACCAATATGGAGGCCGGGGACCTGTGGCAGCTCAGCTGCATCCCCCGGGATTTCCACACCCCGGACTGGGCCAAGGGCGCTACCTACTACCAGATCTTCCCCGACCGGTTCCATCGCGCCGGCTTCTGCGACCTCACCGGCAAGCTGCGGCCCTACACCCTTCACCAATACTGGTATGAGGATGTGCACTGGCAGCCCACGGAGCAGGGGATTGTGCTCAACAACGATTTTTACGGCGGCAATTTCCAGGGCATCACCGAAAAGATGGACTATATTGCCAGCCTGGGCACCACGATTCTGTATCTGAATCCCATTACCAAGGGTTTTTCCTCCCACCGCTACGACACCGGGGACTACAAGACCCCCGACCCCATGCTGGGCACCGAGGCGGACTTTACCCGGATGTGCCAGGCGGCCCATGACCGGGGCATCCGGGTGATTCTGGACGGGGTGTTCTCCCACACCGGCTCCAACAGCCTGTACTTCAACCGGGACGGGGCCTTCGGCACCGGGGGCGCCTGCCAGGACCCCGACTCCCCCTACCGCAGCTGGTATACCTTCTACCAGTGGCCGGACGTGTACCACTGCTGGTGGAATTTTGACACCCTGCCCACGGTGAACAAAATGGAGTCCTCCTTCCTGGAATATATCATCACCGGGGAGGACAGCGTGGTGGCCCACTGGCTCCGGCTGGGTGCCGACGGCTACCGGCTGGACGTGGCGGACGAGCTGCCCGATGAATTCATCCAGATGCTCCGCCGCCGGGCCCACGAGATCAAGCCCGACGCCCTGATTCTGGGGGAGGTCTGGGAGGACGCCTCCAACAAGTGCGCCTACGGCCAGCGCCGGGGGTATTTCACCCAGGGCGAGCTGGACGCGGTGATGAACTATCCCTTCCGCACCGCCATCATCAACTATGTCCGGGGCATCGACGGGGGCAAGGGCCTGAAGGACACCGTCATGTCCATTGTGGAGAACTATCCGGCGGAAGTGGTGCTGTGCAACATGAATATGCTGGGCACCCACGACACCCCCCGGATTCTCACCGCCCTGGTGGACGACTTCCAGGGTAGCCGGGAGGAGCAGTCCAAGCGGCACCTGACCCGCAACCAGATGGATGTGGCCATTGACCGGCTGCTCACCGCCTCCTTCCTGCAGTATACCCTGCCCGGCAGCCCCTGCCTGTACTACGGAGACGAGGCGGGGATGGAGGGCTATCGGGACCCCTTCAACCGCCGTCCCTTCCCCTGGGGGCAGGAGGACAAGGAACTCCAGGCCCACTTCCGGCGGCTGGGCCAGCTGCGCAAGCGCTACGAGGCCTTCCGGCTGGGAGACATCCACTTCTGCAAGGCCCAGGACAAGCATCTGGCCTTCAGCCGCAGCTACCGGGGCAAGACCTACTTTGTCTACTGCAACCGCAGCGGCGACGCCTGGGAGATTCCCTTCGGGCAGCCCATTTTCGGCTACAATCTGCAGATTCTGGCGCCGGACTGCCTGACCATCGGCCCCCGGGGCTTCTGCATCACGGAGGGCTAAAGACATGGAAGAGGAACGCATCCTCACCGGCTACTGCCGCCAGCTGGACGCCAGCCGGATGGTGGAGATTCTGCTGGAGGACGGGAAGCTGAAGGAGGCGGACTGCGCCTACGGCAGCTGTATCTACGAAAGCGTCTGTCCCATCGCCGCCCAGCTCCGGGGAGAAGACTGAACCCAAATCCGCGGGGGCCTGCCGGCCCCTGCGGATTTTTCCGGTTGACGGGCAGGCGGGCCGGCAGTACAATAAAGATATGCTTATACCATAAAGAAACGCTTAGGAGGGGAAGGCCATGACCCAGCGGGAGCGGCAGATATTGCAGCTCATTGAGGCAAATCCCATGATTTCCCAGCAGGAGCTGGCGGAGAAGCTGGGCATCACCCGCTCTTCCGTGGCGGTACACATCTCCAACCTGATGAAGAAGGGGTGCATCGCCGGTAAGGGCTATGTGCTGCCCAGCAGCGCCTATGCGGTGGTGGTAGGGGGCATCAATGTGGATATTGGGGGCCGGTCCTTCGCGCCCTTGATTCCGGCGGACTCCAATCCCGGCCTGGTCACCACCAGCCTGGGGGGCGTGGGCCGGAACATTGCCCACAATATGCGCCTGCTGGGGCTGGACGTCCGGCTGCTCACCGCCTACGGCGACGACCTCCACGGGCAGCAGGCTGCGGCGGTGTGCTCTCAGCAGGGCATTGACCTGAGCCACGCCCTCCAGGTTCCCGGGGGTGTCACCTCCACCTATCTGTATCTGGCGGCCCCGGATGGGGAGATGGTGCTGGCAGTGTCCGACATGGCCATCTGCGAACAGATCACCCCGGCGTATCTGGCCGCCAACCGGACGGTGCTGGACAGGGCCCAGGTGGTGGCGGCGGATGCCAACATCCCCCAGGAGTCCCTGATCTATCTGGCCGACACCCTGACGGTACCCTTGTTCGTGGACCCGGTGTCCACCGCCAAGGCGGAAAAGCTCCGGCCCATCCTCTCCAAAATCCACACCCTGAAGCCCAACCGGCTGGAGGCGGAGCTGCTCTCCGGCGTTCCCATCCACAGCCGGGAGGATGCGGGGAAGGCGGCGGACGCCCTGCTGGGGATGGGGCTGCACCGGCTGTTCCTGTCCCTGGGGGCGGAGGGGGTGCTGGCCGCCATGGGAGACCAGCGGCTGTGGCTGCCCACCATCCCCGGGCATCTGGTGAACACCACCGGCTGCGGCGATGCCTTCATGGCGGCCCTGGTCTGGGCCTACCTGGAGGGCTGCAGCCTGGAGACCACCGCCCGGGCCGGGCTGGCCGCCGGGTCCATCGCCATGGAATCCCCGGAAACCATCAATCCCGCCCTGTCCGCCCACACCCTGCGGGCCCGCATGGGCAGACAACCAAACAGGAAGGAAGCAGACGGATTATGATGATTGACAACACCTATCTGGACGTCAAGCCCGACGTGGCCCAGGCCCTGGCGGAGGGAAAGCCGGTGGTGGCTCTGGAGTCCACCATCATCTCCCACGGAATGCCCTATCCCCAGAATGTGCAGACCGCTCTGAATGTGGAGCGGATTATCCGGGAGAACGGGGCGGTCCCCGCCACCATCGCCGTCATCGGCGGGCGGCTGAAGGCCGGCCTGACGGAGGAGGAAATTGAATACTTCGGCAAGAAGGGCACCGCCATCCGCAAGGCCTCCCGCCGGGACCTGGCCATGCTCTGCGCCCGGGGAGAGGACGGCGCCACCACCGTCACCACCACCATGATGATTGCCCACATGGCGGGCATCTCCATCTTTGCCACCGGCGGCATCGGCGGCGTCCACCGGGGGGCGGAGACCACCATGGACATCTCCGCCGACCTGGAGGAGCTGGCCCAGACCCCCGTCATGGTGATCTGTGCCGGGGCCAAAGCCATTCTGGACCTGGGCCTGACCCTGGAATACCTGGAAACCAAGGGTGTGCCGGTAATCGGCTACGGCACGGAGGAACTGCCCGCCTTCTACACCCGCACCTCCGGCCTGAAGGTGGACTACCGGGTGGACAGTCCGGAGGAACTGGCGGCGGCCTTCCGGGCCAGCAAAGCCCTGGGCCTGCGGGGCGGCATGCTGGTGACCAACCCCATCCCGCAGGAGTACGCCATGCCCCTGGACACCATCAACGCCGCCATCGACCAGGCGCTGGCCGAGTGCAGCACCCAGGGTATCCACGGCAAGGAGATCACCCCCTTCCTGCTGGCCCGGGTAGCGGAGCTCACCGGAGGCGACTCTCTGGCCTCCAACATCCGGCTGGTGTACAACAATGCAGCCCTGGCGGCCAGAACGGCCGCAGCCTTCTGCAGACGGGAAGCCGCCAATTGACCCCTTCCGGAAAACCAAAAAAATCGGGAGGATTTCCCCTTGTGAGGAAATCCTCCCGATTTTTTATTGTCCTTCCAGGGCTTCCCGGATGGCGCCGATGGAATACAGGGACCCGAAGCACAGCACCGCACCCTCCGGGCCCGCCAGTTCCCGGGCCAGAGCCACCCCCTGGGAGATGGTGTCACAGCCGGTGGCCCTGGCCCCCGCCTGGGTGAGCAGACGGGCCAGTTCGGCTCCCTCCAGCTTCCGGGGGCTGGGAGGCGTTATGCACACAAATTCCGCGATATAGGGCATCACCGGCTGATACATCCGGGCATAGTCCTTGTCCGCCAGCACCCCGGTGAGGGCGATGACCCGCTTCCCGGAGAGATAGGCCGGGATGTTTTTCGCCAATGCGTCGATACACTGGGGATTGTGGCCTCCGTCCAGAATAAACAGGGGATTGCGGGAGAGAATGTCAAAGCGGCCCGGCCAGCGCACCGCCTCCAGCCCCCGGCGCACGGCGTCGTCGGGAATGGTCCAACCCCTTTCCCGGAGCACCTCCACCACCGTCAGCACCAGGGCAGCGTTGTGGAGCTGATGCTCCCCCAGCAGGGGCAGGGTAAGGTTTTCCAGGCCGTCCCAGTGAAAGACCTGCCCCTCCAGGTCATGCCCCGCCGGACGCAGCCGGGAAAAGTCCGCAATGTGCAGCCGGACTCCCCGTTCCCGGCACATTCGCCGGTACACATCCTCCACGGAAGGCACCGCAGGATACACCACCGCCTGGCCGCCGGGCTTGAAAATCCCGGCCTTGTTTTCCGCAATTTTCTCCAGGGTATCCCCCAGAAATTCCGTGTGGTCCAGACCGATATTGGCGATTACCGCCGCCTCGGGGACACCGATGGCGTTGGTGGCGTCCACCAGGCCTCCCATTCCCGCCTCCAGCACCACCAGGTCGCAGCGCTGCCGGGCGAAATATTCCAGGGCAATGGCGGTGACCAGCTCAAATTCCGTGGGCGGGTCCGCCATGGCGTCGGCAAAGGGACGGACATATGCCGTCACCGCTTCCAGCTCTTCCACCGGGATTTCCGTCCCGTTCACCTGCATCCGCTCAGTGAAGCGGTAGAGGTAGGGGGAGGTGTACAGCCCTGTGCGGTACCCCGCCGCCTGGAGAATGGCGGCAGTCATGGCGGCGGTGCTGCCCTTGCCGTTGGTACCGGCGATGTGGACAAATTTCAGGGCTTGCTGGGGATTTCCCAGTGCGTCCAGCAGGGCCCGAATCCGGGTCAGGCCGGGGGCGGCCCCCTTGCGGTAGGCGGAGTGGATGTAGTTCAGTGCATCTTCCATGGCAGGGACTCCCTTTTTCTTTGTCTTGCAGACACATGATAGCCCATTTTGTTTCAAAAGTAAATACCCGGATTGTGTCGAGGGAAAAGGGAAAATTACCGAAAAAAAAGATTGCCAAACGAAAAAATCCGTGATATAATACGCCGTGTGTCCGAGCAAAGCCAGCCACTGAACATTGGGATGTCGCCAAGCGGTAAGGCACCAGACTTTGACTCTGGCATTCGCTGGTTCGAATCCGGCCATCCCAGCCATTCGATCCGCTAGCTCAGTCGGTAGAGCAACTGCCTTTT
>CALXFW010000003.1 GCA_944387685.1 uncultured Oscillospiraceae bacterium
CACCTTGGTCAGATCCTTTTCGTCCTCGGCGCTGTGGTTGGCGCCGAAGCGGATGGAGTCGCCGAAGTCGTAGATGGACAGGCCGGGCATGGTGGTGTCCAGGTCGATGACGCAGATGCCCTGGCCGGTGGCCCGGTCAATGAGAATGTTGCTCAGCTTGGTGTCGTTGTGGGTGACCCGCAGGGGCAGCTTGCCCTGGCGCAGGGCTTCCATGGCCACGGAACAGTCCGCCTGACGGGCCAGAACGAAGTCCACTTCCGCCCGGCAGGTGTCTGTCAGGTCTTTGGGGGCAGCGGCCAGGGCGGCCTGGAACTTGCGCAGACGGTCCGCGGTGTTGTCGAAGTTCACGAGGGTCTCGTGGAGGGTGTGGGCGGGGTAGTCCTTCAGCATGCTCTGGAAATGGCCGAAGGACCGGGCGGAGGCCTCAAACAGCTCCGGCGTGGCGGACTGGAAGCAGTCGGTGCCCTCGATGAAGGGCATCATCCGCCAGACCTTGCCGGTTTCGTCGGTGTAATAGTCCTTTCCGTCCCGGGTTTTCACCAGGCTCAGGGTCTCCCGCAGGGGATCGCCGCCCTTGGCGATGATCTGGCTGCGCAGATAGGAGGTGATGCCCACAAAGTTCTCCATCAGCTCCTCCGGGTGGGGGAAGGCGGCCAGGGACATACCCTGGAGAATGAAGCGGACGGCGTCTCCCTCCTGGGGCTGGCAGACCACGCAGAAGGTGTCGTTGATGTGGCCCTGGCCGTAGCGGACGGCGCCCAGGACGGTGGCGGGCAGATCGTAGGCGGCAAGCACCTGGCTGAGCACCGGGGCTTCCTGGGGAATGTTGACAGCGTTCATAATGATTCCTCCGTATTTGTCTCGGACGTTTTTTCCGCGTCCTGGGTTTTCTGATTTTTCCGGAACTCCGCCGGGCTGATGCCCTCGGCCTGCCGGAAGCGCTGGGAGAAGTAGCTGGGGGAGGAGAAGCCGCAGGTCCGGGCAATGTAGCTCAGGGAATAGTTGGTGGTGCGCAGCAGCTCTCGGCTCTCCTCAATGCGCAGCTTCTGAATATAGTTGATGGGAGAGATGCCGAACTCCCGGCTGAAGGTGTGGGCCAGGTGGAACTTGTTGATGTGCACCTGCTTGGCCAGGGAGTCCAGAGTCAGGGACTCCCGGAAGTGGCCCTCAATGTAGCGCCGGACGGCCACGGTGTCCGCGCTGAGCTGCTCCTGGGAGGAGGCCAGCACCTTGGAGAAGTTGGTCCGCCGCAGCAGCTTGATCAGCAGAATGTCCAGCAGGTCCTGGCACACCGTCTCAAAGCCGGGGTATTTCTGCTCGATTTCCATGAGCATATGGTTCAGGTAGAACTGAATGTCGTTGACGGAGTCCTGGAAATTGACAATGCAGAAGGAATTGTCGGAGGTATCATCCATGCTCAGCTCCAGACCCTCGATGCCCATGACGATGTACTCCAGGGGGTGGGCGGCGAGGCTGGTCTCGGTGTGCTCCACATGGGGGTTGACGATAACCATATCCCCCGCCTCAATGGTAAAGGCGTCCTCCCGGACCCGGAATTGCCCCTTGCCGCCCACTACATAGAAAATTTCCGCGCAGGCGTGGGTGTGGAGGGTGCTGAACCAGTCGCCGCCGTACTTGGCGGTGCTTACATAGAGCAGCTTGGCCTTGTCGCTGTCGGTGCGGATGTTCTTTGCCTTCAGATCGTATCGGATTGTACTCATCTTGCTGTGACCTTTATATATCTTGCGGTTTTTAACTTCCTGAAACGTGGGACTTTATATATTTCGAAATTATTATAACATGAAAAAACAGAAAAACAATAGGCGGGATTAAAATATTTCCACAAAAAAGAAATGGACATATTGCGAAAAACTGTGCATTTCTCAGTAGGCGGATTCCATAAAAACCCACCGTGGAATTTGTGGGCAATTACCAAATCGTATTTGGAGTGCAAGATATATAAATTATTCCGCAAGATATTTGTTGTCGTTCCGCTGAAAAAAAGATATAGTATATTACAGATTGTGGCGAAGCTGCATCAATACACAACAACTGGAGGAATTTCAAATGAAGAAGATCATTGCCCTTCTGCTGGCTCTGGTCATGGTTCTGGGCCTGGCTGCCTGCGGCGGCACCGAGACCACTGAGACCACAGAAGCTGCCGCCGGCACCGAGGCTGCCGCCGGTACGGAGGCCGCTGCCGGCACTGAGGCTGCCGCTGCTGCCAACTATGACGGTGTTGAGCTGACCATGTGGTCCATGTGGAGCTCCGGCGAGCCCCAGGCTACCGTCATCGAAGAAGCCGCCGCTGCTTTCGGTGAGGCCACCGGCGCCACTGTGAACGTGGAGTTCAAGGGCCGGGAGCTGAACCAGATTCTGACCGCTTCTCTGGAAGCCGGTGAGAAGATCGACATCTTTGAGGACGACCAGTCCCGGATCTCTCAGGTCTATGTGGACTACACCGCTGACCTGACCGAGATGGCGGAAGCCGCCGGCTATGTCGGCTATCCCGCTCTGAACGACCGGGTTGTGGAACTGGCCGGTTACCTGAACTCCATCGTGGAGCAGCCCCAGGTCGGCGGCATCTTCTACGACAAGGATGCGTTCGCCGCTGCCGGTATTGAGAGCGAGCCCACCACCTGGGCGGAGTTCCTGGAAGTCTGCCAGCAGCTGAAGGACGCCGGCATTGCGCCTCTGGCTCTGGACACTGCTTACACCAACTTCACCTTCTACTATCACCTGGTTCGTCACCTGGGTGAGGACGGCGTGAAGGAACTGGCCCTGAACGGCGGCTGGTCTGACAGCGAGGGCGCTGTTGCCGCTGCCCAGGAGATCGCGGATCTGGTCAGCGCCGGCTACCTGGTGGAAGGCGCTCCCGATGAATATCCCTCTTCCCAGAACAAGATCGGCATGGGCCAGGCTGCCATGATCGTGCTGGCCAACTACGTCACCGCTGAGGTGAACAGCACCATGGGCGTGGAGATCAACTGGGGCCTGTTCAACTACCCCGCTGTTGACGGCGGTGCGGACAACACCTGCATCTACGGCGGCGCCAACTCCCTGGCTGTCTCCTCCTACTCCGAGAACCAGCAGGCTGCCTTTGACTTCATCATGTTCCTGACCACCGGCGAGTGGGACCAGAAGATGGCGGACACCGCCGCTCAGATCCCCGCTGACCCCAGCAACGTCTGCAACTCTCTGCCCGGCGCCATCGAGACCCTGTCTGCCGGCGAGAACCTGATGTCCTGGTGCGACAGCATCAACGCCAATCCTGACCTGATGAGCAGCTTCAAGACCCTGACTGCCGAGCTGTACGAGGGCAAGATCACCACCGGCGCCGACTTCTGCGCCGCCATGGACGCCCTGTACTAAGCCTATCCCTCACAGGCGGCACCCCGGCTGGTGCCGCCTGTTTTTTACAATGCACAGATGAAAGGGGATTCGGACATTGAAGAAAAATAAGACTATGATTTTTCTGTTCATTCTCCCCACGATTTTGACCCTGCTCATTACCTATGTGTACCCGGTGATTCGGACGGTGGTTATGAGCTTCTTCAAAGTGGAGAGTCTGACATCCACCACCGCGGACTGGTCTTTCTATGGGCTGTCGAACTATGGAAAGGTTCTGACCAGTACCACCTTCCTCACCTCCATGCAGAATATGCTGCTGATCTGGATCGTGGGCGGCATCATCACCCTGGCTCTGTCCATGCTGATGGCCGTGGTGCTCACCAGCGGCATCCGGGGAGCGAAATTCTTCCGGGCTGCCATTTATATGCCCAATATCATCAGCGCCGTGGCCCTGGCCACCATGTGGATTCAGTACATTTTCAACTATGACTACGGCCTGCTCAACAACCTGGTCACCGCTCTGGGACTGGAGCGGGTGAAGTGGCTGGGCACCGATGCCAAGTTCTGGGCCATGATGGGCGCTTTCATCTTCGGCAGCGTGGGCTACTATATGTTGATTTTCATCAGCGGCATTGAGGGCATTCCCGCCGACCTGTATGAGGCGGCCACCCTGGACGGCGCCACCAAGGTCGACCAGTTCTCCAAGATTACCCTGCCTCTGATGAAGGGCATCATCAAGACCACCATCACCTTCTGGAGCATCAATGCCACCACATTCTTCCTGTGGTCCAAGATGTTCTCCCCCATCGATACGGAGGCATCCACCATTGTGCCGGTCATCTACCTATATGACATGGTGTTCGGCGGCAAGGGCGTCTCGGTCCGGGATGCCGGTGCCGGCGCTGCGGTGGGCGTGCTGCTGACCTTGATTATCATTGCCATCTACGCTGTTATGAACCTGCTGCTCAAAGACAGCGATCTGGAATACTAAGGGGGGTCTGGCATGAGAATTAACTGGAAAAAAGAGGCAAAATTCCTCCCCGGCTATCTGATCGTGGGCATTTGGGTTCTGTTCACCGCCGTCATGATCGGCTGGATTTTCAGCGCCAGCCTGTCCACCTCCCGGGAAATCTTCACCGGCACGGTTCTGCAATTCAAGTCCGGCATCCACTTTGAGAACTACGCCACCGCCTGGAACAACCAGAACGTGTCCGTGTTCTTCGGCAACTCCCTGCTCTACTCCACCATTTCCTGCTTCGGCGTGCTGGCCGTTGCGGCACCTGCCGCCTACGTCCTGTCCCGGTGGAATTTCGCAGGCAGCAAAACCCTGCGGCTGGGCCTGGTTATCGCCATGAGCGTGCCCACCATCATGATCATCATGCCCCTGTACAGCCTGACGGTTGCCTGGGGCCTGAAGGGCCGGATCGTGCTGATTCTGCTTTACATCATGCTGCGGGTGCCCTATACCGCCATTTACCTGCTGGACTTCTTCGGCACCCTGTCCCGTTCCTATGAGGAGGCGGCCTATCTGGACGGCTGCTCCCCCTCCAACACCTTTGTGAAGATTATGCTGCCTCTGGTGCAGCCCGCGGTTATCACCGTGACCATCTTCAACTTCCTGTCCGTGTGGAATGAGTTCTTCATGGCTTTGATCTTCACCTCTTCCGAGAGCATGACCCCCGTTGGCGTGGGACTGCTGCAGATCATCAACGCCATGAAGTACACCGGCAACTACGGCGGCCTGTTCGCTGCGGTTATCATCGTCTTCCTGCCCACCTTCCTGCTGTACATCTTCATGTCTGAAAAGATCATTGCGGGTGTTACCGGCGGCGGTGTGAAGGGCTAAAAAGTTCACAAAACATAAGGGAATCGCAAGATTCCCTTATGTTCTGCAATCATTCTATTTTTGGAGATTTTCTATGGATAAGAAAAATTATGGCCGCGTGACCATCCCCACCGACCTGGATGTGGTCCCCGAGACCCTGGAGGTCATGAAGAAGTGGGGCGCCGATGCCATCCGGGACTGCGACGGCACCGACTTCCCCGAGGCGCTGAGCAAAACCGACGCCAAGATCTACTCCACCTACTACACCACCCGCAAGGACAACGCCTGGGCCAAGGCCAACCCCGATGAGGTGCAGCAGTGCTACATTATGACCGGCTTCCACGCCGCCACCGGAGACACCCTGGCCATCCCCCTGATGAAGGGCATCTCTCAGGAGCTGCTGGAGGTGAACACCCGGGATGATATCCGCCGCTGGTGGGAGGTCATGGACCGCACCGCCGGCGCCGTGGTGCCCACCCACCGCTGGAGCTACAACCAGGAGACCGGCTGTGTGGAGATCACCGGCTGCACTCCCTATCACGAGTATACCGTCTCCTTCCTGGCCTACCTGATCTGGGACCCGGTGCATATGTACAACGCCGTCACCAACAACTGGCAGAACTTCGAGCACCAGATCACCTTCGACGTCCGTCAGCCCAAGACCCACAAGTTCACCATGGAGCGGCTGCGCAAGTTCATCGCCGACCATCCCTATGTGAACGTCATCCGCTACACCACCTTCTTCCACCAGTTCACCCTGGTGTTCGACGAGCTGAAGCGGGAGAAGTATGTGGACTGGTACGGCTATTCCGCCTCCGTGTCCCCCTACATTCTGGAGCAGTTTGAGAAGGAAGTGGGCTACAAGTTCCGCCCCGAGTACATCATCGACCAGGGCTACTACAACAACCAGTACCGCATCCCCTCCAAGGAGTTCAAGGACTTCCAGGCCTTCCAGCGCCGGGAGGTGGCCAAGCTGGCCAAGGAGATGGTGGACATCACCCACGAGTTGGGCAAGGAAGCCATGATGTTCCTGGGCGACCACTTCATCGGCACGGAGCCCTTCATGGACGAGTTCAAGACCATCGGCCTGGACGCGGTGGTAGGCTCCGTGGGCAACGGCGCCACCCTGCGGCTGATCTCCGACATCCCCGGTGTCAAGTACACCGAGGGCCGGTTCCTGCCCTACTTCTTCCCCGATACCTTCCACGAGGGCGGCGACCCGGTGAAGGAAGGAAAGGAGAACTGGGTCACCGCCCGGCGGGCCATTCTCCGCAAGCCCATCGACCGGATCGGCTACGGCGGCTACCTGAAGCTGGCCCTTCAGTTCCCGGAGTTCATGGACTACATTGAGTCCGTGTGCAACGAGTTCCGGGAGCTGTATGAGAACATCAAGGGCACCACCCCCTACTGCGTCAAGACCGTGGCGGTGCTGAACAGCTGGGGCAAGGCCCGTTCCTGGGGCTGCCACATGGTTCACCATGCCCTGTATCAGAAGCAGAACTACTCCTATGCGGGCGTTATCGAGGCCCTGTCCGGCGCGCCCTTTGACGTGAAGTTCATCTCCTTCGACGATATTCGTCAGAATCCCGATATCCTGAAGGACATCGACGTGCTCATCAACGTGGGCGACGGCGACACCGCCCACACCGGCGGCTATGAGTGGGAAGATCCCGCTGTGGCGGCGGCGGTCCGGGGCTTTGTCCACAACGGCGGTGGCTTCATCGGCGTGGGCGAACCCTCCGGCCACCAGTACCAGGGCCACTACTTCCAGCTGGCAGGTGTGCTGGGTGTGGAGAAGGAAACCGGCTTCACCCTGGGCTACGACAAGTACAACTGGGAACAGCATCCCGACCACTTCATCCTGGAGGATGTTCAGGACCAGGTGGACTTCGGCGAGGGCAAGAAGAGCATCTACGCCCTGGCAGGCACCACCATTCTGAACCAGAAGGACAAGGAGGTGCAGATGGCGGTGAACAGCTACGGTGACGGCCGCAGCGTGTACATCTCCGGCCTGCCCTACTCCTTCGAAAACAGCCGGGTGCTGTACCGGGCCATTTTGTGGTCTGCCCACGGGGAGGACCTGCTCCACAAGTGGTTCTCCACCAACTACAATGTGGAGGTCCACGCCTTCGTGGCCAACGGCAAGTACTGCGTGGTGAACAACACCTACGTGCCCCAGGATACCACCGTCTACACCGACAACGGCTCCTTCGATCTGCATCTGGACGCCAACGAGATCAAGTGGTACGAAATCTGATTCCGGCAAAAGCGCTGCGGCACGAACAGTGCCGCGGCGCACTGCCGTAAGAAAAGAGGTGTCTTTTTCTGCTTACCGTCATGCTCAAGCCCAGCTCCGGGGCATGCAATATGCGCTGCCGCTATTGCTTCTACGCCGACGAGACCCAGAAACGGGAGAGGGAGAACTACGGCTTCATGTCTGAGGAAACCCAGGAGGCGGTGGTGCGCAAAACCCTGGCCCAGGCCCGGGACGGCTGCACCTTTGCCTTCCAGGGCGGGGAGCCCACCCTGGTGGGACTGGACTTCTACCGGCGGCAGGCCCGGCTGGAGGCCCGGTACAACGTCAACCGGGTGCCCATCCACCACGCCATCCAGACCAACGGACTGGCAATCGACGACCAGTGGGGGGAGCTGTTTGCCCGGGAGCGATATCTGGTGGGGGTGTCCCTGGACGGGCCCCGGGAGATTCACGACGCTTACCGGCTGGATGCCCGGGGAGAGGGGACCTTCCACCGGGTGATGGGGGCCATCCGGATTCTGCAGAAGCACCAGGTGGACTTCAACATCCTGGTCACCCTGACCCAGCCCTGTGCCCGGAGCAGCCGGAAGGTCTACGGCTTTTTCCGGAAGCAGGGCTTTGCCTACCAGCAGTACATCCCCTGCCTGGACCCTCTGGGAGAGGAGCGGGGCGGGCAGGACTATTCCCTGACTCCGGAGGGCTTTTCCTATTATCTCAAATCCGTGTTTGACCTGTGGTATCAGGACTGCCGGAAGGGCGAGATGCCCTATCACCGGTATTTCTACAACCTGCTGGCCATTCTCCAGGGCCAGCGGCCGGAGGCCTGCGACCTGCGGGGCATCTGCGGGGTGCAGTATGTGGTGGAGGCGGACGGCAGCGTCTATCCCTGCGATTTCTATATGCTGGACCAGTGGCGGCTGGGGAATCTGGTCACTGATTCCTTTGCCCAGATTGACCGCCGCCGGGAGGAGCTGGGTTTTCTCCAGCGCTCCCAGAAGGCGCTGGAGCACTGCCGGGGCTGCCGGTGGCTGCCTCTGTGCCGGGGCGGCTGCTGCCGGGACCGGGAGGGGGCGGCGGGAACGCCTCTGGGGGAGAATTATTTCTGCCGGGCCTATCAGGAATTCTTCTCCTACGCCTACCCCCGGCTGGAGGAGCTGTGCCGCCTGCTGGCTCAGGGGAAAATCCGGCCCATGGCCTGACCCTCCATTCAGGGACGGCTGACCCAAGGGAGCGGATGAATGCCTGCCTCTGGAAATAGCCTCCCCCTTCCGCCGGTTCCGTTCTCCGAGAACGGAATCGGAGCGCCGGAAGGGGGAGTCTTTCCTTTTCCAAACCAGGTTTTTTCCTCCGTGGGATTGCATAACCGGGGGAAATGTGGTATGGTTTAGGTAGTTTGCATTTCCCTTTGCCGGCTGCCTGCGGCCGGATATCCCCATAACAGAAATGAGGTAACCAATGATGTATGATGTGGTAGCACTGGGCGAACTGCTGATTGATTTCGCCTCCAAATCCGTGGATGATGCCGGATATCCCACCATGGCCGCCAACCCCGGCGGTGCACCGGGGAACTTCCTGGCAGCGCTGAACGCCTATGGAAAAAAGACTGCATTCCTGGGGAAGGTAGGCGACGATGCCTTCGGCCGCCTGCTGCTGGGCACCCTGGGCCGGTCGGGCATTGAAACCCGGGGCATTGTGGTGGACCCCAAGGTGTTCACCACCCTGGCCTTTGTCACCTTTGATGACAAGGGGGACCGGTCCTTCTCCTTTGCCCGCAAGCCCGGCGCCGATACCCAGCTGACCTGGGACGAGGTGGACAAGACCCTCATTGACCAGGCCAAGGTCTTCCATTTCGGCACCCTGAGCCTTACCGACGAGCCGGTGCGCACCACCACCCAGAAGGCGGTGGCCTATGCCAAAGCCCAGGGCAAGCTCATCACCTGTGACCCCAACCTGCGCAAGCCCCTGTGGCCCAGCGAGGAGGCTGCCCGGGAGCAGATTCTGTGGAGCCTGTCCCAGGCGGACGTGGTGAAGATCAGCGACGAGGAAGTGGACTTCCTCTGGGGCTGCACACCGGAGGAGGGGGCGGACAAGCTGCTCTCGGAATATGGGGTCGCCCTGGCCATGGTTACCCTGGGCCCTGACGGCTGCCTGCTGAAAACCGCCCATGCCCGCTTCCATGCCCCCGGTCCCAAGGTTCATCCCATTGACACCACCGGTGCGGGAGACATTTTCGGCGGCAGCGCCGTGTCCCGGCTGCTGGAGCTGGACAAGCCCATTGACCAGCTGACGCAGGCGGACCTGTCCTACATCGGCTGCTTTGCCACCACCGCTGCCAGCCTGTCCACGGAGTACGCCGGAGGCATCCCCAGCATCCGGGACAAGGCCCAGGTGCTGGAAAGAATGCAGTCCCTGTAACCCAATCCGGTGTCTCCGGAAAGAAAAGCGCCTGGAAGCGATTGATTTCCGGCGCCGGCTGTGATATAATCCCAGTAATTGAATCCCCCCATCTGCTTAAGTGCCGCTGTTCTCGCTTGGAAGCAGCGGAGAATAGGGAATCCGGTGCAAATCCGGAACGGTACCCGCCGCTGTATGCGCGGAGGGGCTGTGCGTGACGAAAGTCGGTCATTGGGAA
>CALXFW010000004.1 GCA_944387685.1 uncultured Oscillospiraceae bacterium
TTCCAATGGGAAAGCGGGGCGGTTTTCTCCGGCTGGATTTCAGGATTTTTTCACGGGTGTTTTCCGGGAGTTTCACGGTGTCACAGGCGTTTTTGTAGTCCGTTTCAAACATGGGAATCCTCCTCCGTCAAAGCTTGCTTCAATAAGGCTCGTCCCCGTTTCAGCTGGGTGCAGACTGTACTTTTGGGGATTTTCAGTAGGTCTGCAATTTCCTGGGTGGTGTATTCCTCGTAATAGTGCAGGTAGATGGGCAGACGGTAGCGCTTCGGCAGGGCCAAGACGGCGCAAAATACTTCCGAATGCCTGGGATTGTCAAAGGAAAGATTGTCGGCATAATCGTCAAAGGATTCATGACGCCACCAGTGTTTCCGGACCAGATTTTTGCATTCATTGATGGTCACCCGGATCAGCCAGCTGCGGACATGCTGATCGCTTTCAAAGGGCTTCTTTTCTTTCAGCAGCTTGAGAAATACATTCTGAGTAACATCCTCCGCATGGCTCGGGGATTACAGATCGTGCAGCGCCACCCGATATACGGTGTCCATATATTCTTCCGCATAGGCCGTGAACTGTTCATTGCTCAGCATAGGAAATCTCTCCTCGAAACCGTTTCACTTATTATACAATTCAGGCGTCAGGTTTGATTGCATGGGAAAGAAATATTTTTGCTGCACGGAATGGAGAAGGCATCTGTGTACAGTCCTGAAAAAACTTCGCATATTTCTCAGGAAAACCAGAGTGATATAAAATATAAATCTTGTAAAATTAGTGTAAAAACCGTGATCAAGACAAAACGGAAAAATCCTGCTATCCTGATACCAGGCGATCGGCAATGAATGGACCGGGCAGGAGGTTAAACAAAGCGGTTTCACTTCATTGCCCCGCAACCACTTGACACGACGATGCTATTCCTAGTATAATCGGGTCATGTCGTTGGGCTTGATCACCCGACGACTTTTTGCATCCCGGAAGGAAGGTGAAAATACAGATTTTCTGAACGCAGACACACAATGGAATGGAAAGGAGCCACGATGCCAAAAACAAAAGAAACGACCGCCCGGAACCCATCTGTTGGCGCAGATGGCGGGCAGCCGTCCAAAACGTACACATCAACTATAACAGAAACGAAAGCACAGTGCAAGGAAAACTTTGCCGAATCCCAGGAATTTTTTCGCAAGTTCCAGCGGACCAGGGAGCCGGACTGCTTATACCCAGCTTTCTGCGGCGAACGGAGGGGAGAATCTTCGCCCTGCGACGGTGCGACGATAAAATAGGTACCCCCAAAGTATCGTCGCAACCGTCGCGCATCGTCGCGGATGGAAAGGAAGGGAAGCATTTGTTTCCTTTGATCACCCGCAGAAAACACTAGCCGGAGGCCGTCGGGGATTGGGGGAACGCCCAACAGGCTCTGGGTGGGGAAAGATTTTTCCTCACTTAGGGATCCTGTTCTCCCGTCACGATCTGCGCTCCCTCCCAATTCTATCCGTAGTCCCATGTATAAATGGATGGAAAAAGCAGGAAACTATCAGGGAAGGGGGAGAGCAAATCCGTGGAGATGAATGTGCGTGACGAGCAGAAAACAGTGGACATCTGGCTGACCAATGCCGAGAAGAACGACCCGGCAATCCGCCGTTCCCTGGAGGACATCTATCGGGAGTATCAGCAGAAAAAATATCTGGTTGCGGTTTTTGAATCCGGCAGCCAGGACCTGTATCAGAATACCCTGGATTTGCTGCGGTACAACCGGCAGCGCTCCGCAGAGCGGGAGGTATTGAGAGAGAAAAAACAGCGGGCCACCGGCAGGGAACGATAGAAGAAGGCAGGATGGGTATCAACGGCCGCTCTATTTACCATTTTTAAAAATATCTTGTATTTGGAAAATAGAATGCGTATAATAGGACTGAGAGGTGATGACGGTGAAACTGATTGAGCGGAAGCAGTATTTGGAAAAAATGATCCATGTGATTGGAACACCGGACATTAAGGTGATTACCGGGGTCCGACGCAGCGGAAAGTCCAAGCTGCTGGAGGCGTTCATGGATTACATCCAGACTGCATACCAGGACTGCAACATCACTCATATTAATTTTAACCTGCCGGAATATGACCATTTGCTGGAATACAAGGCTCTGTATGATTACGTAAAGAGCCAATATGCAAAGGGAAAACAGAATTTTGTTCTGATTGATGAAGTGCAGATGTGCGCCAATTTTGAAAAAGCCATCAACGGGCTTCACGCCAGCGAAAAGTACGACATCTACGTGACCGGTTCCAATGCGTTCCTGCTGAGTTCCGACCTGGCTACACTGTTTACCGGCAGGACATTTGAAATCAAGGTGTTTCCCTTCTCCTTCGGGGAGTATCTGCAATATTTTGGGTACCGTGACAAGTATATGGCCATGGACAGATATCTGATGGAGGGGGGCATGGCCGGCTCGTATCTGTATCAGGATCAGGAATCAAGATACGATTACATTGCGGATGTATTCGACACCCTGATTGTGCGGGATATCCGGCAAAAGTACAAAATCCGGAATATGCAGCTCATGGACAGACTGGTGGACTTCCTGATGGACAATATCTCCAATCTGACCTCCGCAAGGAGTATCAAAAACGCCTTCACCGGGGTTCAGGAGAAAGTGAATCATGTGACGATCAGCGCCTATATGCAGTATTTGTGCAATGCGTTTGCGTTCTACAGGGTACGCCGCTATGACATCCGTGGGAAAAAGTATCTGTCCAGCAATGACAAATACTATTTGAGCGACCATACCTTCCGCTTTGCCAAGCTGGGCACAAGAAACATGGATTACGGCAGAATCCTGGAAAATATTGTTGCCATTGAATTGCTGCGCAGGGGCTATGAAGTCTATGTTGGGGTTCTGTACAAAAAGGAAATTGATTTTGTTGCCATCAAACGCAGCGAGAAAATCTACATTCAGGTGTCGGATAATATCAGCGACGAAACCACCTTTGCACGGGAAGTGTCTCCGCTGCTGCAAATCAAGGATGCCTACCCCAAGATGGTGATTGCCCGTACACGGCATGACCCATATCAGTATGAGGGAATTCAGATTGTGGACTTTGCGGACTGGCTTATTGATTACCAAAAGTAAAAATTATTTGTTTTTGGTAAATAGAATTGAGCAAACATTCCACAACGAGCGCTGCTTCGAGAAACAACATATAAGAGAGGATGCTGCTTGTCGGCATCCTTTTTTGTATTCTCCTGATTTTGTGCTTGCAAATCCAAGAAAATAAGTGTACAATGTTATCTATAAATAGAAAAGAACAAATAGATAAGGAGGCGAGGGACGGATGGTTGAAACCTTTGACATCGCAGGCTACACCCGTATTTCCGTGGATGATGAACTGGATCAGAAGAATGTCTCCATTGAAAACCAGAAGGCCATTATCGAAGATTATGTAAAGCAGCGGTTTCCTGGCAGCAGCCTGACCTTCTTTGAGGACCGGGACCGTTCCGGCTATACCTTTGAGCAGCGGGAAGGGTATCAGCAGATGCGCCGGGGGCTGATGACCCACAGGTACGATATCCTAATTGTAAAGGACTTTTCCCGTTTCTCCCGGCGCAACAGCCGGGGACTGGTAGAGTTGGAAGACCTCCGGGACGCAGGACTGCGGATCATCTCCATCGGGGATGGCATCGACTTTCCCAACGATGACGACTGGCTGAAAATCCAGTTTCAGTTCCTCATCAACGAAATGCCGGTAACGGACACCTCCCGGAAGGTGCGAAACGTCATCAAGCGCCGCCAGGCAGACGGGGAGTGGCTTTGTGCGGCTCCCTATGGCTATATCATTAACAAGCGCAAAGAGTTTGAACTGGTTCCCACAGAAGCGGACATTGTCCGCAGGATTTTCCAGCGGTATATCGAAGGTTGGGGATACAAGAAAATCGCTAACTCTCTGACGGAAGAGGGCGTTCCCACGCCCCGGATGTCCGAGCAGATGCGCAAAGAGGCGGAGGGCCTGACCAGCAAGCGGCAGGCCAAAGCGGCCTGGGCCATCGTCACCGTCCAGGGGATTCTGGATAACGACTTCTATATCGGCACCCTGCGCCAGGGCAAATACACCCGGGCAAAAATCAACGGCAAGGACATCAAACGGGATGATGGGGAGCAGATTGTCATCGAAAACCATCATCAGCCCATTATCGACTATCGCACTTTTGCCACCGTTCGGGCCCTGCGGGAGAAGCGCTCCCGGGACAACTACCGGGGGGTGAAGGTCAACGACAATGTGTATTCCGGCTTCTTGGTCTGCGGTGACTGCGGCAGTCCCATGTTTGCCATGAGCCGCAGCGATCTGGCCCCTGCCTACACCTGCGGCACCTATCACCGCCGGGGGCGGAAGGGATGCACCAGCCATCATATCCGGGTGGACAAGCTGGATGAGCTTCTGAAGCTGTATGTCAAGAAAGTGATGGAGCATTCTGCCGCCATGATAGGGCAGCTGAACGAAGATCTGGCCCGGGAGAATGATGACGTTGCCGAGACCGAGCAGTCCGCCGACCACCTGGCTGCCGTTCTGGATGACCTGCGGGAGGAACTGAAAGCCACCAAACGCCAGCGAATCCGGGACATTATGAAGCACCCCGACCAGGAGGAGCTGCTGGAAGAAACCTACGACGAACTGGAACGGGATCTGCAAAAGAAAATCGACGGACTGAACCACCAGATCGACCTGCTGTCTGACAAGCGAAACACCATCATCCAGGTCAACCGGGTGGCCAAAACCGCCCTGGATGTGTTCCGGGATATCTTGGAAAAGGACAAGCTGGAGCGCCGGGACTTGGATCTGATTCTCGACCGGGTGGCGGTCTTTGAAGATCACCTGGAGGTCAGGCTCCAGTCGGACGTCGATGCCATCCTCCGGTGCGAGAATCTGGAGGCAGCCGTAAATTTTAATTCGGGCATTGAAAATAGCGAATTTGCCGTTGTACAGTCTGCAAAATGCCATGCGGACAAGGTTTTCAATGTCCATGTTATCAATGACGGTGACCCGTTGGAGATTTATACAGAAAAAGACGGCGGGGTGATTTTCCGCAAGTACTCCCCCATGGGGGACCTGCAGGAATTCGCGGCCCAGATGTGCGAGTCCATTGTCAGCGCCACCGGGCATATCGCAGCTGTGGCGGACCGGGACAGCATCATCGCCATCCACGGCGCGCCCAAGCGGGAGCTGGTGGACAAACCCAACTCCGCCGAGTTGGAAAAGCTCATGGAGCAGAGAAAGAACTACCTCTATAAATCCGGGGACACCCCGATTTTTGCCGCAGAGGGTATGGAAAAATACCACCTGGGCGCGGCATCCCCCATTGTGTCCCAGGGGGACCTGATGGGCTGCGTGATGCTGCTGCTGGGGGAAGGGGAGAACCCGCTTCAGGAGGCGGAGCAGAGCCTGGCCCGCACCGCTGCCGGTTTCCTGGGAATGCAGATGGAGAGCTGAAGGCCATCTACGCAAACAACAAATTCCGGAATGCAGTTTTGCGCATTCCGGAATTTGCTATTTTTCGCTGGGCTCCCGCAGCCACTTGCCCGGGGCGTCGGGCATGGGCTGCCGCAGTGAGGCTAGAAAATCTTTGGGAGAAATCCGATATTCCCCTTTGAAAGCCCGGTAGAAATTGGAGTAATCCCCGAAGCCGCAGTGCTGATAGACCTCTGTGGAGGACATCCCCTGGCGCATCATTTGCTTGGCCATCACCAGACGCTTCTGAATGAGGTAGCGGTGCACCGAAGTCCCCACCACCCGGCCGAACTCCCGGGAAAGGTGGTACTTGCTGATAAAGAACTGATTCGCCAGGTCGTCCAGCGTCAGATTTTCGCTGTAGTGCTCGTTGATGTAATTCAGCACCCGGTAAACCACGGAATCCGACGGAAGCGCTCCCTGGGCGGTGGAGTGGGTCCGGGCGGCCAGACGGTTGATCTGAATGAGAATCTGGGTCAGATATGTAAGCCCCGCCAGGGCGCTGTAGGAATCTCCCGCCTCGGTCTCTGCAATCAGCTGGCGAAGCTGGAAATCCAGGGTTTGGCGCAGTGCGTTGTCCGGCTGGAGCAGGTTGGCATGGCCCGGGGCCGAGGTATCAAAGCAGGCGGTGATGGCCTGCTCCGGCGCCACCAGATTGTCCAGGAAGCGGCGGTTCATCCACAGCACAATCCGCTCATAACTGCGCTGCTCCGGATGAAACATGGGCTGGTGCAGTTCCATGGGGCTGATGAGCAGAATGTCCCCCGGGGTCAGCAGGTAGCTCCGGCTTTCGATGATATAACGGACATTGCCGGAGAGAAAAAAGTAGATTTCATAGAAGTCGTGGTGATGCAGCGCCACCTCCTTGAGGTAGGCGTCCTTGTAGTGGAACACCTCGTAGGTGTCGGAGTACATATACTGGCGGGTTTCAAACCGCTGGGGTTTGGCGGACATAAAGACCTTCTTTCCGCACCGCCGTCTGGCACGGCTGGCGCATATGGCAGAAAATGGTTTGTATCGTTAGCATACAGCAATTTCTACAATGTGTCAAGCAACTTTTACAATGAAGTTTGCAAAAAGTTGTGCTATTATGGTATATATCCACAAAATGGTGTTGCTATGCCAGGGGGAAATTGGGTATTTGTACAGCTTGCATAAAAATGCCATGTGGTTTTTGTAGGAACCAGAAAAAGGAAGGAGAAACCAATCCATGCTTGACAACATTCTGATTTCCGGCTTTGCCGACGAGATCGACATGAATCTGGACACCCAGCTGAAAGTGGTAAAGGAACTGGGAATGCGCTATATCTGCATCCGGGCCGCCGACGGCAAGGGCATTGCCGACTATACCCCGGAGGAATTTGAGGCCAATATCCTGCCCCGGCTGAAGGCCGCCGGTGTGGGCGTCTCCTCCATGGGCAGCCCCATCGGCAAGATTGACATTGACGACGAGGATGCCTACGCCAAGCAGCTGCAGCAGCTGGAGAATCTGTGCCAGATCTGCAAGCTGGCCGACTGCAAGTACATCCGGATGTTCAGCTTCTGGATGCCCAAGGACAAAAACCCCGATGACTACACCGACCAGGTTCTGGCAAAGCTGGAGGGCTTCGCCAAGGTTGCGGAAAAGTATGATGTGATCCTCATCCACGAAAACGAAAAGGACATTTACGGCGACATCGGCCGCCGCTGCAAGGTGATTCTGGACAAGCTGGCCAGCCCCCACTTCAAGGCTGCCTTTGACTTTGCCAACTTCGTTCAGTGCGGCGAGGATACGGAAGTGTGCTGGGAGATGCTGAAGGAGCACGTGGTGTACATCCACATCAAGGACGCCGTCACCAACAACAGCGACAATGTGCTCTGCGGCACCGGCGACGGCAAGATTCCGCAGCTGCTTAAGAAGCTCATCCGGGAGGACGGCTATCAGGGCTTCCTGACTCTGGAGCCCCATCTGTTTATGTTCTCCACCTTCAAGGCTCTGGAAACCGCCGAGGTCAGCAAGACCTTCAACAAGGCTGCCAGCGGCGCCGACGGCTTTATCCAGCAGTACCACGCTCTGGTGGACATTCTGAACACCATCTGATCTGAGAAATCCGGGCTTTTGAACCCATACAACATTTTACGCTGATAAGGAGAATGCAACATGGACAAGAAAATTCGCTACGGTATCATTGGTTTCGGTACTCAGGGCAGTTCTTACTGCAACATCCTGAC
>CALXFW010000005.1 GCA_944387685.1 uncultured Oscillospiraceae bacterium
TATCTGGTGACTGCTCCATCCACCACTTAGACTTTAAGTATAACTGCATTTTTCGCCCGCTCTTAGGGGGCTTGGGTTTGTGCGCCCTTTTTCGGAATGGTACTTAGACTACAATGTTTCAACCTTCCAGCCTCCCGTCTCGTTTTCCCCATTATACTTCCGTCTGGCTATAAATCCAGTGCCAATTTTTCACTATGAAATAGGGCCAGATACATGGTGGGCAGGAAGGTATTCTGAATTTATCGAATTTGACTGAAAATTACCAAAAGGACTGTACAGATTTTTGAAACTATGCTATAGTAGCACTATGGAAACCATAAAAAACGCACGGATTTGAAAGGGGTAACCAACCATGAGATTGATTCGCGCCAAGGACTATCAGGATGTGAGCCGGAAGGCCGCCAACATCATCGCCGCCCAGATTTATCTGAAGCCCGACTGTGTACTGGGCCTGGCTACCGGCAGCAGCCCGGTGGGCACCTATAAGGAGCTGATTGCCAAGTATGAGGCCGGCGACCTGGACTTCTCTCAGGTCAAGACCGTCAACCTGGACGAGTACGTGGGCCTGACCAAGGACCATGACCAGAGCTATGCCTACTTCATGCGCTCCAACCTGTTTGACCATGTGAACATCGATCAGGCCAACTGCAACATCCCCAACGGCATGAACCCGGATGCCGCCGGTGAGTGCGCCCGCTACGATGCCGTCATCGACGCCTTCGGCGGCGCTGACCTGCAGCTGCTGGGCCTTGGCCCCAACGGCCACATCGGCTTCAATGAGCCCGCCGACGCTTTTGTCAAGGGCACCAACAAGGTTGCTCTGACCAAGTCCACCATCGACGCCAACGCCCGGTTCTTCGCCTCCCGGGACGACGTGCCCACCCACGCCTACACCATGGGCATCGGCTCCATCATGAAGGCCAAGCGGGTTCTGCTGGTTGTCAACGGTGAGAACAAGGCCCAGGCGGTGAAGGACTGCTTCTTCGGGCCCATCCGTCCCCAGGCTCCCGGCTCCATCCTCCAGCTGCACCCGGACTTCACCCTGGTTGCGGACGAGGCTGCCCTGTCCCTGGTCAAGGACCTGCTGTAAATTTTCCATAAAATCTGCCGGTGCGGATACTCCGCACCGGCTTCTTTTTTCCCTGCAAACCCCCCGGACCAAGTGGTCCGGGGGCTGCATTGTTTCGGATTATTTGCCGTAACCCATGGGGTTCTGGGACTGCCATCTCCAGGAATCCCGGCACATATCCACCAGGTTCTTCTCGGCCTTCCAGCCCAGGACCTGGGCGCTCTTGGCGGGGTCGGCATAGCAGGTGGCCAGATCACCGGGCCGACGGGCCACGATCTCATAGGGAACCTTCACGCCGTTGGCTTCCTCAAAGGCATTGACCATATCCAGCACACTGTAGCCGGTGCCGGTACCCAGGTTGAACACCTCGCAGCCCTGATTGCCGGTGACATACTTTACAGCCGCCACATGGCCCTTGGCCAGGTCCACCACATGGATGTAGTCCCGGACGCCGGTGCCGTCGTGGGTGTCATAGTCGTTGCCGAATACGCTCAGGTGATCCCGGCGGCCGATGGCCACCTGAGTGATGTAGGGCATCAGGTTGTTGGGAATGCCCCGGGGGTCCTCGCCGATGCGGCCGCTCTCATGGGCGCCGATGGGGTTGAAGTAGCGCAGCAGCACCACACTCCAGTCCTTGTCGGCGGTGCACATGCCGCTGAGAATCTGCTCGGTCATGTACTTGGTCCAGCCATAGGGGTTGGTGCAGTTGCCGGTGCGGCTGGATTCCCGCAGAGGCATCTCATTGTCCCCGGAGTAGACCGTGGCGGAGGAGGAGAAGATGATCCGCTTAACGCCCGCCTCACCCATAACCTTGGTCAGCACCAGGGTGGAGTTCAGGTTGTTGTCGTAGTAGCGCCAGGGCTGGGCAACGGACTCGCCCACAGCCTTCAGACCGGCGAAATGGATAACGGCGGAAATTTCATTCTCCGCAAAAATCTTCCGCAGCAGCGCCTCATCCCGGACGTCGCCCTCGTAGAACTTGAGCTTCTTCCCGGTGAGTTCCTCCACCCGCTCCAGGCTCTTGGGATTGGAGTTGCACAGATTGTCCACGACAATGGCGCCGTAGCCCACATTGAGCAGCTCCACACAGGTATGGGACCCGATATAGCCGGCACCGCCGGTGACCAGAATGTTCATGGGGGATTCCTCCTCAATAATAAATTTTCTACTGAAATTATACCATAGCCCATACGGCTATGCAAGGGTCAAGCCCGGAATTGTGGTGCATTTTCCTCTTTGTCTTTGTCCATTTTCCAATAGCCGCCTTTCTTTCCCTCGGGCGGACATTCGCAGGCGGTTTGGTGAGAATATCCAGTTCCCCTCCCTCCCGCAATGGATAATTTGGCACCCCCGGGATGGGGGTGCCGGGTTGCTCTTTTCAGAAAACGGTACTATAATGAGGACACTGTGATTATTCTGCTAGGAAGGTGCATTCTGTGACAAAATCCAACGAAACCATGCTCCGGGGGCCGCTTTTCGGGAATATCGTTATGTACACCATTCCCATCATTCTCACCAGCCTGCTGCAGCTATTGTTCAACGCCGCGGACCTGGTGGTAGTGGGTCGGTTCTGCGGCAGCATTTCCGTGGCCGCCGTGGGCGCCACCGGCTCTCTGACCAACCTGATGGTCAATTTTTTTATCGGCCTGTCTGTTGGCGCAGGCGTATCCGTAGCCCACGGTCTGGGCGGACACGAGGATGATGTGGTTCATCATACCGTCCACACCGCCATTCCCACCGCCCTGGTCAGCGGCGTCATTCTGACCATCATGGGCATCTCCCTGTGTGATACCTTCCTGGAGATGATGGGCACACCGGAAAATGTGCTGCCTCTGTCCGCTGTGTACATGAAGATTTATTTTGCGGGCATCACCTTCACCATGGTCTATAACTTCAGCGCCGCCATTCTCCGGGCAGCGGGAGATACCAAGAGCCCCCTGGTCTTCCTGTCTCTGGCGGGAATCGTGAATGTGGTGCTGAATGTGGTTTTTGTCCGGTTCTTCCAGATGAATGTGGCAGGCGTAGCCCTGGCCACCACCATCTCCCAGGGCATCTCCGCGGTGCTGGTGGTCCGGGCGCTGATGAAGCGCACCGACGCCTGCAAGCTGATTCTCTCCCAGATTCGCTTCTACAAGCCCCAGCTGGTAAAAATTCTGCGGATTGGCCTTCCCGCCGGCGTTCAGAGTTCCCTGTTCTCCATCTCCAATGTGCTGATTCAGTCCTCCGTCAACTCCTTCGGCGACGTCTTCATGTCCGGCAATGCCGCCGCCAGCAATCTGGAGGGCTTCGTGTACGTCTCTTTGAACGCATTCCACCAGACGGCGGTGAATTTCATCGGGCAGAACGCCGGCGCCCGGCAGTATAACCGGGTGTATAAAATCCTGTGGGTCTGCCTGGGCTGCGTCACCGTGGTGGGGCTGGTATTCGGCGGATTGGTGTGGACCTTCGGACGTCCCCTGCTGTCCATCTACATCACCGATTCCGCCCAGGCCATTGAATACGGCGCCATCCGGCTGACTTACATCTGTCTGCCCTATTTCCTGTGCGGCCTGATGGACGTGACCACCGGCGCCCTGCGGGGACTGGGCGAGTCCTTCGCCCCCATGGTCATCTCCGTACTGGGTATCTGCGGCCTGCGGATTGTGTGGATCTACACCATTTTCCAGGTGCCCCAGTTCCACACCCCGGACTGCCTGTATCTGTCGTACCTGGTATCCTGGATTGTCACCTTCGCCATTCAGATGGCAGTTTTCATCCGGGCTTACCGGAAACTTCTGCGGGACGCGTGAACAACAATCCGGGAGGGAAGCAGCTGCTTCCCTCCTTCTTTGCGTTATAGGGCATAATCTCCCGCCGTGATAAACTGGGTATCCAGGATCGTCTTGGCTCCGTCCAGAATGTTATCCACAGCACCAAGAACGCCGCCCTCGTCGGCCTTGGTGATAATCTCCACCACGTCCTGACTGATCAGGCTCACTGCCGCTTCCTGTTCCGGACTGCACCGGACCTTTACACAGGAATCCAGCCGCAGCTTCTCCTGAATCAGCTCGCCGGGAATATCCCCGTCCAGCTTGACCTGGACGCAGTCCCGGGCCGTTACGCAATCCGGCTCCTTTTCCAGCATTTCCCGGGAAATCCGCAGGGAAAGCTTGTCTTTCAGGTACCGGCCCCGCATCACTTCCACACTTCCCTCGACCTCTGTCAGTTTTTCCGCCAGCAGCGTCTCCAGTTCCCCCGGAACCAGCACATCCCCCTGAACATTCAGATATTCCATCTGCTCCAGGGTCTGCTTTCCCGAACTGACAATTTCCAGGTCACCGAACACGCACAGCTTGGTACCATACTTCTTCCCTGTCATGGCATTCAGCTCCAGGTCATCCAGCACCACCGCCGTTCCGTCGGGAACGATGGTAATTTCCGTCTTTTCATCGATGAGGCCAATCAGTTCCTCCACCTTGGACTGGGCAATCACAGCCTCCTTGGCGGAGAAGGTGCAGCCCTTGGCCGCAAGGGCCGCACCGTCCAACTGGGGGTCCACCAGAATCAGCCGTTTGGCTGCCCAATAGAGCTTCGCCTTTGCCCGCAGAGCAAACAAGTGGTCGATCACCGCACTGCGCTTAAGAACGATGGCATCATCCGGGTAGCAGGTAGTAGCGCCGTTCACCTTCATAGGAACCTTGCCGCTCATGCTCTGGGGGTAGGTGACGCTACCGTTGACATCAATTCCCACATACTTTGACAGAATCTCCTGGGTATCCGGCCCAATTTCCAGGGAGCCGTTCACCTTCAGATAGGTCCGCTTCTCCGGCGGCATATCTGTGCTGTTGATCTGCATGGAGCCGTTGATGCTGCTCACATGCACGTCCTTATCCAATTCAATCACATTGCCGCAGTTCATGGTCACGTCGTAGCGGCTCATCAGTTCCTTGCTCTCCGGGGTAACCATAATCGAACCGGCGTTGATGATGATGTGCTCATACGCCTTCAGGGTTTCCTCAGATACGTTGCGGGCATCACAGGTGCCGCAGTTGACCATCAATTTCTTAGCCATTTTCAGTTCCTCCTGTTTCCAACATGGTTTTCAGAATCGTTCGGCAGCGGGAAAGCCGTGCCCGGATGGTTCCGGCAGGCATATGGAACAGCTCTGCCAGCTCGGAAGCGTTGTATCCTTCCTCATAGCGCAGGTGAAACAGCACCCGGTCCTCCTGGCTCAGCTGGGCCAGAAGCAGCCGGTTCTCCGTCTCCTGAATGCCTGGGTCCCAGTAGACGCCTTCTCCCTCCCGATTTTCCAGGAAGGCTGTCTCCAGCTGAGCTCTGCGGTAGCGGTCGCACATCAGGTTTTTCAGGCTCCGGAACAGCCAGGCCCGCCGCTGGCTGGGGCCCAGGTCCTGAAAAACATCTGCGTTTTGCAAAGCCTTCAGGAACACCTCCTGGGCCACATCCTCCGCCTCCGTCTGATTCTTACCGGCAGCGGCAGCGTAGCGCAGCAGCTCCGGATAATGGCGGCTGTACAGTTCCTCCCACACAGGCCCTCCCCCCTTTCTGTCTGGATAACGGTTTTCCGATGCCAAGTGTTGCACGCTCAGAAAACATTTTCCCACATATCCCAGCAAAGATAGTCGGTTACCTTCTGATACCAGACAGCCAGCCGGTTTCTCAGCCGTTCATTCTTTGTTTTCATAGAGCATTGCCCCCTTTCTGTCTGGATAACGAAGAAAGGGGGCAATGTGTTGCCGATTATTTTGTCATTTTTTCCTGCTTCACCTTGTGGTCAATTACATGGCGGCTCGCCAGCTCCCGGCGGATATCGGACAGAGGAATCCCCATCTGCACCATAAGCACCAGCACATGGTAGGTCAGGTCGGCAATTTCGTAGATGGTTTCCGCCCGGTCCTCGGCCTTGCCGGCGATGATGACCTCGGTGGATTCCTCTCCCACCTTCTTGAGGATTTTATCCAGGCCCTTCTGGAACAGGTAGGTGGTGTAAGAGCCCTCCGGCAGCTGCTCCTTCCGGCCAACCAGCAGCTCGTACAGCTCCTCCAGGCGGAAGGGAACCTCATCGCTTTCCAGAATGGGATTGTGGAAGCAGGAGTCCTTGCCCAGATGGCAGGCCGGTCCGTCCTTCTTCACCCGCACCTCCAGCGCGTCATAATCGCAGTCGGCGGTGATGGAGACAATGTGCTGATAGTTGCCGCTGGTCTCCCCCTTCAGCCACAGGCCCTGGCGGGAGCGGCTCCAGAAGCAGGTCAGCTTCTTTTCCAGGGAGATTTCCAGGCTCGCCCGGTTCATATACGCCAGGGTCAGCACCGCATCGGTGTCATTGTCCACCACAATGGCGGGAATCAGGCCCTTTTCATCAAATTTGAGTTTATTCAAATCCAGCATATCCTTTACAACCTCACCAAAATATTGTTGTCCCGGAGGGTCTTTTTCAAATCGGGAATCTGCACCTGTCCAAAGTGGAAAATGGAGGCGGCCAGCCCCGCATCCACCCGGGGAAGACGGTGAAACAGCTCTACAAAGTCTTTTTCACATCCAGCTCCCCCGGAGGCAATCACCGGCACGTCCACGGCGCTGCTCACCGCTTCCAGCATTTCCAGGTCAAAGCCCTGCTTCACCCCGTCGGTATCGATGGAATTGAGGACCACTTCTCCGGCGCCATTTGACACGCACCGCTTGATCCAGGAGATGGCCTCCATGCCGGTATCCTCCCGGCCGCCTTTGGCAAACACCCGGAACTGGCCCCCCACCCGCTTCACATCCGCCGACAGCACCACGCATTGGTCGCCGTACAGCCTGGCGGCCTGGGGAATCAGGTCCGGATTGCGGATGGCCCCGGAGTTCACGCTGACCTTGTCCGCTCCGCATTTCAGCACCCGGTCAAAATCCTCCACAGTGTTGATGCCGCCGCCCACAGTCAGGGGGATGAAAATGGTGGCTGCCACTTCCTTGAGGATATCGGTAAAGAGTCTGCGGCCCTCCGCCGAGGCAGTGATGTCGTAGAACACCAGTTCATCCGCCCCGTTGTCGCTGTAGTATTTTCCCAGTTCCACCGGGGAGGAAACATCCCGCAGTCCCTGGAAATTGGTTCCCTTCACCACCCGGCCGTTGCGGACGTCCAGGCAGGGAATAATCCGTTTGGTAATCATGTTGCCGCCTCCACCGCCTCTTTCAAGTCAATGGCCCCGATGTAATAGGCCTTGCCGATGATGGCCCC
>CALXFW010000006.1 GCA_944387685.1 uncultured Oscillospiraceae bacterium
TTGTGCGCCAGAACCAGGGTCGGGCGGTTCAGCTGGGCGATCACCGAAGCCATGGTAAAGGTCTTGCCGGAGCCGGTGACACCCAGCAGAGTCTGCTCCCGCAGCCCCCAGTTCACCCCATTGACCAGCCCGGCAATCGCCTGGGGCTGGTCTCCCGAGGGCTTGAATTCCGAAACCAGTTTGAATTGATCCATCTGTTCCTCCTTAGGGCAGCAAATCCAGGTCAAATCGGCAGCCGGACTGGACCATGGACACATAGTCCCCCTCCGCTACCACAATGTGGTCCGCCAGATGTACCTCCACCATCCGCAGAGCAGCTGCCACCCGCCGGGTGGTCTGCACGTCCTCGGCAGAGGGCACCGCCACTCCGCTGGGGTGATTGTGGGCCAGCACCACGGTGGTCGCCCTGGCGTTCAGCGCCGTCTCCACAATGGCGCGGATGGAAACGCTGGCAGAATTGACGCTCCCCTCTCCCACCTCCCGGCAGCACAGGACCTTGCACTTGGCATCCATGCACAGCAGGAACACGGTCTCCCGGGTACGTCCAAAAAAGTAGGGTACCAGATACGCCCCGCAGGCATCCAGGGTAGTCAGCATTTCCACCCGTTGGCTGCAGTCCACCTGGTAATACCGGCTCAGGGCCGTCACCAGGGTGAGCAAAGTAGCGGAGTGGTCGCTGATGCCGGGGACCTTCTTCAGCTCCTCCAAAGACGCATCCAGCACTCCGGAAAGGCTTCCAAACCGATCCAGGAGGCTATGGGCAATGGGGTTGGTATCCTTCTGAGGAATGGCGTAAAACAGCAGCAGCTCCAGCACCTGAATATCGGTAAAATTGTCCAGTCCCTCCTGAAGAAACCGGGCTTTCAGCCGTTCCCGGTGGCCTTTGTGCATAGGCGCCTTGGGCATACAATCACCTCTGGGATTTTGTCCTTGCATTTTTTGTCGAATCCCGGTACAATGGTGTCACACGTCGAATCCCGCCGGGAAAGTTTTCTGTCATTTTGCATATGCTAGGCACACACGAAGGAGGCCCGCATGGAAGAAAAACGAGAAATATTCGGAATGTTGGATCTGATGCTCCGTCCCGGATTCTGCGTCAGAGACAATCAAATCCTCCACGTCAATTCCGCCGCCCAGGGACTCCCCCTCGCCCCCGGAGGCGATATCCGCCCTCTTCTGCTCACCGGAGGAGAAGAGTACGCCGCCTTTGACGGAGGATGCCTGTACCTGAAGCTGGCAATCGGCCCCAGCGGCTTAGGAGCATCGGTGACCCGGATGGAGCAGTGGGATGTGTTTCTCCTGGAGCCTGCCCAGGAGGACGGCGCTCTGCAGGCCATGGCATTGGCCGCTCAGGAACTGCGCCAGTCCCTGAGCAGCATTATGATTGCGTCCCAGCGGCTGATCCCTTTGACTGATGCTCAGGATGCCCACGCGGCAGAGCAGGCGGCCCGGCTGAACCGGGGCCTCCATCAGATGCTGCGAACCGTGGGAAATATGTCGGACGCAGGACGGTATGCCCTTGGCAGCCGCCAGGAATACCACGATATCGGCGCTCTCTTTTCCGAAATTCTGGAAAAAGCCCAGACCCTGCTGGCCACAGTGGGAATCGAGCTGAAATACAGCGTGCCCGCCGAGCCGGTCTATACCCTGGCCGACGAGGAGCAGCTGGAACGGGCTGTGCTGAATCTGCTGTCCAACGCTGCCAAGGCCGCTCCCGGCGGCAGTTCCATTTCCGTCAGTCTCACCCGGCGGGGCAAGCTGGTCTGGCTTCAGGTTCAGGATAGCGGAGCGGGAATCGCTCCTTCCCTGCGGGCCGGGGTATTTCAGCGCTATCTGCGTCAGCCCTCTCTGGCTGACGGGGGGCTGGGAATCGGATTGGGGATGGTTCTCATCCGCAGTGCCGCCGTCAATCATGGCGGAACCGTACTCATTGACCAGCCCCAGGGCTCCGGCACCCGGGTCACCATGACCCTGGCTATCCGGGAATCCGACGGGAGTATGCTGCGCTCCCCGGTTCTCCGCCCGGATTATGCTGGAGGATGGGATCACGTTTTGGTGGAGTTTTCCGAATGTCTTCCCCTTCAGGCTTTCTGGCCTGAGGGATAACCCCTTGCCGCTTCCCGGCTGGAATTCCAGCCGGGTTTTTGTTATCCCCGCAGATACGGCTTCAAATACTGACCGGTATAGCTTTTCTCCACCTGGGCCACTTCCTCCGGCGTGCCGGTTGCCACAATATAGCCGCCTTCGCTGCCTCCCTCCGGTCCCAGGTCGATGATATAGTCCGCTGTTTTGATTACATCCAAATTGTGCTCGATCACCAGAACGGTGTTCCCCGCGTCTACCAGACGCTGGAGCACATCAATGAGCTTGTGGACATCCGCCGCGTGCAGACCGGTGGTGGGCTCGTCCAGAATATAGATGGTCTTTCCGGTGGAGACCCGGGCCAGTTCCGTAGCCAGCTTCACCCGCTGCGCCTCGCCGCCGGACAGGGTGGTGCTGGACTGGCCCAGCTTCACATACCCCAGGCCCACCTCCACCAAAGTCTGGGCCTTTCTGCGGATTTTGGGAAGGTTTTCAAAAAATACCACCGCTTCTTCCGCAGTCATGTCCAAAACCTGCGCGATATTCTTTCCCTTGTAGTGTACCTCCAAGGTCTCCCGGTTGTACCGGGCGCCGTGGCACACCTCACAGGGAACAAACACATCTGCCAGGAAGTGCATTTCAATTTTCACCAGACCGTCGCCGTTGCAGGCTTCGCAGCGGCCGCCCTTGACGTTGAAGGAAAAGCGCCCCGGTCCATAGCCCCGGATTTTGGCATCGTTTGTAGAGGCAAACAGGTCCCGGATGTCGTTGAACAGGCCGGTGTAGGTGGCGGGATTGGAGCGCGGGGTGCGTCCGATGGGGCTCTGGTCAATGTCAATTACCTTATCCAGATATTCCATTCCCTCCACGCACCGGCAGGCGCCGGGACGGGTACGCGCATGGTTCAGCTTCCCCAGCAGCGTCTTGTTCAGCACCTCGTTGACCAGGCTGGACTTTCCGGAGCCGGACACACCGGTGACGCAGGTCAGGGTTCCCAGCGGAATCCGGACATCCACCTGCTTCAGATTATTCTCCTCCGCTCCCCGGACAGTGAGAAACTGCCCGTTTCCCTGCCGCCGCTGGGCGGGAACCGGGATCTTTTTCACCCCGGACAGATACTGCCCCGTCACAGACTCCTTGCAGCCGATGATATCCTCCAGGGTGCCTGCCGCCACGATTTCCCCGCCATGGCTTCCCGCTCCCGGACCCACGTCCACAATAAAGTCCGCTGCCCGCATGGTGTCCTCATCGTGCTCCACCACAATCAAGGTATTTCCCAGGTCCCGCAGCTTTTTCAGCGTGCCCAGCAGCTTGTCATTATCCCGCTGGTGCAGGCCGATGGAGGGCTCGTCCAAGATATACAGCACCCCCATCAGAGAAGAACCGATCTGGGTCGCCAGGCGAATCCGCTGGCTCTCGCCGCCGGACAGGGTTCCGGAGGCCCGGGACAGGGTCAGATAGCTCAGACCCACATCCGACAAAAATTGCAGACGGGAACGAATCTCCTTCACAATCTGCTCCGCCACCAGGGCCAGATTCCCCTCCAGCTTCAGCTCCTGCATGAAGCGCAGTTCCTCCTGAATGCTCATCCGGCAGAAATCCATGATTCCCATGCCCCCCACCGTTACCGCCCGGGCGATTTCAGACAGCCGGTCCCCATGGCACTGGGGACAGGGAGCTGTAGCCATGCACTCTTCCAGCTCCTTCCGGGCGGCATCGGACTGGGTTTCCCGGTAGCGGCGGCTGATGTTGTTCAAGATTCCCTCAAAGGGCTGCTCCAGTACTCCGGTGCCGTTGCCCCGGTTGTACGTCATCCGCAGCTTCTCCCCCTTGGTGCCGTAGAGGATTACGTCCATAGCCTCCCGGGGCAGTTCTCTTATGGGAACCGTGAGAGAAAAGTGATACTTCTGGGCCAACGCCTCAAAATACATCCGGAAAACGGAGTCCGTTCGGGCACTCTGCCATCCGGGTGCCTGAATGGCGCCGTCAAAAATGGATTTCTCCTTGTCCGGAATTACCAGGTCCTCATCGGCAATCAGGCGGAAGCCCAAGCCGGTGCAGCTGGGACAGGCGCCGCTGGGATTGTTGAAGGAGAACATCCGGGGTTCCAGCTCCGTCAGGCTGATGCCGCAGTCGTCACAGGCATAGTTCTGGGAAAAGCTCAGCTCCTCCTGGGTATTGGGAAGCGATATGGTCACCAGTCCGCCGGAATGGCTGCAGGCCGTCTCAATGGAGTCCGTCAGCCGGCGGCGAAGGCCTTCCTTCAGCACCAGACGGTCCACCACCAGCTCAATGGTATGCTTCTTGTTCTTCTCGCAGGGGATTTCCTCTGTCAGATCATAGAGAATCCCGTCCACCCGCACCCGGGAAAAACCGGATTTCCGGGCATCCTCGAACACCTTTTTATGCTCGCCCTTTTTCCCGCGAATCACCGGGGACAGGACCAGGAACCGCGCCCCCTCCCCCAGAGCCTCCACCCGGTCCACAATCTGGTCGATGGTCTGGCGGCGGATTTCCTTGCCGCACTTGGGGCAGTGGGGAATGCCCACTCTGGCCCACAGGAGGCGGAGATAATCGTATATCTCCGTCACGGTGCCAACGGTAGAACGGGGGTTTTTGGAGGTGGTTTTCTGGTCAATGGAAATGGCCGGGGAAAGGCCGTCGATGGCGTCTACATCCGGTTTGTCCATCTGCCCCAGGAACTGCCTGGCGTAGGAACTCAGGCTCTCCACATACCGCCGCTGGCCCTCTGCATAGATGGTGTCAAAGGCAAGGCTGGATTTGCCGGAGCCGCTCAGGCCGGTGAAGACCACCAGTTTATCCCGCGGGATGGTCAGGTTCACGTTCTTCAGATTGTTCTCCCTGGCCCCCTGAATGATGATTTTGTCGTTCATAGCAAACTCCTGATTTTGTGAAAATCTTTATAGAGTAGTATAACACAGATAGGGCTTTCTCACAAGGTCTCTTTCAAACAAAATTTCGTTTAATCTCCTGTCCGGCTCTTTGGCTTTTGCCAGAACCTACCAAAAAGGCAAAACTTTTTCTATGTTATTTTGTCCTTCTTTCTATTGCTTTTCCCGGTGGTGTAATGATATAATGAGTCTGTACGGTTTGCTCAAGCGGCAGGATCTGCCGTTTGGGTATGGAATTGAATAAAATATAGAAATTAAAGCGAGGTATTCATTCGATGATTGCATACGGTGAAAACATTCAGGTTTTCTGCGGCAACTCCAACCCTCAGTTTGCTCAGACCATCTGCAAAGAGCTGGGCATCGAAATGGGAAAGGCCACGGTGAAGCATTTCGCCGATGGTGAAGCTTCCGTCTCCCTGGAAGAAACCGTTCGTGGCTCCGACGTATTCCTGGTTCAGTCCACCTGCAAGCCCGTCAATGACCATCTGATGGAACTGTTGGTAATGATCGATGCCTGCCGCCGTGCATCCGCAGGCCGGATTACCGCCGTTATCCCCTACTTCGGCTACGCCCGGCAGGACCGGAAAGCCAAGTCCCGGGACCCCATCTCCGCAAAGCTGGTTGCCAATATGCTCACCGCTGCCGGCGCTGACCGGATCCTGACCATGGATCTGCACGCCGCCCAGATTCAGGGCTTCTTCGACATTCCTCTGGATCACCTGCTGGGCAATGTATCCTTTGTGGAATACTACATGAGCAAGTTCCCGGAAGAGCAATTTGACCATGATAACTTCGTTGTTGTTTCCCCTGACGTGGGCTCTGTGGGCCGTGCCAGAGCCTTTGCCGCCAAGGTGCACATGGGTCTGGCCATTGTGGACAAGCGTCGTCCCAAGGCCAACGTCTCCGAGGTCATGAACATCATCGGCGACGTGCAGGGCAAGACCTGCATCCTTTATGATGACATGGTGGACACCGCCGGCTCCCTGTGCAATGCGGCCAGAGCCCTGGTGGAAATCGGCGGAGCCAAAGAGGTCTACGCCTGCGCCACCCACGGCGTTCTGTCCGGCCCCGCCTATGAGCGTCTGGAGGCCAGCCCCATCAAGGAGATGGTCTTCCTGAACACCATTCCGGAGGCCGGCAATACTGCCTCCAGCAAGTGCAAATTCCTGGATGTCGCCCCCGTGTTTGCCCGTGCCATCGAGCACATCCACGGCGCCACCTCCATCGCCGACCTGTTCTGAGCCGTGTTTCGCAAATCTGACACGGAAAACTGGCTGATTGTTGGACTTGGGAATCCCGGGCAGGAGTACGTCCGGACCCGGCACAACGCCGGCTTTCGGGCCCTGGACCTGCTGGCGCAGCAGCTGAACTGCAAGGTAGAGAAGCTGAAATTCCAGGGGCTGTATGGGCAGGTCAGTTATAACGGCAGCAAGCTGTTTCTGCTGAAGCCCCAAACCTTCATGAATCTGTCCGGCCGGTCGGTGCTCCAGCTGTCTGCCTATTTTCAGATTCCTCCCCAGCGGATTATCGTCCTGTTCGATGACATTTCCCTGGCTCCCGGCCGTCTGCGGATTCGGGCGGAGGGTTCCGCCGGCGGACACAACGGCATCAAGTCCATCATTCAGGAACTGGGTTCCCAGGAATTTCCCCGGGTGAAAATCGGTGTCGGCAGCAAGCCGACGCCGGAATATGACCTGGCAGACTGGGTACTGTCCGCCTTCTCCGCCAGTGAAGAAAAGGCGCTGGCCATTTCCCTGGAAAATGCCGCTAAGGCTGCTTTGACCATTGTGGACAAGGGCGTTTCAGAGGCTGCCAATCGGTTCAACGGGTCTCATCCCTGAGCGCACATAGAAAAGAAGAGAGATACTGTCAAAGCGCCACGGAAAGGGGGAATCATCCCCCTTTCCGCATTGTTGCGTGGAGAAAAGATTGGAATCAAATCCATGTTTTGTGAGGTATTGCCATGGAGCAGCTGCTTACTCTGCTGAATACCCTGCCGGAATATTCCGCCATGCTGGCCTCCCTCAGGCAGGGAGAAAGCGTTGCCGTCACCGGCGTCGGACAAATCAACCGCAGCCACATGATTGCCGGGCTGTGCCGGGATACCCCCCGGCCGGTGGTTGTTATCTGCCAGGACGATATGGCTGCCCGACGTCTTCAGGAAGAATTGAAAGGATTTCTGGGGGACACTGCCCCCATTTTGCCCAGCCGGGAACTGACGCTGTACGATGCGGCGGTGGTCTCCCGCTCCTGGGAGCAGAAGCGTCTTCGCCAGCTGTATGATCTGGCCGCCGGAAAAACCCCGCTGCTGCTCACCGGCTGGGAGGCGCTCAGTCTGCGGACCATGCCCAGCAATGTGCTGCGGAAAACCGCCTTTACCCTGGAGGTCGGGAAGGAATATCCTCTGGCGGAACTGACCCAGAGGCTTACCGAGGCAGGCTACAGCCGCTGCGGCATGGTGGAAGGCAGCGGCCAGTTTGCCGTTCGGGGCGGCATCTTGGATGTATTCTCCCCTGCTGCCGATTTCCCCATCCGGATGGAATTCTTCGGTGATGAGCTGGATACCATGGGATATTTTGACCCGGCTACCCAGCGCCGCAGCGAAAATACCGATTCCGTAGTGATTCTGCCTGTGAGTGAAACCGTGCCCGGCCTGCATCCCAAGGGTATCTCCGGTCTGTGCAAAGACCTGAGTAACCTGATTGCCCGCCAGAACCGCCGCAAGAACCGGAATGACGCCCTGATCGCCACGCTGACCAAGGACCTGGAGAAATACGAAAACGGTGTGAGCAATCCGGCATCCGACAGATATATGGCTCTGATTTATCCGGAGATGGCTACGGCAATGGATTACATTCCCCGGGACGCCCTGGTGGTTGTCTGCGACCACAGCAGCTTGCAGCGCACCGCCCGCAGCCGCTGTGAGGAAGTGGGGATGCAGCTGGACAGCCTGCTCCAGGGCGGGCTGGTGGTGGGAGAGCTGTGCGACTATGTCCACCCATGGGAGGATTTCTGCAGAAGCCTGAAAGGGCGCACTGCCGTCTATTTTGACGCCTTCGGCGGAACCTCCTATCCGGAGGAGTGCCCGCCCAAGCAGCTTTTCCCCATGACGGCCAAGCAGCTCCCCGGCTATGGCGGCAATCTGGATACCGCCGCCTCCGACCTGACCCACTACCAAAAAATGGAATTTGGTTCTCTGGTCCTCTGTGGTTCCCGCCGCCGGGCAGAATTGATGCAGGAAATGCTCCGCCAGCGGGGATTGTCGGCGTTTTTGTGCATTCCTCTGACCACCATGCCCAAGCCCGGACAGATTTTGCTCAGCGACGGTTCCCTGCCCTTCGGCATGGAATATCCCCTGGCCAAGCTGGCTGTCCTCACCGAGGGTCAGTTGCTGGCTCGGTCAGAGCCGCGGAAAAAAGCCGCCAAGAAAACCGGCTCCACCAACCGTCAGAAGCTGAATTCCTTCACCGATCTGGTGCCCGGAGATCTGGTGGTCCATGAGAACTACGGCATTGGCCGGTTTGTCGCCATGGAACAGATCAAGGTGGACAACGCGGTGAAGGACTATATCAAAATCGCCTACCAGGGCAGCGACACGCTGTTTGTCCCCGCCACCCAGCTGGACCTGGTAAGCAAATACATTGGCGGCGGAGAAAATGCGCAGGTTAAGCTGAACAAGATCGGCTCCGACGCCTGGCAGAAAACCAAGGCAAAAGCCCGGAAGGCTGCCAAGGATATGGCAGGAGAATTGATCCAGCTCTACGCTGCCCGGAAGCGGCAGCCCGGCTATGCCTTTTCCGCCGATGCACCCTGGCAGCGGGAATTTGAGGACAATTTCCCCTACCCGGAAACGGATGATCAGCTCCGGTGCATCGCCGACATCAAGCGGGATATGGAATCCCCCACCCCTATGGACCGTCTTCTCTGCGGAGATGTGGGATTCGGAAAGACGGAGGTAGCCCTCCGAGCGGTGATGAAAGCCGTTATGGACGGCAAGCAGGTGGCCATTCTGGTTCCCACCACCGTTTTGGCTCAGCAGCACTACCAGACTGCGGTAGCCCGATTCCGGGGCTTCCCGGTAAATATCGACGTTCTCAGCCGGTTCCGTACTCCCAAGCTTCAGCAGCAGACGCTGCAGAAGCTTCGGGCTGGCGCTGTGGACCTGATTATCGGCACCCACAAGCTGCTGCAAAAAAGCGTACAGTTCAAGGATCTGGGGCTGTTGATTATTGACGAGGAACAGCGCTTTGGCGTCAGTCACAAAGAGCGGCTGAAAGAGATGTCCAAGGGCGTGGATGTACTGACCCTGTCCGCCACCCCCATCCCCCGGACGCTGAATATGGCTTTGTCCGGGATTCGGGATATGTCGACCATCGAGGAGCCGCCAGCGGACCGGTATCCGGTACAGACCTTCGTCATGGAGCACAACACCGCTGTGCTGGACGACGCCATCCGCCGGGAAGTGGAGCGGGGCGGTCAGGTTTACTACCTGCACAACCGGACGGAAACCATCGACCAGTGCGCCAGCGCTCTCCAGCGCCGGATTCCCGGTCTGCGGGTGGGTGTTGCCCACGGGCAGATGTCCGAGGAGGCTCTGGGAGATGTGATGCAGGCCATGACGGAAGGAGAAATCCAGGTGCTGGTCTGCACCACTATCATTGAAACCGGACTGGATATTCCCAACGCCAACACCCTGATTATTGAGAATGCAGACCGGTTCGGCCTGTCTCAGCTGCATCAGCTTCGGGGACGGGTTGGCCGCTCCACCCGCCATGCGTATGCCTATTTTACCTACCGTCCGGACAAGAATCTGACGGAAATCGCGGAAAAGCGGCTGTCGGCCATCCGGGATTTTGCGGAATTTGGCTCCGGCTTCAAAATCGCCATGCGCGACCTGGAGATTCGGGGCGCCGGCAATCTGCTGGGCGCCGAGCAGTCCGGGCACATGATGAGCGTTGGATACGATATGTACCTGAAGCTGTTGGATGAAGCGGTGCTGGAGGAACGGGGGGAGGCGCCCAAGGCTCCGGACTGCACTGCCGATCTGAACGTCACTGCCAATGTGGACAAGGCATACGTCTCCCGGGGTGAGGAGCGGATGGACCTGTACCGCCGGATGGCGGCAATCCGAACCCAGGAGGATGCCGATGATCTGCTGGACGAAATTGTGGACCGGTATGGCGAACCCCCCAAGGGTGTGCTGAATCTCATCGATATCGCCCTGCTCCGGGCCAAGGCCCGGGATGTGGGTATCAAGGACATCCGGCAGAAATCCGGAGACGTGCTGTTCACCCTGAGCAATCTGCGGTTTGAGGCGGTATCCGCCCTGTGCGCAGACCCGGACTACAAAGCCCGGCTTACCTTCCTGGCCAACACAAAGGAGCCCACGCTGCGGCTGAAGCTTGCCTCCGGGGTGGACAGTCTGAAGCAGAGCAAGGTATTTCTGGATCACTATCGAAGCCTGTGCAATTCTTAAGATCCCCTTAGGATTCTTGCTTTTCCAGGGAAGTATGCTATAATACGGTAAATTTTATCCCCGAGACAGGAGGATGTGCTATGGCACAAGGTAAATTTTCCAACCCACGGCCCCACCGGGAGGAAGAGCGGCAGATTGAAAAAACCTTCCGCCAGCTTACCGGCCAGGAGCCGGCACCAAACCGGGAGCCGCCTGTGGAGCTCCCGGATATAGAAGACGAGGCCCCGGACTTCCTTCCGGAGTCCTCCGACGTCCCCTCGGCTCCCCCCGCCTCTGACGAGAACGGCCTTCCCTTCGGGCAGCCCCTTCCCCCCTCTCCTCCCACGGCAGACAGCACCACCTTCCAGGGACCGGATGGGAATGGTCCCGACCCTGAGGATGGGCCTTCTGAGGATGAATCGGAGCTTCCGGACAATCCTGTAATGCAATGGCTGAATACCGCCATCGATTTCTGCACCCAGTACAAGAAATATGTGCTGGCCGGACTGTGCGGTGTGGCGCTGCTCCTGATTGTGGGTGTGGTGGGAATCTTCCTGGCCAGCGCCTCCGACCCCTACGACGGAAAGATTCTGGACAACGTCTATCTTGCCGATATACCTGTGGGGGGCATGACCAAGGAGCAGGCTGTTTCCTCGGTGAAGACCATCACCAGCCAGACCTACAGCGCGGACCCCATGGTCATTGACCTGTCCGGTGTCAAAATTGAGCTTTCCGCCAAGGACACTGAGGCGGAGCTGAATGTAAAAGCAGCGGTAGAGGCGGCTTACGCCTACGGCAGAACCGGCTCTGCAGAGGAACGGGAGCAGGCCTACGCCGCTTCCAAGCTTCAGCCCTATGTGATAGACCTGCTGGACTACCTGAAGCTGGACGAAACCTATATCCGTGATACCCTGACGAGCTATGCAGGAGACTCGGGAAGCACCCTGACCCAGACGACTTACGGTTTGGAAGGAGAAGAGCCGGAGCTCTCCGCAGATAAGTTTGACGAAAATGCCCCCGCCCAGACGCTGGTAATTCTGATGGGCACGCCGGGCATTGGCTTTGACCCGGAGGCAGTGTACAATCAGGTGCTGGAAGCGTACGGGCAGCATCAGTTCCTGGTCACTGTGGAAACAGTGGATGAGGTAACCGAGCCCGATCCCATTAACCTGGAGTCCATCTACAAGGAATTTTACATTGCCCCGGTAAACGCCACACTGGACCCCGAGACCCAGGAAGCCGTCCCCGGCTCCTATGGGTATGAGTTCGACCTGGAGAAGGCCCAGAAGCTGGTGGACGAGGCTGACTTCGGAGAGGAAATCCGGATTCCCATGGAGTACATCGAGCCGGACATCCTGGACGGGAGCGCCTTCTTCCAGGACATTCTGGGCGAGGGCCAGACCAAGCACACCAGCAATGAAAACCGCAATACCAACCTCCGTCTGGCCTGTCAGGCCATCAACGGACTGATTCTGAATCCCGGAGAGACGTTCTCCTTCAATGACACTCTGGGCCAGCGCACCACGGCCAAGGGCTACAAGCCCGCCCCCGCCTACTCCGGCAACGAAACCGTGGATGAGGTTGGCGGCGGCATCTGCCAGGTGTCCTCCACGCTGTACTACAGCTGCCTGCTTGCCGATCTGGACATCGTATCCCGTATCAACCACGGATTTGTCCCAACCTACATCGATTACGGTATGGACGCCACGGTCAGCTGGGGTTCCCCGGACTTCAAGTTCCGCAACAACACCAGCTACCCCATCAAAATTCTGGCAGAAGTGTCCAACGGCTATGTGAAGGTGCAGATTCTGGGCACCGATGACCGGGACTACTATGTGAAGATGACCTACAAGATCACCGCTACCCAGGAGCCCGGCACAGACTATGAAGACTATGCCTTTGAAAATGACAAGGGCTACAAGGATGGAGATGTCATCAAGGAAGGCGTCACCGGCTATACCGTGAAAACCTACAAGCGCAAGTATGACAACCAGACCAACGAGCTGCTGTCTGAGGACTATGTAGCTACCTCCCAATACAAAACTGTGAATAAGGTGGTTGCCCGGGTGGAGGAGCCCCCGGAAACCACGGTTCCCGAGACAACTGTCCCTGAGACAACACCGCCGACTACCCAGCCGCCTGAAACCACAGTTCCTCCCACAACCACTCAGCCTCCGGAAACCACTCCCCCTACCCAGCCGGAGACCACCGCTCCCACGGAAACCATTGCTCCCACGGAAGCTACCTCGACCCCCACATCGACTCCTTCCGACGATACCGATCTGGAATCGTTGGATACGGTTAATCAGCTTCCCGAGGATTTGTCGGAAGCAGCCTAAAAAATATCCGCCGGCCAGCGCCATTGGAATGCGCTGGCCGGCGGATGTCATTATTTTGCACGGATATCCAGGTGATAGTCAATCTCCCCTGCTTCGCTGTTTTCAATGGTAATCTGATACACCAGGTCAATGGAACCGCCATCGGAAACGATGTCAAAAAACACATGGGTTGCCTTTACCGTCAGCATCAAGGCCCCAAAGGGCATCTGATACAGGGAATCATGGGACATTCCCTGCTGAAAGACCATTTGCGAATGCAGGGAGCCGGTACGATTGAGGACAATCTTCCCCGGTTCTACCCGGAAGGTGGTGGTCACGCCCTCCAGCCCGGTAAGAGCGCTCTCCTCATAGGTGATATCCCAGCCGCCGTCCCGGAATTCCATGGTTCCCTCGGTGGTGAGCTCAATTATTTCCGGCTCCTGTCCCACATAGCTCTGCCGCCCCCGGACGGTCAGTACAACCGGCTGCTTCATTTCCCGGCCTCCATGGCCAGCCGCAGCAGTTCATCGATCAGCTGGCTGTAGGGAATGCCGCTGGCATCAAACAGCTTGGGATACATGGAGATGGAAGTGAAACCGGGGATGGTGTTGATTTCATTGAACACCACCCGGTTCTCCCCATGGGTTACAAAGAAATCCACCCGGCTCAGCCCCTGGCAGCCGATGGCGCAGTAGATTTTCACTGCGGTTTCCCGCACAATCTCCCCAACACGCTCAGGAATCCGGGCAGGAATATAGGCGGTGGAGGTGTCCGTCAGGTATTTGGCGTCATAGTCGTAGAATTCCACGCCGGAATCAATCTCTCCGCAGATCGAGGCCACAGGATTCTCGTTGCCCATTACGGCAACCTCAATCTCCCGTCCATCGATGAACTCCTCCACCAGGATTTTGCTGTCGTACACCGCCGCCGCATGGAGAGCCTCCCGGAGGGCCTCCCGGTCGCGGACCTTGGATACTCCCACGGAGGAGCCGGTGCCTGCGGGCTTGACAAACATGGGATAGCGGAAACGAAGCTCCAGCGTGTCCAGGGTATTTTCCATCCGGTTCGACAGCTCTCCTCTGCGCACCATCTGCCAGGCTGCCTGGGGCACCCCGGCCTGATCGGCAACCAGCTTTGTCAGCGTCTTGTCCATGGCCACAGCAGAAGCTCCCACATGAGGGCCCACATAGGGAATCCCCGCCATTTGCAGCAATCCCTGCATGGCTCCGTCCTCCCCATTTTCCCCATGGAGCACCGGGAACACCACATCGATATGCTCCCGAACCACGGTGTCCCCCTCAAAACTCAGCAGACCCTGTCCCCGAACGGGGGAAATGGCCGCGCGGCGGTTGCCGGGGTGGGACTGCCAAGTGCCCTTGGGCAGCATGGAATAGTCCGTTCCGCCGAACAGGATCCACTCCCCCTCTTTGGTAATGCCTACAGGGAAGATATGGTATCGCTCTTTATCTATATTGTTCAGCACGGATTCCGCCGAACGCAGGGAAACCTCATGTTCCGGACTGATGCCTCCGAACAAAATACAGACATTTATTTTTTTCACGCTATCGCCTCATTCTTAAGATAATTCACAATATTCATCTGGAAATTCCCAGGATCCATGCTATAATAGCACTAAGAGGTTGGGCGGCCGCCGTTCGGGCCGTTCCGGCAGCCCGCCGGGACGTGGCCTTTCATGCCGCAGGCAAGGAGGTTCATCATGCAGATTGAATTGACCAATAAGGAATTCCGACGGCTATTGGATCTGGTCTATATCGGGAACTGGGTGCTGAACTCCACCCGGGGAGATGACCGGTTTCCGGATTATGATGCCCTGGAAAGCAAAATATTTTCCCTCTCCCCCGCACTTTCTGAGGTTTGGGAAGGCACCATCGTTCCCTCCCGGGCCTACACCGAGGGCGGCATCCATGAAGCCATCGCCTACTATGAGGACAACATCTTCTATGAAATCCTGGCCGAAGAGCTGTCCCGGCGGGATATGGACTATCCGGAAATCACCGACGAAAACTACGACGAGATCGTAGGCCGGATGAATCAATACATGTCGGAATTTGAATCCTCCGGAGTTGACCACCTTGTTCTGGAAACATGACAGGTCTTCTGCCGAAAGCGTGCCGGTTTTCCAGGCACGCTTTTATTTTGCCTCCAGCAGGGCCTCTCCCGCCCGGAAAATGTCTCCTGCGCCCATGGTAATCACCACATCGCCCTCCTGGACGTGCTCACGCAGGTACTCCGTCACCTCCGGCAAGGTTTCACAGAATACGGAGCCCGGAATCTGCTCTGCCAGGTCCGCCGAGGAGATGCCGATGGTATTGCGCTCCCGGGCAGCATAAATCTCCGCCAGAACAACCACATCCGGCTTCTGCAGCTCCCGGACGAAGTCATCGAAAAGCGCCTTGGTACGGGTATATGTATGGGGCTGGAACGCCAGGACCAACCGTCTGCCCGGCATGGCAGAGCGCACCGCACTGATGGTAGCAGCCAGTTCGTCCGGGTGGTGCGCATAATCGTCGTACACATCCGCCCCATTGAACTTGCCCTTGAACTCCATGCGCCGCCCTGCGCCATGGAACGACTCGATGCCATGGGAGACAGCCTCGCCGGGAATACCCATCATCCAGGCGGACGCAGCCGCCGCCAGGGCATTCAGGGCATTGTGTTTGCCCCAGACACCCATATCCAGATGACAGTAGAACTCCCCGTCGCAAATTACGTCAAAGTGCTGCCAATCCGGGTGCATATTGGCGGCATGGATTCGGTTCTCTTCTCCCAAGCCAAAGGAAACGTAATCAATCCCCTGCATCGCGGAGACCGTGTGGGGGTCATCCCCGTTGGCAATAACGCCAAAGGTGGCCAGGGACGCAAACTTATGGAAGGATTTCTGAATATCCTCCAGGTCCTTGAAATAGTCCAGATGGTCCGCCTCCACGTTGAGGATCACCGCAAGGGTGGGGAAGAAATTCAGGAAAGAATCGCAGTACTCACAGCTCTCCAGGAGGATGGTATCCCCCTGGCCTACCCGGTGTCCGGCATGAAGCAGGGGCAGATAGCCGCCAATCATCACCGTGGGGTCCAGGTTTGCCTCCATCAGAATGTGGGTCATCATGGAAGTGGTGGTGGTCTTTCCATGGGTGCCGGAGATGCAGATCGCATTCTTGTAGGACTTCATAATCTGCCCCCATGCCTGCGCCCGCTCAAAGACCGGGATGCCGGCCGCCCGGGCCGCTGCAATTTCCGGATTGTCATTGTGGGCCGCCGCTGTGCGGATAATACACTCCGCGCCCCGAATGTTCTCTGCGTGGTGGCCAATGGCAACCGGTATTCCCTGATTCTCCAGTTCCTGGGTGGACACCGAAGCGCTCATGTCCGAGCCGGTTACCTCCATTCCCATTCCTTTCAGAACCAGTCCCAGGGGCCGCATAGACACACCGCCGATGCCGACCAGGTGCACATGACGGCCGGGAACCAGATACTTGGCAATTTTCCTATTCTTAAACATATACGTCAAAACTCCCGCAGATTAAAGTATGCATAACCTGATGTATTATACAGCATCCTTAGGAAATTTACAACTACAAAATTCGAGAATAAATAACAGTTTTGTTCTGATTTGTCATTTTTTGCCTCCTTTCTTCCTGCGTTTCAGCGGAACGGATTCATGCCATTGTATGTACTTTGCTCTATCCATGACAAAAAGAAACGGCACGAAAATTCGTGCCGTTTCCTTAATTCTATTTTGAAGCGGGAAATTACTTCAGAGCCTCGAGACGCTTAGCCTCCTCGTCAGCCTTCTCCTTCTTCCAGGCAGCCATCTTGGCCCGCACATCCTTGTTGATGTTCCAGATGAAGGTGAAGCAGGTCCAGGAGCCCAGAGCAGCCACAACAGGGAAGCCCACAACCATCAGCTTGATGCCGGCGATGGTGGAGTCAGCCTGCATCAGGCCAGCGGTGGTCAGAGCAGCGTCATAGCCGATGCCGGCGATCAGCAGCACGGACAGGGAGTTGGCGATGGTGGAGCCAACACGGCGGGACAGGGAGAAGAAGCCGTAGATGGTGCCCTCATTCCGCTTGCCGGTGAGGTACTCGTTGTAGTCGATGGTCTCAGCCACCAGGCCCCACTGCATCTGAACGGACATGGTGATCAGGCCGTTGCCGATGGCGTTCCAGATGACGAACAGCCAAGCATTCAGCTCATCCACCATCAGGGTATAGGCCAGCAGGGCGCCCAGGGAGATGAAGCCGCCCATCAGGCAAACACGAATGATGGAAACCAGGTCCCACTTCCGGGTCAGGATAGGTGCCACGACCAGGATGCAGATGATCAGCACAGAAGACAGGGTGCTGGCATAGCCCTGCATACCGATGTCGCCCAGAACGTCAGCGTACATATAAACGGCAGCGCCTTGGCCCAGAGCCTGAACAGCGCAGATGCAGACGGAATGCAGCACCAAGGCCAGGAACGCCCGGTTCTTGGTGACGATATTGCCGA
>CALXFW010000007.1 GCA_944387685.1 uncultured Oscillospiraceae bacterium
ACTCCATCCGCTTCGGCGCCAACCACAGCGCCGAGGACGAAAAGGATCTGACCAAGGTGTATTTTGACATTGGCCTGTATGAGGTCTACACCCGGGGCTTCCTGGAGGGCTGCCAGGGCGCCCTGACCCCTGCGGAACTGGAGTACCTGCCCTGGGGCGCCCGGCTGATGACCCTGGAGTGCGGCATCCGCTTCCTCACCGACTACCTGGAGGGCAACCACTACTTCCACACCCGCTATCCCGGCCAGAACCTGGACCGCTGCCGCACCCAGTTCAAGCTGGTGAAGGACATGGAGGAGCAGTTCCAGGCCATGCACGACGTGGTGAACAAGTACGCCCGCTGAACACCATCCATACCATCATTCCCCCAGGGGAAACAAAGGAGATAATATCATGGCAAAGAAACCTGTTCTCGTTGTAATGGCCGCCGGCATGGGAAGCCGCTACGGCGGACTGAAGCAGATCGATCCCGTGGGCAGCCAGGGTGAAGCCATTCTGGACTACTCCATCTATGACGCCCATCAGGCCGGATTTGACACGGTGGTCATCATCATCAAGGAGGCCATCAAGGACGACTTCCTGAGCACCGTAGGCGCCCGGCTGAAGAAAGCTCCCGTGGAGATCCGCTACGCCTACCAGGAGCTTACCGCCATTCCCGAAGGCTATTCCATCCCCGAGGGCCGGACCAAGCCCTTCGGCACCGGCCATGCTGTGCTGTGCGCCAAGGAGGCCATCGACGGCGCGCCCTTCGCCGTCATCAACGCCGACGACTACTACGGCAAGCACGCCTTCCAGGTGATCTACGACCAGCTGTCCAAGACCCAGGACCCCTTCGGCTACTGTATGGTGGGCTATGAGATGAGCAAAACCGTCACCGAGAACGGCTCCGTGGCCCGGGGCATCTGCGTCACCGACGAAAACGGTTACCTCACAGAGGTCACCGAGCGCACCCGGATTGAGCAGTATGCGGGCGGCATCCACTTCACCGAGGACGGTGAGAACTGGGTGGATGTGGCGGCGGACACCATCGTGTCCATGAATATGTGGGGCTTTATGCCCTCCTTCCTGGAGGAGATTGAGAAGCGGTTCGTCACCTTCCTGAACACCACCCTGGTGGAGAACCCCCTGAAGGGCGAATATTTCCTCCCCCTGCCCGTGTCCCAGCTGATTTCCGAGGGCAAGGCCACCGTGAAGGTCCTCACCTCCCCCGACCGGTGGTACGGCGTGACCTACGCCGCCGACAAACCTGTGGTTATGGCCGCCCTGAAGGACATGACCCAGAAGGGCCTGTACCCCGACGGCCTGTGGGGCTGAGCCCGACTCCATAAGCAATCCCCGGTTCCGTTTTTGCACGGAACCGGGGATTTTTACTTTGGGCTGGTTATCGGGCGCGGGAGAGCACCGTCAGAGGCGTTCTTCCCACAATCAGCTGCCTGCCGTCGGAGTAGCCCTCCTCCCGGCCCGCCAGGGCCTGAATCAGGTTGTTCCGGAGCTGGGCAATCCGGCTCTGGCAGTCCCCGTCGCCGATGGCGTTGTGGGTTTCGTGGGGGTCCTTCTCCAGGTCAAAGTACAGCTCCTTCCCCGTCTGGGAGTACCAGATGTACTTATCCCGCTTGGTGACAATGTAGTGCATGGAATCCTGGCCCAGGGTGTGCTCCCCGTGGAGCCACTCCCGGGTCACCGGATGGAGCATGCTCACTCCGTCCACGGTGTCCGGAATGGGGGCTCCCGCCAGCTCCAGCAGGGTGGGCATCACGTCCCGCAGCTCCACCAGGTCGCCGCACAGCCGCCGGTGCCCGCCCACATACTTCTCCGGGCCGGACAGGAACATGGGCACCCGGGCACTGCCCTGGTAGGGCTTGGCCTTCATGAACATCAGGTGGTCCCCCAGCATCTCCCCGTGGTCGGCGCAGAAGAGAATCACGGTGTTGTCCATGAGCCGCTGCTCCACCAGAGCGGAGATCAGCCGGCCAATCTGATGGTCCATGTGGGTGATGGCCCCATAGTAGCCCACCCGCAGCTGGCGGATGTACTCTGGGTCACTGGGTGCGGACTGGGCGTTGTAGCGGTGGCCGTCCCGGTACATCCGCTCCTCATCGTCCCAGTCCCCCCGGCAGGGGGGCGCCAGGTCCTTGTCCTTGTACAGATTGAAATAATATTCCGGGGCGTCCACCGGGGGATGGGGCCGGACAAAGCTGGCCATCAGGAAAAAGGGCATACTCCGGTCCCGGCGGCGGAGGAAGTCCAGGCACTCATTGGCCACCCAGTTGGTGGGGTGGTACTTCTCCTCGTACATCCAGGGCCGGGCCACCCAGCTGTTGCAGTCGGTGCCGTTGTCCACCGGGTCCGCAGCCACCCCCAGCTCCTGCTTGAGCCACCAGTAATAGTCGTCCGCCACCCGCTGGTCCTCATAGCTGGGGGTGTCGGGGTAACGGTAGGCGTGGAGGTAGCCGTCGTGGAGGCGTACATCGTGGAAGCCCAGGTTGTTGCGCAGAGGATGGACGTGCATCTTGCCCACGCACTGGGTATAGTACCCCGCCTTGCTCAGTTCCCCGGCCAGGGTGTGGGCATAGTTCCAGGGCACCCGGTCCTCATAGCCCACCCGTCCGGTGTGCTCCTGGCTCATGCCGGTATACAGAGCAGCCCGGGCAGGAACACAGGTGGGGCAGGCAGCGTAGGCGTTGGGGTAGATGACGCCGTCGGCGGCCAGGGCGTCCAGATAGGGCGTTTTTACATCCGGATGGCCCGCAATGCCCATGCAGTCCGCCCGCATCTGGTCGGCCATCAGCAGAATGATATTCGGTCTTTGATCCATAGCAATTCCCCCTTGCAGTCGGTATCGGTTTGTAAAATCATCTTATCCCATACCGGGTCCAATGTCAAGAAATACCCAGGCGCAGATCTCTCCCTCCGGCTTCCCACGCCTCCCGGGTCAGGGAGTAGAGTTGGTTGTCCGGGTTCAGGTGAATTTTCCCGATGAAGCTCCCATCCGTCCTGCACACCAGGGCCAGGTCCTTCTCTCCCCAGGCTTTCCGCCCCGGCGCATTGATTCCTGCATTTTCTCTGTTTTCTGAAACATATCCTTCTCTGTAACAATGTATTTCGGGTATACAAAAGAAAATTCGGAATCTTTCTTGACTTTTTCTCAAAGGGGATTATAGTAAAGAAAAAGCAAAGAAAGGAGCGTTCCCATGACCACACCCCTGTTTGAGGCGCTGCACATCACCTCCTCCGTCTCCATTGTCATCATCTCCATCTCCCTGATGCTGATCGGGGGCTTCGCCATGACCCGGATCACCAAGCGGCTGAAGCTGCCCAATGTGACCGCCTACATCGTGGCGGGAATTGTAATGGGCCCCTACTGTCTGCATCTGATACCCACGGGCCTGATTTCGGGCATGGACTTCATCGCGGATATCGCTCTGGCCTTCATCGCCTTCAGCACCGGCGAGTTCTTCCGGTTCTCCACCCTGAAGAAAAGCGGCCCCAATATCCTGCTCATCACCGTGCTGGAGGCCTGCCTGGCCTCAGTGGTGGTGTTCCTGGTCACCTATCTGGTGCTGGGGCTGGAGCTGAACTTCTCCGTGGTGCTGGCCGCCCTGGCCTCCGCCACCGCGCCCGCCTCCACCATGATGACCATCCGCCAGACCCATGCCGGGGGCGACTTTGTGGACACCCTGCTCCAGGTGGTGGCCCTGGACGACGTGGTGGGGCTGGTGGCCTACAGCGTGGCCATCTCCCTGGCCCTGGCCTCCATGACCGGCGCCTTCCAGGTGGGAAATGTGGTCACACCCCTGCTGGTGAACCTGTTTGTATTCCTGCTGGGGGGCCTGTTCGGCCTGTTTCTGAAACTGCTGCTCCACAAGCGCTCCACAGACAACCGGCTGATTGTCACCATCGCCCTGCTGTTTGCCTTCTGCGGCATCTGCGCCCTGCTGGACGTGTCCGCCCTGCTGGGGTGCATGTCCATGGCCATGGTCTACATCAACACCACCGACGACAGCCGGCTGTTCAAGCAGCTGAACTATTTCAGCCCGCCCATTCTGCTGCTGTTCTTTGTCCGCTCCGGGCTGAACTTTGACCTGGGAGCCATTGTGGGGGTTTCGGACAGCGTGGGCGGGGTGTCCCTGCTCACCGTGGGTGTGGCCTACTTTTTCACCCGGATTGTGGGCAAGTACGGCGGAGCCTTTCTTGGCTGCCTGCTGGCCCGGAAGGACAAATCCGTCCGCAACTACCTGGGCCTTGCCCTGATTCCCCAGGCGGGGGTGGCCATCGGCCTGGCCGCCATGGGCGCCCGAACCCTGGGCGGAAGCATGGGGCAGGCCCTGGAAACCATCATCCTGGCCTCCAGCGTGCTCTATGAGCTCATCGGTCCCGCCTGCGCCAAGCTGTCGCTGTACCTGTCCGGCTCCTACGGCAAGGGGCTGGAAAAGCTGGCCCAGATCCCGGAAAACCCGGCGGAGCAGCCTCCCAACGAGGTGGAGCGGCTGATTCAGCAGATTCAGGCCATTCAGCGGGAACTGCCCAAACACGAGAATCCCTACTATGAGGAAGAACTGGCCTATGATGAGGCGGCGGATGAACACGCCGCCCTGTATGGCTATTCTCTGCCCGGACAAACTGCCAGAAGGAGGAATCCCCGGTCATGGAAGCCCTGACATTGCTGCAAACCAGCGACCCCATCGTCCGCTGGATCGGTTCCTGGACCCAGGAGCCCAATACTCTGTCCATCATCCTGCGCATTGCCATTTCCGTGGTGCTCACCTCCATCATCGGATGCGAGCGCTCCAGCAAGCGGCACTCCGCAGGACTGAGAACCTTTGTGCTGATCTCCTTTTTCTCCACGGTGTGCATGATGCTGGACATCTACCTGATGCGGGCCCAGGGCGGTTCCCTGCCCCTGCTGTCCGCCGCCGCCATTGTCTCCGCCGCCATGGTCAGCGGCAACTCGGTGCTCTTCAGCTCCCGCAGCCAGATCAAGGGCCTGACCACCTCCGCCGCCCTGTGGGCCTGCACCTGCCTGGGCTTCACCATCGGCGCAGGCCTGTACACCGTAACATTGGTGGTGTTTGTGTTCCTGCTGTGCATTCTGTCCGCCTTCCCATCCATCGAGGTATACCTGAAGAACCGCTCCAACCATTTTGAAATTCACCTGGAGCTGATCAACAGCGAATACCTCCGGGATTTTGTCACCGTGAGCCGGCGGCTGGGTCTGCGGATTGACGACATTGAGTCCAACCAGGCCTACCTGGGCTCCGGTCTCAGCGTGTACACCATTACCATCACCATTTGCAGCCCGGAGCTGAAAAAGTACAAAACCCACCGCGAAATTATTGAGGCCCTGAAATCCCTGGACTACATCTACCATCTGGAGGAAATGGTCTGACCGCTCCTTCTGTGTTCTTTTGAAACAACGCTCCGGGCTCCCGGCGGAGCAGCCTCGGAAAATGAGGAAAAATCTGTTTCCTTTTGGGACAGTCTGTGGTACACTGGAGGCAGTGTATCCACGATGCTTCACATCCGGGAGGAATTACCATGGAGGAAAGCCGCATTCACATTCTTGGCATCGCCCCCTACGAGGGGATGAAGGCCGCCATGGAACGGGCGGCGGAAAACTATCCCAACGTCAAGCTGGACGTGGCCATCGGCGACCTGGACGAGGGCGCCGCCATTGTCCAGGCCATTCCCAAGGACAGCTACGACTGCGTCATTTCCCGGGGCGGCACCGCCGAACAGATCCGGCAGGTCAGCAGCGTGCCGGTGATTGACATCAAGCTGTCGGTGTACGATGTGCTTCGCTCCATCAAGCTGGCGGAGAATTACGGGGGCCGGTACGCCATTGTGGGATTTCCCAGCATCACGGAGCCGGCCCACACCCTGTGCGACCTGCTGCGCTACGACATCGACATCATCACCATCCACAGCCGGGATGATGTGGTGTGCACCCTGAACCGGCTCCACCGGGAGGGCTACCGGATGGTGGTCAGCGACATGGTCACCCACACTGCCGCCCGGCAGATGGGAATGGACGCCTTCCTCATCACCTCCGGAGCGGAGGGCCTGCGGACGGCCCTGGACCAGGCGGTGTCCTTCAGCAAGGCATTCCGGCGTATGCGGCTGGAGAACATGATCCTGCGGAGCATGAATCAGGAGGACGTATCCACGGTGCTGCTGGACCGGAAGGGCGGCGTGCGCTACAGCAATCCGGCGGAGCCTTCCGGCGAGCTGCTGTCCGCTCTGCGCTCCCACCTGAAGGAGGTGAGTCCGGGTCGGACCCTCTCCTTCTACTACAAAAATCTGAACACCCTTTACGGCATCACCGCCCGGCAGATTCAGATGTGGGACGCCGCCTACGTTCTGTTCACCTGCCGTCCGGGACAGATTCCCCTGCGGGGCACCAAGCTGGGAATGCGCAGCTACGGCCGGGTGGAATGCGAGCACCTGTTTATGAGCAGCTTCTACAGCATCTCCGGGGCCATGGGCGAGGTGGAAAACACCGTCTCCGCCTTTGCCCTGTCCCGCCAGTGCGTGCTCATCGCCGGGGAGGACGGCACCGGCAAGGAGCAGATCGCCCGGGCCCTGTACCTGCGCAGCGGCCGGACCAACACCCCCTTCTGGGTGTTCAACTGCAAGCTGCTGGCGGAGAAAAGCTGGGATTTCCTGCTGAATCACCCCAGCTCCCCCTTTAATGACTACCACAACACCCTGTATTTCCAGTACTTTGAGGCGCTGCCGGAGAGCAGGCTTTTACAGCTGCAGACCGTGATTCAGGAGACGGGTCTGGCCAAGCGTCAGCGGCTGATTTTCTCCTGCACCTGCCGGGAGGGAGACGCCCTGCCTCTGCCGGTGCGGAAGGTCACCCTGGCTCTGGGCTGCCTGACCCTGCGGCTGCCCGCCCTGCGGACCCGTTCGGACGAAATCCCCTCCCTGGCCAGCCTGTACCTGAGCAATCTGAACCAGGAGCTGGGCAAGCAGATTTCCGGCTTCGAGCCCAACGCCATCGAGCAGCTGCGCCAGTACAAATGGCCCAACAACTACACCCAGTTCAAGCAAATTCTCTACGAGCTGGCCATTCTCACCGATTCTGCCTACATCCGCTCCTCCCTGGTGGCGGAGCTGCTGGCCAAGGAGGCCGGCCTGGCCCACGCCGCCGCCCGGCAGCAGCCTGCAGACGCCCCCGAGGGCACGCTGGAGGAAATTACCCGCCGGATCATCCATCAGGCCCTGGAGGCCAACGGCGGAAACCAGACTGCCGCCGCCCGGCAGCTGGGCATCAGCCGCACCACCCTATGGCGCCATCTGGGAGAAACAAAGCCCTGATATTCCCCCGCCGCTGCTTGCGCAGCGGCGGGGTTTTTCGTTCCGCGCCGCTCCCAGACAATGGGGGCGGCGCAGCTTTCTGTGCGTTTCAGATTGAAATATATTTTATCCCGTTCTTTGCAAGTGTGTTCCAAATTGAAGCGAATCTGCGGGCAAATTCTAAACAAAATGTAAAACCGTTTCATATAGGAACAGAATTTCCCTCTATTTTCTGGCGCAAAACCTTAATATCTGATAAGATAGTCTCAACAAAAGGCACCTAGAAAGGGAGAGATTATCATGATCCAGCTCTTGATCATCGCTGACGATTTTACAGGCGCCCTGGATGCCGGCGTACAGCTGGCCACCCACGGAGCCAGAACCGCCGTTATTACCGACGCTTCCTCCGACTGGAGCGGGATCGGAGAAACCCTGGACGTGCTGGTGGTGGATGCGGAGACCCGCCATTTGCAGCCCCGGCAGGCTTATGACATCGTCCACCGGACGGTAACCCTGGCCGTCCAGCTTCAGGTGCCGTACATCTACAAAAAAACCGACTCTGCCCTCCGGGGCAATGTGGGAGCGGAGCTCAGCGCGGTGCTCCACGCCAGCGGTGCCCGGCAGCTCCCCTTCATCCCCGCCTTTCCCCAGATTGGCCGGTGCACCGTCCAGGGCGTTCACTACATCCGGGAGGTGCCGGTGGACCAGAGCGTATTCGGCAAGGACCCCTTCGAGCCGGTAACCGAGTCCCGGGTGGACCGGCTGGTGGGCGCTCAGGCCCAGGACCCGGTGCTCTCCCTGCCCGCCCTGGGGCCGGACACGCCCCTGCCGGAGCAGGAGGGGATTCTGGTATTCGACGCCGCCAGCGAGGAGGACCTGTTCGCCACCGGCCACCGGCTGCTGGAGGCGGGAAGGCTGCGGATTATGGCCGGATGCGCCGGCTTCGCCGCCATGCTGCCGGAGCTGCTGGACACCCGGATTGACGGCCACGCCTTCCCCATGCCCAAGCTGGATGGGCGGCTGCTGATGCTCTGCGGCAGCGTCAATCCCATCACCCTGACCCAGCTGGAGCGGGCGGAACAGGCGGGATTCCAGCGGCTGCGGATGCGCCCGGACCAGAAGCTGGAGCCCGGCTACTGGGACACCCCGGAAGGAAAGGCCCAGCTGGACAGCTGGATCGCCCAGCTGGAAACGGGCGCGCACACCGTCATCGACAGCAACGATCCCGGCAGCAACGAGCCCACCGCCCGCTACGCCCGGGAGCAGGGGCTGACTCTGGAGGACATCCGGCAGCGAATCTCCGGCTCCCTGGGCCGGATCCTCCGGGCCTTCAATGACCGGGGCGTTGCCGGCACCCTGCTGATTACCGGCGGAGACACCCTGAAGCAGTGCATGGACTGTCTGGGGGTTTATGAAATTGAGCCTCTGTGCGAACTGGAAGCGGGGGTTGTACTGTCCCGCTTCGCCTACCACGGCGTAACCCGGTACGTCATCTCCAAATCCGGCGGATTCGGAAGTGAGGATCTGCTGGTCAGCCTGACCCAAAGGCTGGCACAGCAGGTCTGAAAATACAAACTAAAAACTGGAGGTCAACAATATGCAATATCCTACTCTGCCCGGTCTGACCATGGATGGTCAGGTCTACTGCAACGCGGAAATGGGCACCGTGGAAGCCATCATTCCTCCCGGCCCCTGGCGCACCTGCCACGGTCCCGGAATGGTGGAGCTGCCCAACGGTGATCTGCTGTGCTGCTGGTTCGCCGGCACCTTTGAGGGAGACGCGGACGTGCACATCGTCTGTGCCCGGCTTCCCAAGGGAGCGGACAAGTGGGAGGAGCCTGTGGACGTCTCCAACGATCCCACCCGCTCCGAGCAGAATCCCTCCCTGTTCCTGGGTCCCGACGGCGGGGTGTGGTGTATGTATACCGCCCAGCTGGGCCGGGTTCCCGGTAAGGACAATATGCAGTTCACCTCTCAGGTCCGCTGCCAGAAGTCCTTCGACGGCGGCAAAACCTGGTCCGACTACGAGACCATCTTCCCCGAGGAGGGCACCTTCTCCCGGCAGCCCATTCAGGTGCTGAAGAACGGGCGCTGGATTTACGGCACCTGGATCTGCACCGACGCCGTAGACGGCCTGGCAGGCGACCCCTCCGCCTTCCGGATTTCCGACGACCAGGGCAAGACCTGGCATCAGGTGATGATGCCCAAGTCCAACGGTCGGGTCCATCCCACCGTGGTGGAGCTGGACGACGGCCACCTGGTGGCCTTTATGCGCAGCCGGGAAGCGGACAACATCTACCGCAGCGAGTCCTTTGACTGGGGCGACAGCTGGTCCGAGCCCAAGCCCACGGTGCTGCCCAACAACAACTCCTCCATCAGCGCCATCCGCACCCAGTCCGGTCGGATTGCCATCGCCTACAACCCCACCTGCGTCTCCGAGGATATGCGCAGCAAGTGCGCCTGGCCCGGCCTGCGGTGCCCGGTGGCGGTGGCCCTGTCTGAGGACGGCGGCCTGACCTTCCCCATGATCCGCTGGATGGAGCGGGGCGAGGGCTTCATCGGCGACGAGAACAAGACCAACAACAAGCAGTACGAGTACCCCTACATCATGCAGGGCGCCGACGGACGGCTCCATCTGACCTACGCCGCCTTCACCCGGAAGGCCGTGAAGTACGTCAGCTTCACGGAGGAGGACGTGATGGGCGCCAAGCGGGAGCGCTACGGCGTGTACAACCCCACCAGCGGCGAAGGCGCCCGGGACGCCAAGTAAATTTCCGATTCTGTTTCACAGGAGTGATTTGATATGCTGACTACCTACAATCTGAAAATGCCCCACGCAGTCTACGGCGGCGAAAACGCCATGGACAACATCACCGTCATTCTCAAGAGCCGGAATGTGAAGCGTGTGGCCATGTTCACCGACAAGGGCATCGAGGGCTGCGGCCTGTTCGCCCTGCCGGAAGCCGCGGTGAAGGCCGCCGGGGTGGACTACTACGTCCTGGATGAGCTGCCCCCGGAGCCCTCCTACATGGCGGTGCAGAAAATCGTGGACCAGTTCAAGGAAAGCGGCGCCGACATGATCGTGGCCTGCGGCGGCGGCAGCGTCATGGACGCGGCCAAGCTGGCAAGCGTGCTGGTCACCGATGAGTACGGCGTGAAGGAACTGCTGGACGATCCCGGCCGGGCCCAGAAGTGCGTGCCCATCATCCTGATTCCCACCACCGCCGGCACCGGCGCCGAGGTCACCCCCAACGCCATTGTGGCAGTGCCCGAGAAGGAGCTGAAGGTTGGCATCGTCAATGAGAATATGATTGCCGACTTTGTGATTCTGGACGCCCGGATGATCAAGAACCTGCCCCGGAAGATCGCCGCCGCCACCGGTGTGGACGCCCTGGCCCACTGCATCGAGTGCTTCACCAGCAACAAGGCCAATCCCTTCAGCGACCTGTACGCCCTGGAGGGCCTGGACCTGATTCTGAACAACATCGAGAAGGCCTGCGATGACCCCGAGGCCATGGAGGAGAAGAACCGGATGCAGATCGCCGCTTACTACGGCGGCCTGGCCATCACCGCCTCCGGCACCACCGCCGTCCATGCTCTGAGCTATCCTCTGGGCGGCAAGTACCACATTGCCCACGGCGTGTCCAACGCCATTCTGCTGGCCCCTGTGATGCGCTTCAACGCTCCCTACTGCCAGGACCGGCTGGCCATTGTCTATGACCGGTGCTGCAAGGACCCGGTGAAGGCCTGCGTCACCCCCCAGGAGAAGACCGCCTGGGTTATCGAGAAGCTGGAGCACATCGTCCGTCACCTGGACATCCCCACCAGCCTGAAGGAATTCGGCGTTCCCGAAAGCGACCTGGAGGGCCTGGTAGAGGCCGGTATGCAGGTGCAGCGGCTGCTGGTGAACAATATGCGCCCCGTCACCCCGGAGGACGCGAGAAATCTGTATCTGGAAATCATGTAAGGAGGAGCAAGATATGAAACCCGTAGAGATCAAAGGCATCATTCCCCCCATTGTCACCCCCATGAACCCGGACGAGAGCGTCAACATCCCCGAGCTGCGCAACCAGGTGGAGCGGCAGATCGCCGGCGGCGTTCACGGCATCTTCCCCTTCGGCACCAACGGCGAGGGCTACATCCTGAGCCTGAAGGAGAAGGAAGAAATTCTGGAGGCCGTGGTGGACCAGGTCAAGGGCCGCATCCCCGTTTATGCCGGCTCCGGCTGCATCTCCACCCAGGACACCGTCTACATGAGCAAGCGGGCCGAGGAACTGGGCGCCGACGTGCTGAGCATCATCACCCCCAGCTTCGCCGTGGCCAGCCAGAAGGAGCTGTATGACCACTATGTGGAGGTCGCCAAGCACGTGAACATCCCCATTGTGCTCTACAACATCCCGCCCCGCACCGGCAACAAACTGCTGCCCGAGACCGTGGCAAAGCTTGCAAAGGACGTGGACGTGATCATGGGCGCCAAGGATTCCAGCGGCGACCGGGACAACCTGAAGGCCTACATCGACCTGACCCAGGACCTGGGCAAGGACTTCTCCGTGCTGGCGGGCAACGACGGCAACATCCTCTTCTGCCTCCAGAACGGCGGCAAGGGCGGCATCGCCGGCCGCGC
>CALXFW010000008.1 GCA_944387685.1 uncultured Oscillospiraceae bacterium
GCAGGCCTATCTGGACGAGTACTGCTTCCGCTTCAACCGCCGCATGACCGGCGATCAGATTTTCCTTCGCTTAACCAGAGCCGTCGCTACATCTTGTGGTGTGCTGAGTTAAGTCGATAAGCATTTATTTATTTATATTTGCTCATTTCGACCCCTCTTATTTTAGAGAAGCTCTGATTAAATTGACAAGCACTGGCAGGGAGAGAATTTGCTTCGAAAAGATCCGCTGCTCAGCCGCAGATGATTTATTCAGATTTTCCTTAAATATCATCAACGACCAAAACAGTGATTGATGACAATGCGGCAAAAAACATTAAAATTGCTAAAATAAATCCCGGCCATCCCAGTTCCCCTTCCGTATAACCCATGTAATAATTCAAGGCAACTACCGGAATTGCACCGGTAATCATCACGCTGGAGAGAAACGCACCAATCCTGCGAATCAGCTTGGAGATTGCCTGCACCGGCTTAAAGGATACCTTTTTTCCAAAATGGCCCAAACAAAGCGCCGCCGCAGCCAAAGCGGCAACCTGTACATGCGTAACAGAAAAATCGGGATTTGTAAAGGGGGCAATTACAGCTCCGCTGAATGCAAATACTGCATAAAGCAAAAACCATAGCTTGCTGAGTAAGTTAATAAAGCTACCCATCTTCAGCCAAAAGCCCTTTCCCTTTTGCGATACAGGATTGTTATTGTTGCTTTGTGTAATAGGCTGTTTCGACTTGGGAACCGAGCCTTTCAGCCTTTGGTGATCGGAATCTGATGCCGCAGTGGTTTGTGCCGTGTTCCGGGAATCTAAGACCAACTTGCGTTTTACGACAGGTGCGGACTCAGGCGCTTTAACAGTCGGAGCGCTCTGCGGTATGGAAACTTTTTGGGGAGACATTTCTTGGGAGGTGTTTCCTTTCCGGATAGCCCAGCCAAGTGCACCCGCTATCGTCCAGACGTAGTTTTGTGCTTTTGACGCATCAATGGATTCCTGATCCACTAATTTGAAGATCGCAGTTCGAACTGCCCTTTCTCTTTCCTCTTGGGCCCTATTGTCCGCGTCTGCAAAGGATTTCAGAATTCCACAATCCGCCATACGCTGCATCATTTTCCAATTGCTGGCCTTTTCCGGCATCAAATCCCGTACCATTCCGACAATCTGATTGCTGTCCCTAAAAACAGCTATGCCTTTGTCACGCAGAATATCTTCAAGACACGTTTGTAAATCCGTATATCTATCGTTGTATTCGCTCATTTCGTCCCCTCTTAACCCAAATAAAATGATAGGCAACTGGCGGCTGCATCCCGAAAGAACAGCCGCCATAGTTTTATGTATTACATCATATCACCAGATACATCGAACTTTTCTGTGGCAGGTGCTATCTCATGCATATCACAGCCGCACCATGGACAGGTCATTCGTTTTTCGCCATTCCAGCAGGCAATTTTTCCGCAGTTACATTTCACGAAAGACATAGCACCGCAATCAGGACATCCAGGAAACTCTCCGGTGGAATAATAATTACCGTGCATCATGGCGCTTCCGTAGCCCTCCCCCATGGCGACCTCATCCCGAAGGGGAAAAGCCCAGGTGCGCCACCAGTCACCATCTTCCATTTTTTGAACGCGAATCCCAATCAATCGCTTGGATTTAGGGCACTTCTGCAGCAAAACCGCTGCATCCATTCTACCGTTGATCTTCATCTGGTATATCCCCTCCTGAAATACGGTCCAGCTGGCTGCGGATCCTGTCGCATTTGTCCTGGATCCGCTGACGCAGTGCATCATATTCGGTAAATTCCTGTTCGGCTTCTTTGTATTTTTCCCGCAGAGAATCGCACTGCTGCTGCTCCTGCTCCAGTTGGCTGCGCAGCTGCTCCGCCTGAGACCGGAGGGTTTCCAGCCGTCGCCGGATCTCTCCTGCCTGTTCTGACTGGCTTCCCAGCAACTCCCTGACAGGCCGAAAGAATCCCTGCCGTGCCAGCTTCCAGGCATTGTCGGAGCTGCCGCCGTCAGCATCGTCGGAATCAGTTGTTTCGTCTTCCGCCACCTTTTCCTGCAGACGTTTCTCCAGGGATAACAATGCTTTTTGCGTATCGACGCAGGTTCGCTCGCAGGTTTCGTAGGCTGTTTGCGCCGTATCCAGCCTGCGCTTCAGGATTCCGTACTTTCTGGACATGGATATCAGGCGGGCGTTGTGGTACTCGAATTCTTCGTTCAGCTCATAGGCGCTGGCAGAATCCCGAAATTCCTGCACATGGTCGGAAAGTCCTTCCACATCCACGATCCCCGCCACCGATACATCATCTCCGCTGCCATTGCGGCTAAAGTCCGGGAAATATCCCTCCAGATAGTCCAGAAATTCCGAAACAGGACGTTCAACCAACTCACAGGACAGTTCCCTGTAGAATACATGGGTTCCTTCCATAGTACGGTAGGAATCTTCCACTCCATCACTGCCTAGATAGCAAGCGATCACAGGCTGCAGTGAAGTATCAATCACGCAGCTGCGGATACTCTGCGCTGCATCCTCGTCGCACAGAGAAGTTGTAACATTTTCAAAGCAACGATCATCCCAGGGAATAGGCTGGTCTACAGTACCATCTTCATAAAAGACATCGCACCGGCCGTCTCCCTGCTGTATCAGAATCAGCCAGTTGGAAACCATCAATGCCGCAATCAGGGTTGTGCCATAGATATGCTCCAGGTGCTTGCCTTCCAGATATTCCGCTTTTTTATCTCCAACTTTTTCCCAATCCGCTTCCGTGGGAGGATTTTCTTCCAAATGCTTCAAAACACCGGACGTCCACTGAGAGATAATAAAATCCGTTAGTTGCTTCACCTCTTGTCGTCTTTCTTTTGGAAACGCCAGCGTTTTTGCCATGGTGGATTGCATGTCGCTCTCAGAGGGGAAAAACCTTTCTGCAAAGTTCTGTAAGGAGGCTGTGGATACTTCTACCGCTATTTGTGATCCGATCTTGCTGCGAAAACATGCGGGGTCTCCGTGACCATCTGCAACAATGGCAATATGATATCGGCCTTCCGGATCCGAGAAAGAACTGGAGGAATCTTCACAGGGTATATTCTTTTGAATATGAAGATGTCCGATTACCGTCTTGGAAAAAGAAAAAAATGCCTTCATACCAAATTACCCCATTTCATTCAGGGGAGATCACTCCCAGTCATCTGCATCCCATCCGTCGGAGGCACTGTCCTTTTCGTCTGCAGACGACTCGGGAACATCCACCGGCACATTCTCTACGATGGACTCTGGCGCACTGCCCTGATCGATTGCTTCCTTGAGAATGTCCGCACCGGTTACATCCTGATTGGAGGTGCGGGAGGTGCTGCACATCATGGATGCGGTGACAGAAGCAAATTTGATCAGCCGTGCAAACAGATCCAGATCCTGGGTTCTGACAACAGCCTCACTGTTGCCGACCACTTCGGAAATCATCTTCATATCGGGATTCTCGCCCAGAGCGAAACCGATCTTGGTACTTCTTGCAAACCACTTATTCTGCCGGATCTCATCCAGGGCTTTCTGGTAATTATCGGTTGCATAACCATCGGACATGAAGATGATAATCGGAAGATAGGCTCCGGTCATGGAGTTAAGGAATGCTTTCCGGGACAGCTTGCTGTCCAGTTCACTCAAAGCGGCACCCACATCCGTCAGGCCACCTGCGGACAGGTCCTCCCAGATAAAATCCTCCATATTCTCCGGACCATTGGGCTGGATCCAGCGGGCTCCGGTGTTGAATTCCAGAACAGCGATCTTCAGTTCTGCATCCGCATTGCTTTTTGCCTGCTTGCGCAGCACTTCCACGGTCTCTTCCATTGCGCGGTTCAGCGTCGCAACGGGGGTTCCGGTCATGCTGCCGGAGGTGTCCAATACATAGAAAATGTGCAGCGCACGGCGGGCAGTTGCTTCCAGTTCATCAATCTTAGGCATAATCGCATCTCCTTAGTTTGATTCAATTTTAATGGTTTCATCATGAATGGTAAACGTAATACCTGCTTTCATGGGGATCACTTCTCCAGGCATAACCCGCTTGGATTTTCCGCTGGGTGTCTCTGCATTCCAGCTCTTGTCCGTCATATTCCGTATTCCAATCAGGCTGGGATCATCTTTCTTGGACACAACCAGACCGACGGGCTTCAGCACTTCATCCAGCTTGCAGGAGCCCACTTGGCATCGATAAATTCGGCTGCCAGGCGTTCCGGGAATCGCATATTCCTGAAAGCGCAGCCGGAAGGGAATGCTAAGCTTGCGGCGGCAGCACTCACAGACACAGGGTGCGCCATCTTCTGTGAATATCTCATTTCCACACTGACATTGTTCAATTTCGCTGCGGAAGCGAACCAGTGCATTGACCCATTCCAGTTCTGCAGGCCGGGCATTGGGATTCTTCATCGCATCCTGCCCAAAAGCTTTGAGGAATATCTCCTGCATATAGGCTGGCAGACAGGGCCATACTGCACGCATATTGCGATGAATCTTGGGATCCGGCGCATTGGATCGATCCTCAGGATCCATGATAAACAGTGCTTCAGAACCATACAGCTTCTCCTGAAGCTCCGGAGACATTGCCGGAACCAGTGAGCGTTTCCCTTCCAAAGGATGCGTCAGGCAGAAGAGGATAAATAAAATAATCGACATGGAGAAACGGTCACTGAGATTATATGGATCTCTCAGCCCCATAACGATCTCCGGCGCCATATAACGGGGCTTACCAATGATGCCGGTCTTTCTTCCGTCAGGTGCCACATTATCGTTATCACAAATCAGAACTTTGCCATTTTTAGGATTGATAAAAAAATTACCGTCATTCAAATCCTGATAGCTGTAACCAATATTGTGCAAAATTCGGTAGGCGGAAACGATATGTAACGCGGCGTCAATGATGGTTTTGTAAGATGTAAAGCGAACATTGGTCAGCATAAAATCCGAGACTTCATAATATCCGTCAGGACGAAGATCCATTATGTAACCAAACACGCCATCTTTCCATTCGGTAACATCCTGAGGCCACAAAAATTCCGGGCTCGGAGACCCCCGCATGACATTATCCTTTACATTTTCATAGAAAGCCTGAGGATTCTTTCCCATACCGCATGGTTTGTACCATTTTAATGCCTTCCGCTCACCACCATATTGAACGGCATAGACATCTCCCTGGCCACCCTCACCCAGCCATTTTTCGATTACCGCTTCCTTACCCAGCAGGGTATTAATGCGATAACCTGAGGACAGTTTTTCACTCATGGTCAATCTCTCCTTCTCCTTTTTCTCTTATTTTTGCCGGATCTTTATTGTCAATAACGTATCCCAATCCAACGAAAAGCAATGCAGGGCCAAAACGAACCCTAAACCACCATATCTAAAAGCTATCAGAATGAAAACACAATGCCTTCATCCGATATTCTTTGCCATACCCGACACTTGTCTCTGTACATGAATTCTTATTGGATTGTATCCCCTTGGAAGACGGAATTTTCCAAAACAATTCACAAAAAACGGCTATCATTTACATTCAGAATTGTAGCATATATTTTTTTATCATGCAAGAACAATATTACTTCGTAAAGGGTATGCGGATGCTCCCCGCCTCCCCTTCCCAAGCAAAAATCCCCTCATGACATTTCATGAGGGGTATGTGACCGGTTACTTTGGGAGAGCGCTTGAATGGCATTCAAGAGGTCAGCGGTTCGATCCCGCTTATCTCCACCAGAAAAGTTCCGAAATCTTAGGATTTTGGAACTTTTTCTTTTTATCCGGTGGATGAAAAGTTCCGATTTACCACCCCCGGTTGCGGGGGTGGCAACCATCTGACCCAAATATGACCCAAATACTTTTTTGCCCAAAAACTACGCAGTTTCCTGGTTTCCGAAGGCTTTACTGAACTTATTGACTGCTTCCTGCCGGATGGAATCCTGAACATGCAAATAATGCTGTGTCATATCCAGGTCTGCGTGGCCTACAATGCTCTGAATGGTGGGAAGATCCACACCCAGAGCCTGCATCTGGGAAACGTAAGTGTGCCGACAGCAGTGGGGCGTCAGAAGCCGCACACCTCCAATTTGTTTCAGTGCCTCCCGGAATTTTTTCCGGAAGTGGGAGGGGTTGCAGGGCTGATCTTTCACCCCCACTTCCCAGATGTACTTCTTCTCCGTGTTCCGGATGGCCATGGCGCAGGGCCGCAGGGACGGCGGCACCGGAATATCCCGGTAGCTGTCCCGGGACTTGGGCGGCCCCACGGAGACAGTTCCCTTTACCAGATTCACCGCCTGGCGGATGGAGATCATGGAACCGTCCTGGGCAATGTGGCGTGGTTCCAGTGCCAACAGCTCCTGAGTCCGCATGCCGGTGCCCAGCATCAGCCGGATGCTCTCCCCTAGCAGATCGTGAGGAAGCTGCTCCATCATCCGCCGGACTTCCTCGGCGTGGAAAGCATCCTTTCGTTTCGGAGCCGTCCGGGTCGAGCGCATTTTATCTGCGAATCGCACCGGGTTCTTGAGAATCAGATCATTGGCCTCCGCCTTGTTGAAAATCTGATACAGCATGCCCCGGCAAGATGCCAGGTAGGAGTCAGACCTCCGGATTTTGAAGTCATGTTGACAGACTTCACCGGTGCTGACCGGGTGTATATTGCCTGCGGTTATACAGATCTTCGCCGTGGGATCGACGAACTGGCGTCTCTGGTTCAGCAGCAGTTCCACCTGGATCCATTCACTAATACGCTGTTTCTGTTCTGCGGCAGACGCCGGGATCGGATCAAGGCGCTGTACTGGGAGGGCAACGGATTTGTGCTGCTGTACAAGCGTCTGGAGTCCGGCAGCTTCCAGTGGCCACGGAAAGAAAGCGAAGCAAGAGCACTGACTCCGCAGCAGTACCGCTGGCTCATGGAAGGCCTGAGTGTAGACCAGCCAAAGGCGCTCAAGCCTGTTTCTGGACTGGAAATAGTGTGAGAAATAATATATTTTTCTGTACTTTCTGGTACATATATGATATAATTAACACATGAAAAAGACAGATAATCTCCAGACAAGTAACGCCGAAATGGTCACCATTTCCCGCGCGGAATATGAGAAATTACTGGGTCAGGGGCAGCAGCTTCTGACCCAGAACGAGCGTATTTCCCATTTGGAGAACCAGGTTGAGCTGCTCATGGAAGCCCTGCGCCTTGCCCGGCATAAGCAGTTTGGTGCATCTTCTGAGAAGAGTGAAGATACGCTCATAGAGCAGTTGAGTTTCCTGTTCAACGAAGCTGAGGTATTCTCTGCCGCAGAGAAAGAGGCAGAAGAGAATGTTACCGTCGTAGCGGCTCACAAGCGGCACAAGAAGCATGAATATTCCCTGGACAACATTCCTCAGGGTATTCCCACCTAGCAGGTGGAACACCGTCTGGAGGGCGAGCACCTGGTGTGCCCTCAGTGCGGGGAGACCATGACTGAGATCGGCAAGGAAGTTGTCCGGACTCTGGAAATCATTCCCGCTCAGACCATTATCCGGGAGGATATCTATTACACCTATGCCTGTAAGAGATGCAGCGAAAGTGCCGACGAAGGCTGTGAGACGC
>CALXFW010000009.1 GCA_944387685.1 uncultured Oscillospiraceae bacterium
AACTGCAGCAGGGTTTCGTCGAAGGGCATCATCTCATGCAGCCGCTCAAAAATGCCCTCCACGCATTCGTAGATGTGGGCCCGCTCCGGGTCCAGGGCCTTCTGAATTTTTTCTCCGTCGGTTTTGAAATCCACCACGGACAGGTCCGGCCAGGGAACCTCCTCCTTCCAATTGGCGAAGTCCTGAATCACCCGGGTGCCGGGCTTGGTAATCATGCCCCCGGCGGTCTCCACCATAATCCAGTTTACCCCCCACCAGTCGTAGCCGTCCACCTCGGGCACAGGATGTTCCTCCATGGCGTCAGGCCAGATGATGTCGGTTTCAAAGGAATAGGCGGGCATCCAGTAGGGCTGTTCGCCCTTGACGCAGCGGATGTAGTTGTCCCGGGGGCTGATGGGACGGCTGCCCCCAATGGGGGGCTTGGGCTGCTGGAACATCCAGGGGAAGGTGCCCTCCTTCTGCCAGTGCTTGGAGTAGTCCCGCTCCGCCGCTGTTTTCATAAATTGACCAATTGCCATACTGTTTCCTCCTTTTGTCTGCTGCGGGGGCATCCGGGGATGCGTCCCGCCGTGTGGGTCCCGTTTCCTATGCCTCTATTTTAGGAAATTTCCACAAAAAATGCAACATTGAAAGAGAGAACTTCAGCAGGATTCTTTCCCCTCCGCCATGCACCACCAGCAGGCGTCCGGCTTATGGCGCAGAGTAGAGCAGCGTCCCATTCTTCCAGGTCTGGAGCACCTGGATGTCCCGGATGGTTTCCGGCGGAACGGCCAGGGGATTCCGGCTCAGCACCACCAGGTCCGCCCGCTTTCCCGGCTCCAGGGTGCCCCGTTCCCGCTCCTGAAAATACTGCCAGGCGGCGGTTTTGGTCAGAGCCGCCAGCGCCGCCTCCGGAGTCAGCCGCTCCTCCGGCCCCAGGCAGAACCCGGAGCGGGTGCGCCGGTTTACTGCGCACCACAGGGTTTCCAGCAGATTGGGGGCAATCACCGGGGCGTCGTTGTGCAGGGTTACCGGCACCCCCGCATCCAGGGCGCTGCGGGCAGGGCTGATTGCCGCCGCCCGCTCCGGGCCGAAGGTTTTCCGGTGCAGGTCCCCCCAGTGGTACACATGACCCACAAAAAAGGAAACCACTGCCCCCAGCCGGGCCGCTGTTTCCAGCTGGTCCCGGCCCATCAGCTGGCCGTGGATGATTACGGGACGCAGGGCCTTCAGCGTATGGCAGGCCCTCTCCGCCGCCTCCAGGCAGCGCAGGAACTGTTCCGCCGCCGCGTCCCCATTGCAGTGGCACAGCAGCTGGGTCCGTGCTTCCCCCGCCCGAATCATGGCCTGGGTCACCGCCTCGTCGGTCATGGTGCCATAGCCCCGGTAGCCGGGGTTGTCGGCGTAGGGAGCCCGCATCCAGGCGGTGCGTCCCTGGGGAGAGCCGTCCAGGAAAATTTTCATACCACTCAGGGTCAGATGCCCTGTCCGGGGCAGCTCCCCGGCGAATTGGGCATAATCCTCCGGCGCGGTATAGGCAGCCACGTCCAGCTTCAGCCAATCCTGCCGCAGAAGGGCTCGATATGCCGGCAGCAGCTCCGGCGTCACCATGCCGTCCTGCACCAGGGTGATGCCCTGGGCGGCGTAGATGTCCTGGGCCGCCCGGTAGCCCTGCAGCAGCTGCTCCATGGAGGGCAGCGGGATGTTCCGCAGCTGGGAGACAAAGGCGTTCTCCTCCAAATACCCGGTGAGACGGCCCCCCGCCCGGCCCAGCTTTCCGCCCTCCGGGTCCGGGGTGTCTGGGGTCAGCCCCAGGGCACTGAGGCCCATGGAGTTTACATAACCCATATGCCCGGACTGGTGGTGCAAAACCAGGGGGTGGCCTGGGGCAAAGCTGTCCAGCGCCTCCAGCGTCAGAGGCGCGTTCCCCAACCCCCGCCCGGCCACCCACTGTCCCGCAGGGGCGGGATGCTCCTCCAGGAAGGTCTTCACGCGCCGCCGGATTTCTTCGGCAGATTCCGCCCCCTCCAGATTGACCTGGAGCTGGGCCGCCGCCATCTGGGAGAAGTGGCCGTGGGCATCCACAAAGGCGGGAAGCAGGGCGGCCCCCGCCAGGTTCACCTCCCGGCAGGGCCCCGTCAGTGCCCGCAGCTCCGCCGCATCCCCCACCGCCGCAATCCGCCCATTCTCCGCCAGCAGAGCCTGGGCCGTGGGGGGCTGGGCCATGGTGATTACGTCGCCGCCATAAAACAGGGTTTTCATTGTAACATCCTCCCGCACCGGTTTTTTCTAGGATTTCCCAGAGGCAGAAAATTATCCCGCTTTTTTCCAAACAGCTCTTGACAGAACTGTACTAGTGTGTTATTGTATTAGTGTAATAATACAATAACACAAAAGGAGGTGCCTATGAACTGGAAATTTACCGGGGATCGCCCGGTGTATCAGCAAATTATGGCGGCCATTCGGGGAGCCATCCTGAAAGGGGAGCTGTCCCCAGGGAAGAAGGTCCCCTCCGTTCGGGAGCTGGCGGCGGAAGCCCAGGTCAATCCCAATACCGTCCAGCGGGCCCTGACCGAGCTGGAGCGGGAGGGACTGCTGGTCAGCGGCGGCACCAGCGGCCGCACCGTCACCCAGGACCAGAACATCCTCTCCGCCATGCGGGAGGAAACCCTGCATGAGCTTGCCCGGGCGTGCGCCGAACAATTTATGGTGTTCGGTCTGACCCCCCGCCAGGCAGCCCAGCTGCTGCTGGCATTGGAAGAAGAGAAGGAGGAATCTTAGTGGAAACCTACGCACTGCAAACCCAGGGGCTGACCATGCGCTACCACAGCACCCTGGCCCTGGACGGCCTGGATCTGGCGCTGCCCCAGGGAAAAATCATCGGTCTGCTGGGCCCCAACGGCAGCGGCAAGACCACCCTCATCAAGCTGGCGGCGGGACTGCTGACCCCCACCGCCGGGAGCCTGACGGTATGCGGCCAGCCCATTGGAACGGAGTCCAAGGTTCTGGTATCCTACTTGCCGGACCGGACCTATTTCAGCCGACAGCAGAAAATCCGGGAGCTGATGGACATTTTCCAGGACTTCTATCCGGACTTTGACCGGGTCCGGGCGGAGCAAATGCTGGCAGCCCTGGGGATTTCCCAGGAGGCCCGGCTGAAACAGCTGTCCAAGGGCAACCAGGAGAAGGTTCAGCTGGTGCTGGTGATGTCCCGCCGGGCCAGGCTGTACCTGCTGGATGAGCCCATCGGCGGAGTGGACCCGGCAGCCCGTGACTACATTCTCAATACCATCATCACCAACTACGACCCCTCCGCCACGGTGGTGATCTCCACCCACCTGATTGCCGACGTGGAGCGGGTGCTGGATGAATTTCTCTTTTTGTACCAGGGAAAGGTGGTCCGTCAGGGCATCGCCGATGAGGTCCGGGGAGAAACCGGCAAGTCTCTGGACGAGCTGTTCCGGGAGGTGTTCAAATGTTTGCCAAATTGCTGAAATATGAGTGGCGGGCTACCCGGGGGATGCTGGGCCTGCTGAGTCTGATCTGCCTCAGCGCCGCCCTGCTGGGCGGTCTGGCCATGCGCTACCTGGTGTGGGTCAGCGAGCTGGATTCCCAGACCAATGTCCTGATTGTGCTCAGCGTGCTGACCATGGTCTTTGCCTTCATCGCCATCGCCATCTGCGCCGTGGCCATGGAGCTGTACACCGTGTGGCGGTTTTATAAGAGCCGGTTCACCGACGAGGGATACCTGACCTTCACCCTGCCGGTGACCGCCCATCAGATTCTGCTTTCCAGTTATGTCAACTGCATCATTGGGATCCTCTGTATGGCTGCGGCGCTGTGCGTCAGCTATCTGGTGCTGATGCTTCTGGGCTTCTCGGCCCTGGAGAATTTCTTCCCCACTCTGTGGCAGGTGCTGCCGGAGGCGCTGGAGAATCTGGGCAGGCTGTTCAGCCGGGAGGAGATGCGCTTCCTGTGGCTGCTCCTGCTGGAGCTGATTGCCGGTGTGCTTGCCAATATCACCACGTTCCTGCTGGCGGTGACGGTGGGCTCCATCCTGGCCAAGAAGCACAAGGTTCTGGCGGCAGTGGGCATCTACTACGGCATCAACGTGGCCCTGTCTCTGGTGACGGGGGTGCTGGGGGCCGTTCAGGGCCTTGTGAACGCTTCCTTCGGCCAGGTGAACGCGCTGTCCGTATTGAACAGTATCACGCTGTGGACTTCGGCGCTGTTTCTGGTGGTGACAGTGGGCGGATACTTCCTGACTCACTGGCTGGTAAGCCGGAAATTGAATCTGGCCTAATAAAACACGCCCCGGCAGAAGCCGGGGCGTTTGGTTTATGAAATTCCCGGAATCCCAGGAATAAAAATGCGCCCCGAAAGCATTGCTTCCGGGGCGTTGGTTCTCAATCCGCGACGTAGGGCAGCAGAGCGATCTGACGGGCCCGCTTGATGGCGGTGGTCAGGTCCCGCTGATGAGCGGCGCAGGTACCGGTGGTACGGCGAGGCAGAATCTTGCCGCGCTCGGACAGGTAACGGCGGAGCTTAGCGGTGTCCTTGTAATCGATGCTGGTCACCTTATCCACGCAGAATGCGCAAACCTTCTTGCGCTTGCGCGGACGCATACGCTGTTCGTTAGCCATGGATATTCCCTCCTTGTAAGCGTTGTAGAAAAGTTTC
>CALXFW010000010.1 GCA_944387685.1 uncultured Oscillospiraceae bacterium
GCTGAATCAGCTGGTGAAGCGAATTTGCGGGTGTAGTTCAATGGTAGAACACCAGCCTTCCAAGCTGGATACGCGGGTCCGATTCCCGTCACCCGCTCCATTCGATATGCGCCAGTAGCTCAGCTGGATAGAGCAACTGCCTTCTAAGCAGTAGGTCGGGGGTTCGAGTCCCTCCTGGCGTGCCATTCAGCGCGGCGAACAGAATATGGTGGATATGGCCTAGTTGGCTAAGGCGTCAGATTGTGGCTCTGAAGATCGTGGGTTCGAGTCCCATTATCCACCCCATAGCCGGGGCAAAGGAAGCTTTGCCCCGGCTTTTTTCGTGCGTTTTGCCGTTTGGAACGGCTCAGGTTTTCGGGGAAAGGATGGACGTGCTATGAAAATCCAATGGACCATCTGGAAGAAGCTGTTCGGCATTCTTCCCCGGAGGCAGAAGGCCAGCTTTCTGGTGATTGTGCTGATTCTGGCCGTCTCCGCAGTGCTCAGCCAGGTTACCCCCCCTGGCGGTGGGATACCTGACGGACAGCGTCCTGGCCGGGGAACACCCCACCTTCCTGTCGGTGATTCCCATTCTGCTGGTGATTCTGGTGGTCAATGTGGTCAATGAGGTCATCAAGGTTATCCGCCGGCTGATTGTGGAGGATACCGCCACCCAGGCGGAGAAAACCGCCCGGCAGAAAGCCACCCAGGCGCTGCTGGCTCCCCTGTCCTACTTCCGGGAGCACATGACCGGCAACATTCACGGCCGGCTGAACCGGAGCCTGGAGGGCACCGTCAAGCTCATCAAGCTGCTGTTCATGGACTTTGCCCCTGCCATCACCACGGGACTGGCAGCCATCGTCACCATCTTTGTCCAGCTTCCCGCCGGGGTGGCCTGCCTGGTAATTCTGGTGATTCCCATCGGCACCTTCCTGGTGTTCCGGCAGATCAGCACCCAGAAGGGCATCCGGGTGGAGCTGCTGGAAACCAAAGCAGAGATGGACGGCACCATCGTGGAGCTGCTGGGGGGCATTGAGACCATCCGGGCCCTGGACAGCGCCCAGGCGGAGGAGGCACGCATCGCCGAGCGTTCCGAGGTGCTGCGGAAAAAGGAGATGCGCCACCATGTGGCCATGGCCCTGTACGACTGTCTGAAATTTGTCAACGAAGCGGTGTTCAGCGTGCTGGTCATCGGCATCTCCGTGCTGCTGGCATCCCAGGGGGTCATTACCGTGGGCACGGTGCTCACCGCCTACCTGTGCTTTACCCAGCTCACCGGCCCCCTGCGGGAGCTGCACCGGATTCTGGACGAGGTGTCCGAGTGCCGGATTCTGGCGGACGACTATTTCCGGATGGTGGAAATTCCGGCAGACTTCTCCTATCAGCCCCTGTCCGTCCCTGCTGCGCCTGTCCCCCAGGAGAATCCCATTGCCATCGGGTCTCTGCACTTTGCCTACCCGGAGTAGCCGGATCAGGAAATCCTCCGGGGCATTGACCTGACCATCCCCGCTGGGGCCTTTATCGGGATTGCCGGGCCCAGCGGCTGCGGAAAATCCACCCTGATCAAAATCCTGGACAAGCTGGAGCCGTCCCAGGGCACCGTGACGCTGGGCGGCGTCCCCCTGGAGGCGCTCACCCGGCAGTCCCTGGCGGAGCTGGTAGCCCTGGTTCCCCAGACCCCCTTTCTCATTGCCGACACAGTGTTCCGCAACATCTGCTACGGCCTGCGCACCCCCGTCACCCTGGAGCAGGTGCAGGAGGCTGCCCGGAAGGCCAACATCGCCGGGGATATTGAAAAACTTCCCGGGGGCTATCAGTTTCAGCTGTCCGAAGGTGGGAAGAATCTCTCCGGAGGCCAGCGGCAGCGGATTGCTCTGGCCCGGATTTTCCTGAAGCAGCCCCGGATTCTGATTCTGGACGAGGCCACCTCCGCTCTGGACAACACCTCGGAAAAACGCATCCAGCAGGAAATCGAGAAAATGAAGGAAGAATGCGGCACCACGGTGATTTCCATTGCCCACCGCCTCACCACCCTGCGCAACTGCGACGAAATTCTGGTGATGGACGGGGGCCGGATTGTCCAGCGGGGCACCTATGCCCAGCTGGAGTCTGTGCCCAGCATCTTCCAGGATATGGCCCTGGGGAAGCTGCATTGAGAATTTCCGCTTCCCATATCGATTGAGGAGTAATCACATGAACAACCCTTCCTTTGTGCTGAAGGGGGACCTGTGCTTCAGCCGGGACCCCCAGACGCTGAACGCCGTTCCCAACGGGTACCTGGTCTGTCTGGACGGCAAGTGCGCGGGGACTTTTGCGCAGCTCCCTGCCCAGTATCAGCAGCTTCCCATGCTGGACTGCACCGGAAAGCTGATTGTCCCCGGCTTGGTGGACCTGCACGTCCATGCCCCCCAGTACAGCTATCGGGCTCTGGGAATGGACCTGGAGCTGCTGGAGTGGCTGGAAACCCATACCTTCCCCGAGGAGAGCAAGTACCGGGACCTTTCCTATGCCCGGAAAATGTATCCTGCCTTTGTCCGGGACCTGGTAAGAGGGCCCAACACCCGGGCCTGCATTTTCGCCACCGTGCACGTGGAGGCGACCCTGCATCTCATGGACCTGCTGGAAGCGTCCGGCCTGTGTACCCGGGTGGGCAAGGTAAACATGGACCGCAACAGCCCGGACTCCCTCCGGGAACCCGGCGCCCAGGCCAGCCTGGACGCCACCCGGGGCTGGCTTGGACGCCTTGCCGGACGCTACCAGCGGACGAAGCCCATCCTCACCCCCCGGTTTACCCCCTCCTGCTCCGATGAGCTGATGGCGGGCCTGGGGCAGATTCAGAAAGAGTTCGGCCTGCCGGTGCAGTCCCACCTTTCGGAAAACCCCGGCGAAATTGCCTGGGTGCAGGAGCTGTGCCCCCAAAGCCGATTCTACGGGGATGCCTACCATCTGTTCGGCCTGTTCGGCGGAGAGGGCTGTCCCACCATCATGGCCCACTGCGTCTACTCCGGGGAAGAGGAAATCGCTCTGATGCAGCGGCAGAGGGTGTTCATCGCCCACTGCCCCGCCTCCAACACCAACCTTGCCTCGGGCATCGCTCCGGTACGCCGGTACCTGACCGAGGGCATCCCCATGGGACTGGGCAGCGATGTGGCCGGGGGCACCCATACCTCCATTTTCCGGGCCATGGCGGATGCCATCCAGGTATCCAAGCTCCGCTGGCGGCTTCAGGACAGCACCCTGGCGCCCCTCACCGCAGCGGAAGCCTTTTATCTGGGCACTCTGGGGGGCGGCGCTTTCTTCGGCAAGGTGGGGTCCTTCCTGCCAAGGTATGAATTTGACGCTCTGGTAATCGACGACAGCCGCTACACCCCCCAGGGAAGCCGGAGCATTCCGGAACGGCTGGAGCGGACCATCTACCTCAGCGATGACCGGGACCTGGCCCACAAATACGCCGCGGGAAAACAGCTGTTTTGACACACATCCGCAGGAAAGAAGGAAACAATATGAATCAGCAGCGGCCCTGGATTCTGGTACGGGGCGCGGGAGATCTGGCCACCGGGGTGATTGTTCGGCTGGCCCGGTGCGGATTCCGTGTCTGCGCCCTGGAGTGTGCCAATCCCTCCGCCATCCGCCGGAAAGCCGCCTTTTGCGAGGCGGTCTGGCAGGGGCAGGCCCAGGTGGAGGGACTGGTCTGCCGGCGAATTGACCGCCCGGAGCAGGCGGAATCCGTGGCCCAGCAGGGGCAAATACCCCTTTTGGTGGACGAGGCCTGCGCGGCCGTGGCCGTTCTCCGCCCGGCAGCGGTGGTGGATGCCATCATCGCCAAGCGGAATCTGGGCACCAATCGCTCCCTGGCCCCCATCACCATCGGACTGGGCCCCGGCTTCACCGCCGGAGCGGACGTGGACGCGGTGGTGGAGACCATGCGGGGCCACCACCTGGGCCGGGTGATTCTCTCCGGCTCCGCCATTCCCAACACCGGCATTCCCGGGAACATTGGCGGCTACACTGCCCAGCGGGTGATCCATTCCCCGGCTTCCGGACCGATGATATTTGTACCCGATGCCCAGGGCCGCCCCATCGACATCGGCACTCTGGTCACCCAGGGGCAGGTCATCGCCCGGGTGGGAGAGGAGCCGGTGTACGCCACCCTCACCGGGGTGCTCCGGGGGCTGATCCGGGAGGGCTATCCGGTGACCAAGGGGCTGAAAATCGCCGACATCGACCCCCGTCCGGAGCAGGCGGCCTTCTGTGACACCGTTTCAGACAAAGCCCGTTCCATCGGGGGCGGCGTGGTGGAAGCGCTGCTGTTCCTGGCCGGGCAAAAAAACATTCCCCTGCTGTGAAAAAACGCCGTGGATTCCGAAAGTCCACGGCGTGTGCGTGTCAAAAAAAGTCTCACAGAGTTTGCCGCCGCTGGCAGCAAATAAAGTCCAAATCGTTTTCTGCCGGGGCGCGTACCTGGCAGAAAACACTTCTCAGGCTGCAAGTGTGGAATTTGTCCCCCTGCGGGGGACAAATTGTGCGCGCGGCAGACTGCAAAAACTTGTCGGAAAGCCCCGAAGGGGTCTTTCGACAGTTTGAAGTGCCGTGGATTTTGAAAATCCACGGCATTTCACGTTTCCAGGACCCAGGACACAATCGCCTCCGGGTCCTTCCAAAGGCTGCCCACCCGGCAGTCCAGGCCCTCCCGGGTCAGGCGTATGGCTGCCAGGGTGCCGGCGGCAATGGCCTGAGGTGTCTCCGCCTGGTTCAGCAGAATCCGGTATCGCTCCAGGGGCAGCCCTCCGGCACGAACCGCATCCCAGGCGCAGCGGCACAGAACATCCCCATCCACCGGAGTTTCCGGCGATGCCGCCCACTCCCGGCAGAGGTCGTAGCGATGTACCCGCTGGGCTACCGGCTGCCCCAGGGCGGACAGTCCCAGAACCACCAGACACCGCTCCGTCCGGGGCGGAATCACCGGTTCCGTCTCCCGGTGGAGCTTCAGGGGCAGGCGCCGGGCTCCGTCCGCTTCGCAGATTGTCCAGTCCGCCCAGCCAATGGCCTTGTCCAGCAGCTCCGGCGCCAGACCGGAGAACTTTCCCTCCCCCGCCCGGGTCCCGGCGCAGACGATTCCGGGCAGGGACAGAGCCCGCCTGAGTTCCTGGGCCTCCGGATTCACCAGCAGTTCCCGGCTCACCGGCGGGGAGACCGGGTAGATATGGGTTGTGGTGGTCACCAGCACCCGCTGTCCGGACAGGGCCCGGGCCAGGGTGAGCATGGCGGTGGTTTTCCCTCCCCCGCCAATGATGGCAATGCAGTGCGGCATGCGGATTCCCTCCCTGTCAGGTTGATATCTGTAGCATACCCAAAGAAGGGCCCGGGGTCAAGTATTCTTTTTCTTGACCTTTTCCCCGGAAAGCGTTATCCTTGTAAAAGAACAACGCTTTTTCAGTGAAGGAGGGGCTGCCATGGCAGAACCCATTCTATTCTGTAAGGGCGGTGGCTGCACCGCCAAGCTGGGGGCCGGGGTGCTGAGCCGGATTCTGGAGCGGCTGCCCAGGGGACCGGAGGATCCCAATCTGCTCATCGGCTACGACAGACGGGATGATGCCGCCGTATACCAAATCGGAGAGGACCTGGCCTTTGTTCAGACCCTGGATTTCTTTCCCCCCATGGTAGAGGACCCCTATGTGTTCGGCCAAATTGCCGCCGCCAATGCCCTCAGCGACATCTACGCCATGGGCGGCCAGGTAAAAACCGCCCTGAACATTGTGTGCTTTCCGGAGAATATGGACCTGAACATTCTGGGCCGGATTCTTCAGGGAGGCAGCGAAAAGGTGATTGAGGCGGGAGGCGTGCTGGCAGGGGGCCATTCCATTGCCGATGACGGGGTGAAATACGGCCTGTCCGTCACAGGGCTGGTCCATCCCAGCCGGATGTACCCCAACAACCAGGGGCAGGCTGGGGACGCCCTGATTCTCACCAAGCCCCTGGGGGTGGGGATTATCTGCACTGCCAATCGGGTGGGTCAGGCCAGCCCGGAGGCTCTGAATGCCGCCATTGCCTCCATGACCACCCTGAACAAAACCGCCTCGGAGCTGTGCCGGGACTACCCGGTTCACGCCTGCACGGACATCACCGGCTTTGGTTTCCTGGGGCACCTCCATGAGATGATGGACGGCAGACTATCCTGCCGGATTGCCGCAGACCGGGTGCCGGTATTTCCCCAGGCTCTGGAATACGCCGACGAGTTTCTCCTCACCGCCGCCGGACAGCGAAATCGCAATCATATGGGGGACAGCGTCCGGTTTGACGGCGTGTCCTTCGCCATGGAGGAAGTGCTCTTTGACCCCCAGACCTCCGGCGGACTGCTCATCGCCCTGCCGAAGCAGGATGCTCCCGCTCTGGAAGATGCCCTGAAGAAGGCGGGGCTGTCCGCCGCCATTGTGGGAGAAATTTTGGAAAAAACCGGGACAGAAATCCTGGTCACCAAGGAAAAGGAGATGCCATTATGATTCATGTCAACGCCATGGGGGACACCTGCCCCATTCCTGTGGTCAAAACGATGAATGCCATCCGGGAGCTGAATGGCTCCGGCATGGTGCAGACCCTGGTGGATAACGAAATTGCCGTGCAGAACCTGACGAAAATGGCCAACCAGAAAGGATACGGGGTAACATCCGAAAAGCTGGAGCCGGGAAAATTCCGGGTGGTGATGACCATCGGTGAGGGATCGGAGCCGGACAGCACGCCCCCCGAGGAAGAAACCTGCCTGGTCACCCCTGCTGCGGGGCAAAAAAAGGCGGTGGTAGTGATTTCCTCCGCCCAGATGGGCTCCGGCAGCGAGGAATTGGGACGCGCCCTGATGAAGGGATTCCTTTACGCTCTGTGCCAGCAGGACAGCCTGCCCAGCACCATTCTGTTCTACAACGGCGGTGCGGCCCTGACCTGCGAGGGGTCTGCCAGTCTGGAGGACATCCGCTCCCTCCAGGCCCAGGGGGTGGAGATTCTCACCTGCGGCACCTGCCTGAACTACTACGGCCTGACAGAGAAACTCCGGGTGGGGGAGGTCACCAATATGTATGTGATCTGCGAGAAGATGACCCAGGCGGATTTGATTGTCAAGCCCTGAGGCTGCGAAGATGCGCGCAAAGAAACCGGCGCTGGTAATTACCTTCTCCACCGCCGCCGAAGCCATGAAAATGGAGAAATTCTGCCTTGCCCGGAGTCTCCCCGGGCGGCTCATCCCCACCCCCCAGGAGATCACCGCCGGGTGCGGTCTGGCCTGGAAAGCCCCGGAGGACGCCCTGGCTCTTCTCACCCAGGCCATGGCCGACGGGGAAATCCACTGGGAGGACGCCCGGGTTCTCTCCATCTGAAAAGGGGGACACAGCCCAATGATCTATCTGGACAACGCCGCCACCAGTCTGCACAAGCCGCCCCAGGTAATAGAGGCGGTGGTGGAGGCCATGCAGTCCCTGGGCAACGCCGCCCGGGGCGCCCACGAAAACTCTCTGCAGGCCTCCCGGGTGATTTACGGCGCCCGGTGCAAGTTGGCGGAGCTTTTCGGGTTTTCCCACCCGGAACGGGTGATTTTCACCGCCAACGCCACGGAGTCCCTGAATCTGGCCCTGAACGGTCTGTTCTCCCCGGGGGACCATGTGATTACCACGGACCTGGAGCACAACTCCGTCCTCCGGCCCCTGTACCGGCTGGAGGACGCCGGGATGATTTCCCTGGATATTGTTCCGGCGGACACCCTGGGGAATCCGGACTATGCCGCCTTTGCATCTCTGATGCGCCCCAATACCCGGGCAATCGTCACCACCCACGGCTCCAACCTCACCGGCAATCTGGTGGACCTGCATCGGGTCAGCGCCATTGCCAAATCCCATGGAGCGCTGCTGGTGGTGGACGCCTCCCAGACGGCAGGAGCCCTTCCCATCCCCATGGAGGAAACGGGCATTGACGTGCTCTGCTTCACGGGGCACAAGGGGCTCATGGGCCCCCAGGGCACCGGCGGGCTCTGTGTGGCCCCCGGGGTGGACCTCCGGCCCTGGAAGGTGGGGGGCTCCGGCGTCCACTCCTACAGCCGCACCCAGCCGGAGGATTATCCCACCCGGCTGGAGGCGGGCACCCTGAACGGCCACGGCATTGCGGGACTCTCGGCGGCGGTGGATTTTCTCCTGGAGACCGGGGTGGAGACCATCGCCCGGCGGGAGTCCGCTCTGACCCGTCGGTTTTACCAGGCCGTGAAGCAGATTCCCGGCGTCACGGTCTACGGGGACTTCTCCCAGCCTCAGCGGTGCGCCATCGTGTCGGTAAACGTGGGGCAGGAGGATTCCGGCCGGATTGCCGACGCCCTGATGGAGGATTACGGCATTGCCGTCCGGCCAGGCGCTCACTGCGCCCCCCGGATGCACCAGGCTCTGGGAACACAGCATCAGGGGGCCGTCCGGTTCAGCTTCGGCTGGTACACCACGGAGGCGGAAATTGACGCTGCCATCACCGCCCTGCAGGAACTGGCAGCGGAATAACCCGATGTGATCTCCCTTCTTGACAAAAAACCGTCAGATTTCCGAACAAGGAAACTCTGACGGTTTTTTCTCTTTCCTTGGGCAAGAGGCGCTATCCGCCGTGCCCGTTGTGTCCGTTCTCGCCGGAGTGGCCGCTGTGGGACTGGTGCTCGCTTTCCGTCTGGCACTGGTCCTGGGATGTGCTCTGGGCATTGTGGTTTTTGCACTGCTCCTTCATATCCCAGATTTCCCCCATGGTCATGTTCTGCACGTCCTCCGCCGTGACCTCCGCCCCCAGAGTCTCCAGCTCCAGCAGAGCGTAGTATTTCCCATAGGACATTCCCAGCTCATGGGCGTGCTCCACTTCCTCCCGGTGGGCCTGATAACAGTAGGTATTCTCCTGCTGGGCGGCGTGAAATTCCACGCTGACCAGCAGCCGGGCAGTCTGGGCGTTGTCTCTCCCGATTACCCCCACCGTCATCACGGCATCCTGAGCCAGCAGGTCCGCAATCGGCTGGCTCTGCATGATCTGTTCCATGGCCTGGTCATAATCCAAATGGGTAACGGACAGGGTCTGGGCCAGGTCCTCCCCGTCGCCGTAGCCTCTCAGCCCCACCACCCGGTCAAACCGGTTCAATTCCAGCTCCAGGGAGGGATTGATGTCGATGCTGATGGTCGCCGTGGGGACAAAATACAGCCAGTACCCCCATACCACCAGCAGCACCATACAAGCCGCCGCCGGAATCAGCCGGGGCAGCGATCTCCATGGAGAAATCCCGGACCGGTTCCGTTCCTCCCGCAGAAATTTCCGGGTTCTGTTTTTCAGCTCTTCCTCCGCGGTCACCTGATCCAATACCCTTTTCAGCTTATTCTCCAAATTCATCGCCTCCCAGTTTCTCCCGAAGCATTTGTCTGGAGCGCGTCAGCAGGGTGTAAACCGTGCTGGCGTTCTTCCCCAGGATTTGGCTGATCTGAGGCGCGGTGTAGCCCTCATAATAATGCAGGTACACTACCTCCCGGTTTTTCCGGGGCAGGGACAAAACCGCTTCCAGAACCTCCCGATGGTCCTCCGGCAGCTGTGCCGGCAAGTCCGTCAGCTCCTCCAAGGATACCGTCCGGCTGCGGAAAAAGCTCTTGCGTAAATCCTTGCAGGCATTGACCGCCACCCGGAGAAACCAGGCTTTCTCGTGTTCCTGAGATTCAAAGACCTGGTCGCTGAGTAGATATTTGAGAAAAACCGTCTGAAACACATCCTCTGTGTCCGCGCTGTTTTTCAGGTACAGCATACAGACCCGGCGGATGGTATCGGCGTATCGGTCAATGGCCGCATTCACCTCTTGCTCGCTGCGCATAGCCGCCTCCAGAGCTTACCTGTGGTGCCCGCCGTGATGTCCCCCTGTGCCGCAGGCGCCGGAAGCGCTGTGACAGCTTCTGATGGTGCTCCCGTTCCCGGCAGCCCTGCCGGAAGCCGAAGCGGATGTACCCGTGCCATTTTGCCGCTGTGCGCCGCAGTTGTCGCACACGCCGTCCCCGTTCACGTCGGTGAAATGGCAGCCGCTGCCTGCATAGTCGCACACACCGTCTCCGTCTGCGTCCACATAATGGTCGGCGCAGCCGCCGCAGTTGACCAGGCATTGGCCTTGGCCGCCGCAGCCGTCACAAATACCGTCCTGGTCCGCGTCAACGTAGCGGCAGATTCCGCACCCATTCCGGCAGTCGCCGGAATTGCTCCGGCACACCCCGCGGCAAGCGGCGGAAACGCCGGTCACACCCACTGCGCCTACCGTCAGCACTGTCAGTATCGCAATTAAAATTCGTTTCATAAGGATTCCTCCCATTATTCTTTAAGCTTTTTTTCCGCTCTACTCTCTATACGATTCACCGGAGCAAATCCATTCACTGTCCCGGAAAATCTTACCTGTTTTTTTGAGTATACCAGTCCACCCCGGGCAAGTCAACGGATTGCATAAAAATTGGGGGCACACCAGAAAGTGTGCCCCCAGGTATCAGTCCGGGACGATGCCATTGGCCAAAGCGCCAGTAAAGGTAAAGCTGTAGCTGATCCGGTTTTCCTCCGGCTCCTGGGTCATCTCCAGTCCGGTAAAGTAGCAGTAGAAAATCCCCCAGACAGGGTGCTGCAGGTTTCCCGGCGTAGGGTCGCCGAATAGGTTCATCAATCTCTTATAGCTGTCATAGGCATTCTCGCCGTAGAACACACCGCTGCCGCTGATGGTTCGCTTCAGGTCCCCCATTTTGTCAAAGTAGACCACCCCATCCTGGGTGTAGTACTTGGGTTCCCGAACTAACTCCTCCTTGTAGGTGTGAGGGTTCTGGGGCCAGACAAAGGTTTTATAGCTCAAGTAATTCACACTATACCTCCTCCCGCAGAAAGGCAAACCCGGTGCGGGTTCTTCGGATTCCTCTCTGGGTAAATTCCCGCCGGATCTGGGTCCAGCGGCAGCCGGTATACAGTTCCGTTTTCTGGTCCGTGACAACTTTCAGCTGAAAAGCGCCCACCGGCTCCGCCTGTTCCGGAGAGCCGATGGGGATCAGCTCCTCCAGCTGGATGGTCCAGCCCTGTTTTCTCTGGCTGGTTCCCGCTCCCAGATTTTCTCCTGTGGCGTATTCCGCCTGGATGCCGGTTTCCTCCTCCTCGGTAAAGCCGATGGCGTAGGTCAGCTCCTGGTTGTTGATGTACGCATTGAAGCCCGCCCAGATCCGACAGTTGTCCTCCTCCGTCATTCCGGTGAAGGTGGCCAAAATGTTCACCACATACACCTGGGCAATGCCGTCATAGCGGCACCCCTCCTGAACACATACCGCCCTGGCCCAGCGCAGGATTTCCGTCACCCGCAGGGCCTCCACCTCACACTGGGTTCCCCCCATGGAGGCCGGGCAGATCACGCTGACCTCCACCGTCACCTGCAGGTTGTCCCGGTCCACCGAGGCGATATGCACCGCCGATACCGGCCCGGATATGGTTGGAAATTTCTGTCCCGGGTAGGCCACGTCCGCCACCAGGCCCTGCTGCCGCAGGGCCCGCAGCACCAGTTCTAGGATTGAGTACCCCATGTATCATTCACACCCTTCTCCACACACAGTCCCCACCGGTACAGGGGCTGATTGCCGCAGTAAAACAGCTCCACCCGGCGGAACAGATAGGTCTTCTCCCCCAGCTGCAGGGTATCTCCCTCCTGCACGGCAACCGCAACCGGCCCCATATAGGCATACTGCCCCCGGAAGATTTCTCCCAGCAGGGTTGCCTCGCTTTCCATGCTCTGCCAGCTTTTGGAATTCACCGCCCAGAAAAACGCCCGTACCGTCTGGGTTCCTTCCGCTCCCACCAATGTCAGATCTGTCCCATATTTCTCCATCACCGATGCCGCCAGATTTTCCATGGTCACACCCCCGCAAAGGAAAAGCCGTCGCTGAGGAAGGGCCGCAGAATCTCCCAGGCCTGGTTTTGCAGATTCCGGACCCGGGCATCCTGCTTCACGCCATCCCGGTAAATGGTCAGGTCCCCCGCCTTCAGCTGCTGAATGTTCTGGGAAGCATCCGCCCCATAGAATCCGGCAAGGGCATACAGGCTGGCCGCCAGCACAAACTCCGCCTCGCAGTCCTGGGGGGTCAAGCCCTGCTTGAGTCTGCCTGCCAGGGACGCTCCAGCCGCCCCGCAGAACGCCCGCAGCAGCTCCTGCTGCCCCTGCCCCAGCTCCCCTGCCAGGGAGCTGGCCCGCAGGAACACCTGCTCCTCCATCATCATACGTTCAGCACGCAGGCAGCATCGGTGCAGATTTTGCCGAAACCGGCAATAGCGGTGATGGCCGCCCGCTCCAGCTGCCGGTCGATGAGCTTGTCATACTCCACCAGCACATCTCCGGCCCGTACCTGCTCCAGGGCATACCGGTTGTCCAGGCCGATGATCACATCATCATTCACGGCGGAGGTGCGGTGCAGCTGAGCGCCCAGGGGTGTGGTGAGCTTTCCGGTGCCCTGGAAATTCAGCCCGGTGAGGGGATTCTGCAGCTCCGGCACCTTCAGCAGCTTGGTCATGCAGGCGGTGGAGCACAGCAGGGTATTCATGGTATAGGGATCAAACTGGCCCCAGAACTCCACCAGCTGGTCGTAGGCCAGGGTGCCCTTGGTGCCGGAAATGGGGGAGGTGCCGATGGTATACTGCACCGCCTCATTGTCGTTTCCGTCCCCGTTGATCAGCACATCCACCGCATCCGCCAGCAGCTGCTTCTGGATGTGGGCGCCGATCTGGCGCAGCATCACGCTGAACAGGTCCAGCTTCTGAAAGCGGATGGCCTCGTAGGACGCCACCAGCATCCGGCCCCGCTTGCTCAGGCTCACCAGATGCTCCTTGGTCTTCACCTCGGTTTCGGGGATGGTGGCTCCCTCCGCCACATCCTTCAGCGCCTTGTCATCTTCCGTGGGGACGGAATAGATGGAGCGGTAGTCCATGGCATCAATGATGGTGGTGGTGGCGGTAATGGCGGGCAGAATGTCGTTTTCCCCCATGCCCTGGCGTACCGTCCGGGCGATGTACTCCGGGAACAGCACGGCGGAATCCATGGTCCGGAAGAACTTCTCCACCGGAGACGAACCCGCCCCCTTGGCCCGGATGCCGAAGCGCTTCAGCTGCCGCTGGAAGGCGTCGGTACCCTCCAGGGCCGTACCCCGGTAATTTTCGCTGGGGTCCAGGGATTCCAGCACCTGGGTGAAACTCATCCCCTCCTGACGGTACATACCCTTTTCCAGTCTCAGATTGTCATAACCCATTGTTCAAATTCCTCCTGTCAGAATGATGTCAAATCAAAAATCCGCTTTCCAGCCCCTCTTCCCGGGCCGGAGTGCCTCCCAGCTGCCGGGTCAGGGGCATACTCTCCGCCAGCCGTTCCTCCAGGGCGGTCTTCAGAACCGTCAGGTCCTCGGCCTTTGCCCCGGCGGCAATGCTGCGCAGCACCGGTTCCGGAGCACCCAGGTCCAGGGCCAGACCCAGCCGCACCACACTGTCCTGAAGCTGCTTCTGGTACTGCTTTCCCAGCTCCGCCAGGGCCTTCAGCTCCCGATATTCCCGCTGAGCGCCAAACCGCTCCGCCAGAGTCTTCAGCGTCACGTCCCCGTTTCCCGCAGCCTTCAGCACCCCGGCCTCCCGTTGGGCGGGCACTGCCACAAAGGAAAATTCATAGGCGTCCATGGGCTCGCGCAGAATGGCGCAGCACATCTGACCGTCGTAGCACTCCCCCTTCTGGTGTCCGCAGCTTCCATAGTCGCTGCCGCAGATGGAGCAGACCGCCCGGCCCATGGCGCAGCCTACGGAGACTTCCTTCTTGATTCCCGCCTCAATGTCGGCGATGATCTGGTCATTCTCCCCGCCCCGTCGCATATAGGCCCAGGCCCGGATATAGCTGGCGCCGTCCTCCTGAAGAACCTGGGTCTCAAAAATCCGGGCAATCTGCTTTTCCGCACGCCACTGGTGGTCCACCACCCCGGTCTTCCCCCGGAACAGCCTGGCCAGCTCCGGCAGCGCCGCCGGGTCAAACCGTTCAAAATCCCGGTCCATCTGGTCGTCGCACAGCCGCAGGGAAAAGACATACACCTGCTCCGGCGTCAGGGCTGCTTTGGCCAGCGCGTTGATGGCCTCCATCTGCAGCGGACTTGGCGTACCATGGGTCGCTGCCTCTGCCGCTTTTGTTACCTGCAATTGCATAACCTCCTTTGCCTGTCTGATCCTCTATGTTCACGGGCGGGCTGCCTCTGCCCGATATTTTTCCGCCTGGGCGGCATACAGCTCCGCCTGGGCCTGCTGGGTGATGTCCTGCAGACTGATGTCATCCCAGAGAATTTCCACCCGATTGTCCAGCCCCTCCAGAGCCAGGTAGGTCTGGCAGATTTTCCGCATGGCGGGTTCCACCGCCCGCCGCAGGGCCCACAGTTCGCTGGTGAGCAGGTCCGCCTGCTGGGTGCTCATCCGCTCGGTGGTGCTCCAGCTCAGCCCCAGCAGGAAGGGCGGCAGCCCGGTTTTGGCCACCAGCTGCTCCAGAATCTGCCGTACCGGCACCTCGGAGTCCAAAATCGGCGCCTCCCCGCCGATGACCTGAATTTCCACATCTCCCACCGCCACGAAGTCCCGGACGGTGCCGTTTTTTCCGTCCTCCATGGCCTTGGCCCATTGCTCCGCCACAGCCTTTCCCCGCTCCTGGGCAGTAACCGGGTCCAGATTTTCTCCGCCCTTGCAGATCACACTGTAGCGCACATTTCCTGCCCGCTCCCAGTTGGTGCCGATGGTGTTGTAGATTTTCAGCAGAATGTCCGCCAGGAAGGGCATTCCCCGGAACATACTCACCCCGTAGGGGTGGGCAGGCTCCGGGTGCATGGTGGTAAACAGCAGCAGATGCTGGTAGGGCAGGGGCCGCATCAGGCCGTGCTCATCCCGGCCCCACAGCACCATGTCCAGGGAGTCGTTTCCCTCCTCCACCTCCAGAGCCGTCACATCTCCCCAGCACACCGCCCGGAGCTTGCCCCCGGCCACTACCAGCTCCCCCACTGCCCGTCCATAGGTCAGCAGGCTGTCCAGGTAGCCGCTGAGGAAGCTCTCAATGCCCAGCTGACCCCGGCCGCAGGGCATCATCCGCAGAAATGTGTTGAGTTTTTCCTGGGCCTGGCGGCTGCGGCACTTCACCTCGAAGCCGCCGCACAGCCGCACCATCTTATCCACCGCCGCATCCAGCACCGGCAGGGCTTCCCGCATTTCCCGGTAGATTCGCTCCTCACCTCCGCCCAGGGGCGTAAACCCCCGCATGGCGCCGAAGGGGTGGATGCTTCCGCCCCGGAGCTGGCATACCGCCGACACCGCTCCGGTCTTTTCCTTTTTTCGCTTCAAATCTCCACGTCCTTTCCCTGTCTCAGGATTTTCGTTCCACCGTGCAGGCGGAGAACCCGTCCTGCCGTTCTCCCAGCACGGTGGAGACAAAGTAGCGCATATCGTCCATGGCATGGTCATGCTCTTTGCGCACCCGGTCCCCGCTTCCCTCCCGCAGATCCCATACATAGCACTCCATCTCCCGTAGGCAATCCAGACAGTCCCGGCAGATCACAATCCTGCCTTCCTTCAGGCAGTCGGAGGTCAGCCGGATGCCGCTGAGCACATCGTTCTGAGCCTTCTGTACCCGCCAGCCCCGCCGCCGAAGCACCTCCAGGAAGCTGGCGGCAGAGGGATCCACGATGACCGCCGTAATTTCCCGGCCTCCCGCCAGCTTTTCCAGCTCCCGGGCGTATTCTCCATCGGTCATCTGCCGCATCCGCGCCCGGGAGTCGAAGTAAAATTCCTTCACCCGGTACCAGATTCCTCCGCTTCTTCCCCACAGGCCCATGGAGGTGGGATTCACGGTTCCGTAGTCACAGGAGATGTACCACTTGTCGCAGTGCTCCGGCGGCTGTCCCACCATATCCGGTGTGAAAAAATCGTAGACCCTGCCCTCTGCCTGAACCCATTGTCCCAGAATGTAGCGCTGATAGAACACCCCGCTGTAAAGCCGCCGGTATCGCTCCCGGATGGCCTGGGTCAGTGCAGGGTTATCCTCCATGGTAAAGCACAGCCGCAGGCAGTTGCGCGCCTCCGCCTCCAAAATCCAGGTTTTGTAGAACCAGTGGCTGGGCCCGGCAGGATTGCAGTTGAACCACAGCCGGCTGCCCGCCACGGAGCACCGGGCACAGGCCTGGTCCACAAAGCTTCTGGGCATCAGCGCCGCCTCGTCCAGCAGCACCCCGGCGAAGGTGATGCCCTGAATCAGGCCGGCAGAGCTTTCATCCCGGCCGCCAAAGACGTAGAAGCGATTTTCCCTCCCCTGGAAGCGGAGAATCAACAGGTTTTCCCCCCGCTTTTCCCGGCAGGCCATCCCCAGCTCCTGAAGCCTGGGCAGCAGCTCCGTGAGCACATTGCGCCGCAGGGCGGAGATGGTTTTCCCACACAGCCCGAACCGCTGCCCGTCAAAGCAGGTCATGGCCCAGAGGACAAAGCTCAGGCCCATGGCCATGGTTTTCCCGGAACGCACCGCCCCATCGCAGACAATGGCCTCCCGGCGGGCATCCGGGCTTCCCGGCATCCACCAGGTAAGCACCCGTCTCTGCTTTTCGGAAAATTTCCGGATCATTCTTCCCCACCGCCGCCCTGAAGGGCCTGGAGGAAGGTCTCCAGCGCCGCCTTATCCTCCTCCGCCAAACCCGCCAGCTGCTCCAGGGCTCGCAGCCGGTCAACGAGTTTGATCTCTACGGTTCCTTTTTCGCTGCGTTTGATTTCGCTGAGCAGGCTCAGGTCCAGCTCCCGCAGGTCCGGCGCCGGCTCCATCGCCAGCCGGACGCAGTCATTGGCGTTTCCGAAGGCCAGTTCCGCCAGCCTCCGGGCCACATCCTGCCGCCGGACTTCCCCGGAATCGATGCGCTGCCGCAGCGTCTTTTCCCTGTCTGCCATATCCCCCTTCCTTTCCATCCCTACCTGCAAAAGAAGGGGAAGTTGCCCCGTTTCCGGCAACTTCCCCTAAAAAAAGAAAAGCGGAGAGGCTTTTCCTCTCCGCAATTCAGAAAATTTCCTGTATTTTCGCCGCGCCCCGCTCCACAGCCTCCATGCCCTGCTCCGCCAGAGCCTGCTCCAGCAGGGCGAATTCCGTCCGGCTTCCATGGGGCACCGCCCAGGCTCCGGCATCGGTGCCCGGGGCCAGAAGTCCGCCCATACCGGCGAAGCATCGGACATTCTCCATGGCGCTCTCCAGGATTGCCTCCACCGCTTTCTCCCGGAATCGTCCGGTCCCCCGGAGGTTTCCGATGGTGGACAGGGTGGGCACCCAGACGGTTCCGGCCTCCTGCATGGCCTTCAGGGCCTCCGTGTACAGATAGGCTCCGTGCTCTACAGAGTCCACCCCCGCCAGTGCTGCCGCCTCCACAGTTCGGGCGCCGTTGGCATGGGCCATCACCGGAAAGCCCTCCTCATGGGCAATGTGAATCAGCTCCCGGATTTCCCCCGGGGAAAGCCCCGCTTCGGTGAGCACCCCGAACCGATCGAAGTCCATCAGCCCGGAGATCATGATTTTGATAAAATCGGCCCCCTCCGCCCGGGCCTTTCGGACCAGCGCCGCATAGTCCCCCATGGTTTCATACCGGGTGCCGATAAAGCCGCCGTAGTGCCCTGCCCTGCACAGGGGCGCCAGGGGCGTCCGGTAGCGGATGCCATATTCCCCGGCCAGTTCCCGGGCACGCTTCCCGACCCCCCAACGGTCTCCGCCGTCCCGGAGGTAGACGAATCCCAGTTCCCGGTAGCGGTCCAGCACCTGCCGAATCCAGCCGTCCTCCGGCTGCTGCCGATGCCGGGCAATGGCGGCTTTCCAGTCCGCCCCATCCAGAACCATGTGTATGTGGCAGTCGCAGTTGTAAAATGTCGGTTTCATGGCGTCACTTCTTCTTATAGAGCAGTCGGATGGAATTGAGCACGCAGAGCATGGCCACGCCGGAGTCAGCAAACACCGCCAGCCACATGGAGGCGAAACCGGTGAGTCCCAGGTACATCACCCCCAGCTTTATCGCCAGGGCAAACACCACATTCTGCCATGCGATTTTCCCTGTCGCCCGGGCAATTTCCATGGCCTGGGGGATTGCCTCCACATCCGAGGTCATGAACACCAGGTCCGCCGCCTCAATGGCCGCATCCGCGCCGCTGCCCATGGCTGCGCCCACGTCGGCCCCCGCCAGCACCGGCGCGTCGTTGATTCCGTCGCCTACAAACATCACGGCTCCCCGCTCTGTCCGGATTCTCTGCAGCCGCTCCAGCTTCTGCTGGGGCAGCAGTCCGCTGTATACCTGCCGGATGCCCACGGCCCCGGCCACCGCCCGGGCGGATTTCTCCGTATCTCCGGTGAGCATTACGGTCTCAACGCCGGTCTCCCGCAGTCTGCGCACCGCCGGCTCCGCTCCGGGTTTCAGGGTATCGTCAATCACCAGATACCCCCGGTACTGCCCGGCCACCGCCACCAGCACATGGGTGCCTGCCCGGGGAATCTGAGGGATGGGAATTCCCGCTTCCTTCAGCATTTTGGCGTTGCCGCAGAGAATCTCCTCTCCGTCCAGCACCGCCCGGATGCCCATGCCCGGCAGTTCCTCCAGGGATTCCGGGGTCAGCAACTCCAGCTTCTGCTCCTTTGCCTCTGCCACAATGCTGGCAGCAATGGGATGGGTGGACTGCTGCTCACAGCTGGCGCAAATCCGCAGCAGCTCTTCTCCTCCCACCACCTGCTGAACCTGGAAGTTGCCCTTGGTGATGGTTCCGGTCTTGTCCACGATTACGGTTTTGACCTTTGCCAGGGCCTCCATGGACTGGCCGCCCTTGAAGAGGATGCCCTTTTTGCTGCCAGCCCCGATTCCGGCAAAGAAGGCCAGGGGTACACTGAGCACCAGGGCGCAGGGGCAGCTCATGACCAGGAAGGTCAGGGCCGTATATACCCAGTAGCTCCAATTGCCCGTCACCAGAGACGGCACAATGGCCGTGGCCAGGGCCCCCAGCACCACCACCGGGGTATAGATGCGGGCAAATCGGGTGATAAACCGGTCCATTTGGGGCTTGCTGGCAGCGGCGTTCTCCACGCTGTCCAGAATCCGGGTCACCATGGACTCAGACAAGGGCTTCTCCACCCGCATGGTCAGCTGACCCTGGGTATTGACGCAGCCCGAAATCACACTGCTCCCCGGTCCCACTCCCACCGGCACCGGTTCGCCGGTAATGGGCGCGGTGTCAACTCGGCTGGTTCCGGAAACCACCTGCCCGTCCAGGGGAATCCGGTCTCCGGGCCGTACCAGGAGAAGATCCCCCACCTGGGCCTGCTGGGCAGGAATTTCCCGGGTGGTCTGGCCTTCCACCAGATGCACCACCTCCGGCCGCAGGTCCACCGCCTCCATGATCTGGCTGCGGCTGCGCTCCACTGCCTTGTGCTCAAAGAACTCTCCCACCCGGTAGAACAGCATGACACCCACCGCCTCCGGGTATTCCCCAATGCAGAAGGCCCCGATGGTAGCCAGGGACATGAGGAAATTCTCGTCAAACACATGGCCCCGCACCAGATTTTTCAGTGCAGTGACAACAACCTCTCTGCCCAGCACCACATAAGCCGCCAGGCTGACCAGGAAGGCGGCCCAGCCCAGGCTCTGCCGCAGCAGCAGCCCCAGCAGGAACAGGCCGCCGCCCAGGGCCAGCTCCAGCACCTCCCGGTCCTTTGCCTGGTGATGATCGTGACTGTCCTGGTGAGAATCCTCCGGGTGCTCCTCCCGGTGATGGGAACAGCTGCAGCCTTCCCCGTGGTCATGGTGGTGGCCGCATCCACAGCCCCCCTGTCCTTCCTCTGCGTGTCCTGCGCAGCCGCACTGCGCCCCATGACCGGCAACCTCACAGCTTTCTCCATGAGGATGCCTGCTCTCGGCGGATGGCCGGTCGCTTCTCTCCCGAATCTCCACTTCCGGCTCTATGGTCCGGGCAATTTGGGTCAGTTCTCCAATCAGCTCATCCGGTGACTCCGCCGTCAGCCGCAGCTGTTTGGTGGCAAAGGTAATCACCGCTTCCTCCACCTGGGGATGGCTGTTGAACTTGCTTTCTATTTTCGCCGCGCAGTTGGCACAGTCCAGATTCTCGATGGTATAGACCTTTTTCGGCATACCCGGTTCCTCCCTGTTTTTATTTTAACATATGAGCAATCGTTCAATTGATAACACCAGTATACGCCTCTTTCTCCCCTTTGTCAATAGGCTTCCTCTGTTTTCTTCCGAAAAAAAGGAGCGCGGATGTTATCCGCGCTCCGGCACAGGGTTATTCCATTTCGAACAGGGGATGAATCTTCTGCCGGTAAATCCGCCGGAAGAAGAACAGGGTTGCCGCGCCGCTGACCACCTCGGCAATGGGGTAGGCCAGCCAGACATTGTTCACCTCTCCGGTCAGGCTCAGCAGGTAGGCCGCCGGCAGCAGCACCAGCATCTGCCGACACAGGGAGACGATGGTGGAGTAGCTGCCGTTGCCCAGGGCCTGGAAGCTGGCGCTCAGGGCGATGCAGATAGCCGCAATGGGGAAGCTCCAGCTGATGAGCCGCAGAGCGGAACGTCCGATCTGAAGGAAGGTGGGGCTGGGATTGAACATTCCCAGCAGCAGGTCCGGCACAAACTGGAACACCAGGAAACCCGTCATCATCAGAATCAGCGCGCCTGCGCAGGCGATTTTCAGAGTGCTGGTAATCCGCTTGGGCTTCTGGGCGCCGTAGTTGTAGGCGATGATGGAAATGGTAGCGTTATTGATGCCGAACAGGGGCATGAAGAAGAAGCTCTGGAGTTTGAAGTAAATGCCGAACACGCTGGTAGCAGTTTCGGTGAAGCCCTGGAGAATCTGGTTCATACCGAAGTTCATCACGGAGCCGATGCCGTTCATCACGATGGAGGGGAAACCCACGGTCATGATGTTGAATACCGTCCGCTTTTCCAGCTTCAGGTACTTCTTGGCAAACTGTACCTCGGGGTTGTATCTGTGGTTGAAGTACAGCGCCATCAGCGCCGCCACACACTGTCCGAATACGGTAGCCGCCGCCGCGCCGGCCACGCCCATTCTGGGGAATCCCAGCCAGCCGAAGATCAGGATAGGGTCCAGAATGATGTTGATAATGGCGCCGGTGCTCTGGGTAATCATGGTGTATATGGTCCGGCCCGTGGACTGCAGCAGCCGCTCGCCCAGAATCTCCATGAAGATACCCACCGTCACCACGCAGCAGATCCGGGTATAGGCAATGCCCCCCTCCACCGTATCCGTCACAGTAGACTGCATCTCATAGTAAGGCCGCACACCGAAAATGCCGAACAGCATAAACAGCACCGTGACAATGCCCATCAGCACGATGCCGTTCCCCGCGGCCCGGTTGGCCTCCTCCTGGTTTTTCTGTCCCAGGCTCTTGCTCAGCAGGGAATTGACGCCCACGCCGATACCGGTTGCAAATCCAATCTGCAAGTTCTGCACAGGGAAGGCAAGGGACAGGGCGGTCACGGCGCTTTCCGAAACCTGCGCCACATAGATGCTGTCCACCACGTTATACAGCGCCTGCACCAGCATGGAAATGATCATCGGCAGCGCCATATTGACCATCAGCTTTCCCACCGGCATAACGCCCATCTTGTTTTCCTGCAAGGTAGTTGTACCCATATGTTCCTCCTAACCAATTTCACTTCCATCCCATTATAATGAATCAAATTTCACATTTCAAGACCCGATCCCATCTTTTTCGGCAAACCTTCCCCACAGGAAAAACCGCCGCAGCGTTCGCTGCGGCGGCTTTGATCCATGTATGCTTTACAGATACTGCTTCAGGCTCTCGGGGGCGGTGGCGGGGTCATCGGAGATGGTCATGGTGATCTCCATGGCGTTGCTCTCCGCGAACTTGGCGCACCAGGCCACGAAGTCCTCCGCAGCGGCCCGATCCGTGCCGATGGTCTTGTACAGGTTGTCGATAAACACATGGGTGATGTCGAAATTACCGGCGTGCATACCGCTGATGAAGCCCTTCAGCATCTCCGGGGAGCAGATCCCATACTCCCGGGAATCCACCAGACGAACCTTATAAGTAACATCATACGTCAGCTTTCTGCCGTACTCAATGCACACGACATCGCCGTGGGCTTCTGCGACGGCATCGTGGATGGCGTCAATCAGCTTCTTGGTCTTGCCGGAACCCTTCAGGCCCATAATAACATGAATCATCGGAAAGTCCTCCTTTGCTTGCCAGCGTAATGGCTTATGGACATTCTACCAGCAAACGGTTTATTTTGCAACTATTAATTTGGGAATCCCGCCTTGGATTTTATTACTTGGCCTCGTAGCCGGGCTTGCCCAGCAGCTGGAACATATTGCGCTTGTACAGCTCCACGCCGGGCTGGTTGAAGGGATTGACACCCAGGATGTAGGCAGATACGCCGCAGCACAGCTCCAGGAAGAAGAACAGCTCGCCCACCTTCCGGTCATTCAGTTCTCCCACGTCCATGGTAATCACCGGCACGCCGCCGTCCACATGGGCCGCCAGGGTGCCCAGGAAAGCCTTCTCGTCCACGAAGTCCAGGGTCTTGCCCTCCAGGTAGTTCAGGCCGTCCAGGTTCTTCCAGTCGGAGCCAATGGTATACTTCTGGGCCGGGGGATCAAAGCGCACCATGGTCTCAAAGATATTGCGCTGACCCTGCTGGATCATCTGGCCCAGGGAGTGCAGATCTGCGGTAAATTCGGCGGTAACGGGGAAAATGCCCTTGCCGTCCTTGCCCTCAGACTCGCCGAACAGCTGCTGCCACCAGCCGCCGAACATCTTGAAGCCGGGCTCGAAGGACTCGAAGATTTCCATCACCTTGCCGCTGCGGTACAGCAGGTTCCGCACGGCGGCATACTGCCACACGGGATTTTCAAAGGAGCGCAGGTCGTAGGCTTCCTTGGCATCCATGGCGCCGTTCATCAGCTCCATGATGTCGATGCCCGCCACGGCCAGGGGCAGCAGACCCACTGCGGTGAGCACGGAGAACCGTCCGCCTACGTTGGGCGGGATGATGAAGCTCTCCCAGCCCTCCTCCGTGGCCATCTGCCGCAGAGCGCCCTTGCAGGGGTCGGTGATGGCATAAATCCGGCTCTTGGCGCCGTCGGTGCCGTACTTGCGCTCCAGCATCCAGCGCAGGGCACGGGTGGCGATGGCCGGCTCGGTGGTGGTGCCGGACTTGGAAATAATGGCAATGGAGAAATCCTTATCCTCCAGCAGGCGGCACAGCTCGTTCCAGTGCCGGGTGCTCAGGCCGTTGCCGGCGAAGAAAATCTGAGGATTGCCCTTGCCCTTGCCGATGTTGTGGTTGGGACCCTGGAGCAGCTCAATGGCAGCCCGGGGGCCGAGATAGGAACCGCCGATGCCGATGACCACGAACACATCGGATTCCCGGCGGATTTTCTCCGCGGACATCTGGATTCTGCGGATCTCCTGGGTTGCCTCCCGAACGGGCAGGTTCAGCCAGCCCAAAAAGTCGTTGCCCGCGCCGGAGCCGTCCATCAGGGTATCATGGGCATCGGAGACTTCCTTCTCCATTGCCAGCAGATCCGGCAGAGACAGCTGACCCCAGACGTTGGAAATATCTACTTTAATCATGTTGGTAAAACACGTCCTTTCCTTCTGTTTCAGCGGGGGATGTCACGTATATGTTACCGCAACTTCCCGGCAAACGCAAGTCCTTTTGTGAAAACTTCTTTTTACGGCGATGCAGGGGGACTTGGAAGGAATTGTGTCGGCTTTTTGCATTTTCCACTGGCAATTTCCTGCAGAATATGTATAATATAGACAGATCGCCGCCCTCAGACGCCGTCTGTTCCTCTGCCGGACAGAGACTGCAAGCCTGCAGGGCAGCCCGGGAACTGCCGGGGCAGCCCCCCGCTTTCCCCGTTTCACATCAATTTCAGGAGGGTTTCACGATGAAATATGGGTTTGGCATTGACCTGGGCGGAACCACTGTGAAAATCGCCTATTTTGACCAGACCGGCACCATGCTGGACAAGTGGGAAATTCCCACCAACACTTCCGACGGCGGCAGACAGATCCTGCCGGACATTGCCGCCTCCATCCAAGGCTACCTGCGTGAGCACGGCATTCCCGACTCGGATATTCTGGGCCTGGGCATCGGCGTTCCCGGTCCGGTGGACGCCAAGGGCGTGGTCAACAAGTGCGTCAATCTGGGCTGGGGGGTGTTCAACATCTCCGAGACTCTGTCCGGGCTCACCGGTTTCCCGGTGAAGGCGGGCAACGACGCCAACGTAGCCGCTCTGGGAGAATACTGGAAAGGCGGCGGCAAAGGCTGCAGCAACATGGTCTTCGTCACCCTGGGCACCGGGGTAGGCGGCGGCATTGTGGTGGAGGGGAATCTGCTCCACGGCGCTCACGGCTCCGGAGCGGAGATCGGGCACCTGGTGCTCAATCCCCAGGAGACGGCAGTCTGCAACTGCGGCAAGTTCGGCTGCGCCGAGCAGTATTGCTCCGCCACCGGCATTGTCCGGCTGGCCCGGAACTACCTGAAGGACTCCCCCCTGCCCACCGAACTGAAGGACACGGAGAATCTGACCTGCAAGGACATTTTTGACGCGGCCAAGGCCGGTGACCCTGCCGCCACCGCCATTCTGGAGCAGGTGTACGACTATTTGGGCATGCTGCTGGGCAACGTCTGCAGCGTGGTGAATCCGGAGGTGGTGGTCATCGGCGGCGGCGTCAGCAAGGCAGGAGAGATGCTGCTGGAAGGCGTGGTCCCCTACTTCCAGAAGTATGTGTTTCATGCCGCCTCCGGCGCCCGGTTTGCCCTGGCCTCTCTGGGCAATGACGCGGGAGCCTACGGCGCTTTCAAGCTGGCGGTGGACGCCTTCTGCTGATCCATACATAGCGTTTCGGCGGCTGCTTTTTGCAGCCGCCGTTTTCTATTCCACGCCTAGGGCCGCCGCAACCAAAATTCCCAGATTGTCCCGGTAAATCTCCCCAAACTGGGACACTGGCAGGGGATTTTCTCCCTCCCCGCATTCAATGGTAAATCCCGGGCGGCCAAAGTCCTGGATGAACCAGTCCTTGTACCCTGCAAAACCGGAAGCGTAAGGGGTATCCGCCAGGGTATAGCCACTGACCCGGGCGAATTCCTCTCCCAGTTCTCTGGCTCCCGGCACCGGAATATCCCCGAACTGCCAGTAAATTTCCCGTCCCTGGGTATGAAACGCCAGCACCAGATCCGGGTCCACCGCTTCGGTGTACCGGGCCAGCGCCACGGTCTCCCGCTGGCTCAGCGGGGCCCTTCCCACATAGTCCCGGGGAGCAGGCTTCGTGTATTCCTGACGAAATTTGATTTCCCGGGCCTTCAGCCAACCGGCGGGATACTGCAAATTCAGATCCACCCCCATCAGGTTGGCTTTCCACCCCTGGGGAAAGGGCACCTCCGGAAATCCGTCGGCAATCTCCCGGGCCAGGTTGTATTCCTCCGAATCCGGCTCAATGGCCCCGGTAACCAGATCCACCCCATCCGGGTCCACCATGGGCACCAGATGAATCCGGGCAGTTTCCAGGATGGTTTCCGCTGGAACGCCCCGGATGTTCCCTCCTTCCGCAGCGGCCCGGGCCAGCTCCTCGGCAAATTTCAGCAGCACAGGGGCCGTGATCCACTCGTTGGCGTGGTGGGCGGCGGTGCACAGCAGCTTCCGTTTTCCCTTTCCCAGTTTCAGCGCCGATACCTTCCGTCCGAAGGCGGTCCGGGTCAGGGTTTCTTTTTCCACCCCCTGGAAGGTCCGGGTCAGTTCTTCCATCGCTTCTTCACAGCGCCCATAGGTCATGGGCACATCCGTGGGCACAATTGCCAAAGAAATCACCTCCCGGAAAACTATGCCCGGGAGGTGCAGGTTATGCGTTTTACAGTTCCAGTTTCAGGTCTTGTTCTCCAATCCAGCCCCATTTGCGCAGCACCTGGCAGAAAATCCAGCTGAGCACAGCGGGCAGCACAAAGCAGATCAGCACCAGTCCTGCCCAGTCCATGGCCGTGATGCCGTCTTTGACCCCGGCGGCCATGTCGCTGACCCAGCCGGTGTATACGCCGATCTGTCCGACGAAGCCGCAGGTGCCCATGCCCGAAGATACCGCGGCACCGTTCATCTCCAGCCGGAACAGGCAGGTGGCCAGGGGGCCGGTGATGGCGGAAGCCAGGGTGGGCGGAATCCAGATTCTGGGATTTTTCACAATATTGGGCATCTGCAGCATACTGGTGCCCACTCCCTGGGCCACCAGACCGCCCCACCGGTTTTCCCGGAAACTCATCACCGCAAAGCCCACCATCTGGGCGCAGCATCCTGCCACAGCCGCCCCGCCGGCCAGACCCGTCAGTCCCAGGGCAGCGCAGATGGCGGCAGAGGAAATGGGCAGCGTCAGGGCAATGCCGATCACCACCGACACCACAATGCCCATCCAGAAGGGCTGGAGCACCGTGGCCCACTTGACAAAGTCGCCCACCGCCGAGGCTGCCGCGCCGATGGGCGCCGCAATCATGCTGGCAAGGCCCACCCCCACCAGCACCGTCACAATGGGAGTTACCAGAATGTCCACCTTGGTTTCCTTGGACACCAGCTTGCCGCATTCCGCTGCCCCGATGGCCACAAAGTACACCGCCAGCGGTCCTCCCGCCCCGCCCATGGCGTTGGCGGCGAAGCCCACGGGGATCAGGGAGAACAGCACCATGGACGGGCAGTGCAGGGCAAAGCCGATGGCCACTGCGATTCCCGGCCCCACCATAGCCGAAGCCAGACCGCCGATGGTGTAGCCCACCGCTCCTTCCCCGGTGCCGATGGTGACAATGATCCGGTTGAGGAACCCGATTGCGAATTGCTGTCCGATGGTATTGAGGATGGTGCCCACCAGCAGCGTGCAGAACAGCCCCTGGGCCATGGCCCCCAGGGCATCGATTCCATAGCGCTGCATGGACGGCACAACATCTTTTCGTCCCAAAAACTTTTTGATTTTCTCCATGATTTTCCCCTCTTTCCCAGGCTTTTTATCCATTATACAGGGGTTTTCCGGGAAGTCAAGCCATTGCCCATATCCCGCGGTTGCGTCCCGGGCCGGAACATGGTATACTGGAAAAAACACACGGGAAGGATTCTGAAGATCTATGATACAGCCATTGGTACACGACCCCATCCTGCTCGCCCGGCGGTCCCAGACCGCCGGACCGGAGGATCTGCCCGCCCTGGCAGACCTTCTGGACACCTTCCGGGCCCACCGGGAAACCTGTGTGGGCATGGCCGCCAATATGATCGGCGTGACGAAGCGGATTATCGTCTTTGACCAGGAGGGAACGGAGCAGGCGATGCTGAACCCGGAGATCCTCTCCTCCCAGGGGCCCTACGAAACCCAGGAGAGCTGCCTTTCCCTGCTGGGCGGTCCCCGGTCCTGCCGCCGGTATGAGAAAATCAAGGTCCGCTGGCAGACCCCGGACTTTCAGACCCGGATCAAAACCTTCACCGGTTTCACCGCCCAGATCATCCAGCACGAAATCGACCACCTGAACGGGGTGCTGATCTGATGGAAATTTCGGTCATCCGGTCTGCCCG
>CALXFW010000011.1 GCA_944387685.1 uncultured Oscillospiraceae bacterium
ACGTCTGGCACTCGCCGCAGCCGCCGTTCTTGGCGCTGTCACACAGGTTGCGGGTCTCCATGGTCTTGATGTGTTCCATACAACTTTGCCTCCCTCAAAAAATATCTGCGTTCAATCTACCACAGACTATTTGCATTGTCAATTATCTTTTTCATCTTTTTCATATTCCTATGCTTTCGTTCACCTAATTCTATACTGTCTTCCTTTTTGAAAATGCAAATGACGGAATGTATGGAATTTCACTTCTCTTCCCGCAGTTCCATATTGATTTCGACAAAATAAGTTCGCTATACTTCTCTTTGTGATGCGCGCCGCGCCACAGTGCTGTTCTGCGTAGGGGCTCCGACGTACCCGGTTTGTGAATTTGCACAAGCCAAATTGGTTCTTCTGTGTCCAGAACAAATTCTATCACGAGGCAGGATAGCGAGAGAGTCTATCCCTTTGGCTAGTTTACTTTATGCTCTTCCCTCATGTATAATATCGTCAATCGGTAATCGGCAGGGCGGGCTCCACCTTGCCGTATGTTCTCACAAATATGAAAGGAGGGGAATTTTCATATGCCAGATGAAACTTTTCGTCGTACTGTCCCTGATGTGGATACGCACTATGTCCGGCCCCGCCGTGCCTCGGAGCTGATGCGGGCGGCACAAGCCATGCGTCAAACCGTCTATATTTACGGCGATTCCGGATTTGGAAAGACCTCCTTTGTGGCAGACTTCCTGTCTCACCGAAAATACAGCTATTATTCCATGTCAAAATGTCAGGTTGACACCATTCTGCCTTCTCTCTCTTCACCGCAGACTTCCATCGTGGTAGTGGATGACCTGCAGCAGCTTGTCTCACCCGATGATCGGAAAGTTCTGCTGGATCTTCTGCAGTCCCTGATTCTCCGTTCCGATATCTGGCTGGTTCTCATTGCCCGCTGCCCCATTCCGGCGTGGCTGAAGGCCCTGTACATCCGCCATGTATTTGTCCAGATTTCAGAGAGAGACCTGGGGCTGTCTCATGATGAAATGTCGGACTATTTCTCCCAATGGAGCCTCTCTCTGACCCCGGAGGCCCAGAACAGGCTGGAGGAAATCTCCCTTGGGAACCCTCTCGCCCTGCGGATTGCCTGCCTTCGGCTGACCGGTCTGGACCTGAGCGGAAAAGATCAGCAGCAGCAGCAGGATGCCCAAATGCAGGCCATTCAGCAGGCCCGGGAAGACCTGTGGGACTACCTGGGTGTAAACGTCTACGACAACTGGAACGTGGAACTCCAGGAATTCCTTATGGACATTTCCATCGTGGAAAGCTTTGACGTACGGATGGCACAGCTGATTACAAAGAAAGTTCATGTAGGCCGCTTCCTTGCCATGGCATTCGAAAGCGGGAATTATCTCAGCGAAGTCCCCCAGGAGGGTCAGCCCGTTTATACGCTTCGCCAGGCTGTCCGGCTCTCCTTCCGCAGGAGGCTGATGCGGCGCTGCTCCCAGCGGCACATAAATGATCTGTACCTAAGTGCAGGAAATTACTATGAGCTTCTCAATCGCATCCCGGAAGCGCTGTCCATGTACGAAACCTGCCACAATGAGGATGGCATTTCACGGCTTTTGATTCACAATGCCCGCACATATGTCGGCGCCGCCCATTACTGGGAGCTGCGCCGATATTATCTGGCGCTGTCGGAGGATACGATTCGCAGCAGTCCGGAGCTGATGGCAGGCATGTGCATTCTCCAGTCCATTCTCCTCAATGATGAGGAAAGCGATCGCTGGTACGAATCTCTGCGCAGTTATGCAGCCTCCCAAACAGGAAGCATCCGCAAGTCGGCGCAGGCGCGTCTGCTCAGTCTGGATATCGTTCTGCCGCACAAAGGAATCGCCCAGATGGCCACCAGCATCAAAAACGCCGGCCTGCTGGTATCCCGACGGGAAGTCCCCTTCCCGGAAGTGTCCTTAACCAACAATCAGCCCTCCATTCTCAACGGAGGAAAGGACTTCTGTGAGTGGAGCCGTCGGGACAAAGAATTGCTCGCCACAATGGGATGGGCGCTGGAACTGGCTCTGGGCAGCTTTGGCAAGGGTATGGTCAACCTGGCGCTTGCCGAGAGCTACTTTGAAAAGGCCCATGACAGCTATGAGGTTTCCTCCTTGGCAAGCAAAGGACGCCTGCAGGCCGAAAGCGGAGGAAAGCAGGAGCTTGTGTTTGTGGCTGTGGGCATTCTCACCCAATTGTCCATTCTGAATAACCGCATGGAGGATGCCCTGGAATGCCTGGACAGTTTTCGGCGGGGTGCGGCTGCGGACGCTCCCCAGCTGCTTGCCAGCATCGACACTCTGAAAACCCGTTTTCTGCTCTATTCCGGCCTGACAGGGGACATCTCCGACTGGCTGGCGCAGGCGCCTGATGAGGACCGGGAATTCTGTACTCTGGAGCGGTTCCGGTACATCACCAAGGTCCGGGTATACCTCGCCATGGGCAGAAAAGAGAAGGCGCTGCGGCTTCTGCAGCGGCTGGTGCTCTACGCCCAGAAGCGGGAGCGGATATACCTCCAGATGGAGGCCCAGATTCTCCTGGCCATCACCCAGTTCCGCTTGGGAATCGACGGCTGGAAAGAGACCCTGCAAGCGGGCATCACCAAAGCGGAATCCTATTTTTTCGTGAGGATTCTGGCAAGAGAAGGCGCCGCATTGTGGGAGCTTCTGAAGGGAAACACCTTTGTATGGAAGGACAAGGCCTTTCAGAAGAAGGTATTATCTGAGTGTGCGCACCTTGCCGAACTGTATCCCGCTTACCTCAACGAGCGGGAGAGCGGTCACATTGAGCTCAGCGATAAGGCTCTGAAGGTTCTTCGCCTGCAGGCCCAGGGACTGAGCGTGGGAGAAATTGCCGATATTCTGGGTCTGTCCAAAGCCGGAGTGAAATATTATAATCAGGAAACCTACCGGAAGCTGGGCGTCAGCAACAAAGCCGCCGCCATTACGGAGGCACGGAACCGGAGGATTCTGTGAACGAATTTTCGATAGGGAGACAGATTGCTGTTTTTGGGATAGGGGGCGTCGAATGCAGACGGTCCTGGAGAGGTGTGAATAATTATTGAAGGTCAATAAGTCCATGGTCATAGGGGCACTGTGCTTTGCATTCCTGCTTGTGCTGCTTCTTTCTGCGGCATGGTATTTCTGTGTCCGTTCTCCCCGCCCCGGAATTTTCAGCTGGGACTCTGATGCAATCTCGCCGGAGCAGGCGGAGCCTATGCTGGATTGGCTGCAAGCGCACGGATTCGGAGAACTTTACCAGTATATCCCCCAGCAGGCAGAGGAAGAAACTGTGCTGTCATTTCTCCAAAGTGCAGAGGCATCAGATATCCAGGTCTATCTTCTTGCCGGTGATCCTGCGTGGGCCACGGGCGAGAAAGCGCAGCGGGTCGTCCAGACGGTACAACGGGCCGCTGCCTACAACCAGAAGCTGGAGGAGTCCGCTCAAATTGTGGGAATCATGATGGATGTGGAGCCGTATTTGCTTCCTCAGTGGGAGCAGGAGGAGGATCGTCCGGAAATAATGCACGCTTTCGTGGACGCTATGGAAGCAGGCTGTCAGGCCGCCTTGGCAAATAATCTCCAATTTGTGGCGTGTATTCCCTACTACTATGACAAACTGGGGCTGACAGAGTATCTGCGTGACCTGCTCCAGCGAGGCTGTACGGGGATTGCCATAATGAATTACAACAAATCCAATGAATCCGGTCAGATTCAGACAGAGTGTGCCCTTGCCGCAGACAGCGGCAGAGATGTGATCGTTATCTATGAGCTGCAGTCGGCAGGACAGCACGGCCTGACAGAAAACAACACATATTATTCTGACGGTGTCCCCGGACTCAAAGCCAGCTGGAAAAAGCTGTCCGCCGACATCCGTGTGCCCGGTCTGCGATATGCGGTGCATGAGTATCGAGCTGCAAAGGAGGTGTATGATCGTGAATGATGTCTTCCGCAGTGAGCACAAATATTTGATTCCCCTGCGGCAAATGTATTCCCTTTCCCACACGCTTTCAAATGTGATTCAGGAGGATCCCCACAATGAAGGGGATGGGTATCTGGTTCGCTCCCTGTATTTTGATTCTCTGGACAACCGGGACTTTCAGGAAAAGGAGGACGGTGTCTTTTTGAGACGAAAGATTCGGCTGCGGTGTTACGGTGCGGATTCCGATTTCGCCGTTCTGGAAATGAAGCAGAAGGAAGGTTCCCTGCAGCGCAAGCGTTCCCTGCGTCTTTCCCGGGAGGATGCCCAGGCGCTTATTCACCGAAACTATGGCGTTCTTCTGAAATATCGGGATTCCTTTGCCGCGGAGTGTTATGCGGTAATGAACAGCCATGTTTATCTGCCCAAATCCGTAGTGGAGTATCGAAGAAAAGCATTTATCGCCAAAGAAAACCGAATCCGCATCACGTTTGACCACCATCTGATCGGCACAGAGGGGGGCTTCGACATTTTCTCTTCCCATCTGCTGCAGAATCCCATTATGGAGCAGAATGCGGTGGTTCTGGAGGTAAAGTATGACGGATTCCTGCCGTCGTACATAAAGGATCTCCTCAAGGCGTGCAACCGCAGCGAACTGTCTGTAAGCAAATACTGTCTGTCCAGGGCTGTAAGCCAGCACTATAGTTTCTGAACCCTGCCCCTGGTCTTCCTAACATTCACATTTATTTTCACAAAGAGGAGTGTACATCATGAGAGAATATTTACAAACGATCCTGTTGGAAAGCGGAACCCTGTCCACGCAGGACATCCTTCTGCACATCGTCTCTGCCGCCGTTATCAGCATTGCCATCTACATCTCCTATTGGATCAGCCACGTTGGAACCGCTTACAGCAAGAAATTCAATGTTTCCCTGGTGACCCTCACCATTTTGACCGCCACCGTCATGACGGTCATCGGCAACAACATTGCCCTTTCCCTCGGCATGGTGGGCGCCTTGTCCATAGTCCGGTTTCGGACCGCCATCAAGGATTCCCGGGATACGACCTACATCTTCTGGGCCATCATCGTGGGTATCTGCTGCGGCGTCGGCGATTACCTGGTTGCCTGTGTGGGCAGCTGTGTTGTGTTCCTGGTTCTGCTGCTTCTGGGCCGTGTACGCAACGAAAATCGGATGCTTTTGATTGTGCGCGGCGACCGGAACCACGCCACCGATATTGAAGGAGCCGTCTTCAAGCAGTTCAACGGGAAAGCCCTGCTGAAGGTGAAAAATTCCACCGCAGACGCCGTGGAGCTGATTTATGAAATGAGCAGGAGCGTCTATCAGCTGAACTACAAAAATGATCAGGAAATTACGGACATTCTGTACGGAATCGAAGGGACGGAATACGTGAATATTGTGGCCCAAAGCGATGAAATTACGGGGTGAACGCCATGAAATACAAGCTGATTGCTGTCGGGACAGCCATTGCGCTGCTTGTCAGTGCATGGGGCTTCACCATGGTGGATCGGCTGAACGGAGGCTTCCGTTACCACCAGCACCTGGAGCAGCCCTCTGAGGCCGATCTGGGGCCCTGTACAAGATGCTCCGGTGATGCGGATCTGTGCACCCATTTGCCCATTATCCGAATTGAAACCGGTGGGCAGAAAATCCCCGGAAAGTCTATCCATGATTCCGAATACCTTACCATTGGCTACGAGACTGGTGACGCAGGTGAAACGGAAATTCTGGTCAGCGTGGAGACCGTGGAAAAGGGAAATTCCTGGCATCACGCAGATGACCCCGCCACCATCCAGGCGTCTGCACTTTTTCGGGTCCGGGGCAACTCCTCCAGAGACTTCAGCAAGAGCAGTTACAGAATCAAACTGGTGGATTCAGAGAATACCGAGCTGAATGATCCCCAGCCGATGCTGGGAATGACCAGCGGAGATGAGTGGGCTCTTCACGGTCCTTTCCTGGACAAAACCCTGATCCGGAACTATGTCTGCATGAATCTGGCGGCGGAGATTATGGGCTACGCCCCCAATGTCCGCTTCTGTGAGCTGGTTCTGGACGGAGAATATCAGGGTGTTTATCTTCTGATGGAAACCATCGACGTGCAGGAGGGCCGGGTAGACCTGACGGAATACCAGGAGGGGAACCCCTTTACCAGTTACATCGTCAGCATTGAACCCCACGCAGACCCGGAGCGAACCGTAGATAATTTCACCCAATACACCAAGCGGATTGAGGAAGACAGCGATCTGGAAATCCGATACCCCTCCAGTCTTGCGCTGACCCCAGAGCTGAAATCGTATATTAACAGTGACTTCAGCGAAATTGAGCGGATTTTGTTTTCCTACAATGTTTCTGAAGGAAATACCGATTACCGGAACTTGCTTCAGGTGGACTCCTTTGTGAATTACTACATTTTCAATGAATTTGTGGCAATCAACGATACCTTCAGCGCCTCCACCTACTTCACCAAGGATGTGCGGGGCAAGCTGGAGATCGGTCCGGTGTGGGATTACAACAACGCCTGGAACAACTACTTCTATCCCTATGAGAGCAGTGGCTTTCTTCTGTCCCAGCGGGGCTGGTATGCCCAGCTGATGAAAAGCGAGCCTTTTGTCGACCAGGTGGTCAGCCGGTACAAGAGCCTTCGTGAAGGTGTGCTGTCCGACGAATACCTGGAAAACTATATTCTGGAGACCATCGATTGGCTGGGGAGCGCCGTGGAACGGAATTACACTGTCTGGGGCTACTCCTTTGATCCCGATCAGCTCTCCTCCCTGGAGCGCCGCCGGCCCATTGACGGTGACACAACCACCACCATTTACGACCTGAATCCCTCCAGCTTTGAAGAGGCTGTGGACTGGATGCTGACCTACATCCGCTACCGGGGCGACTGGCTGGACCACCATATCGATTCGCTTTATCAGTACTGCCAGGAATCCAGAAATGCACCGCAGATACTGCGCTGAAAGGAGGAAGTAACATTGAAAAAGTTTTTGATTGTTGCGATACTCCTTTTATTCGTTGGAGTGGGCATATGGTATTGTGTCTACTATCTCGGTTTTTTCCTCCGTTTTTCCGATGAGGCAGCGGTGGAAGCCAGCTTCTCCACCCAGGGAAAAGACATCCTTGTAAAGTCTGACGACGGCACATGGACCTCCATTGCGCTCAAGGGAGTGGACATATCTTCCAGCATTCCAGGTCAGCCAGCCTCCATGTTTGCCGCAAAGGAGTCGGATTACCTGCGCTGGATGGAGCAGATTGCAGAGATGGGAGGCAATACCATCCGGGTCTACACCATCATGGACGCAGACTTTTATAATGCCTTCTATACTTACAACACCACCCATGACGCGCCCCTTTACCTGATGCAGGGAATTGTGGTTTCTGACGAGGCCAATTACTCCGGAACCGACGCATATCAGTCGGATTTCATGGGGAAACTGCTAAATGACGGGAAGTCTGCTGTGGACATTGTCCACGGCCGCAAGAATATTTTCTCCAGCAGTTTCGGCGGCACCAACTTTTATCGCAAAGACATCTCTCCCTGGGTGCTGGGATATCTGGTAGGAAACGAGTGGTCTGCCGACACGGTTGCCTATACCGACCACAGTTCCGTATATTCTTCCCAATACAATGGCATCTATTTCCAAACCGCCCAGGGGGCTACGCCCTTTGAGGCAATGCTCGCGCAGGTAATGGATCAAATCATTGGCTACGAGTCCTGGAAATACGCCTCCCAGCGGTTAATCGGATTCATTAGCGCTCCGGATATGGATTTTCTGGTTTATCAGGACATCTATGCCCGCCAGCTCAGCAAATACTGCTATGTCGACGCAGAAAATGTGGTTCCTACCGAAAACCTGAAATCCGGATACTTTGCCGCCTACCAGCTGTTTGATTTCTGTGATAATTTTACTGCCTACCTGGAGGAAACCCAGAAGGTATCCAAGGCATATCTTACCAGCGGATTGACCACGGATGTGAAATACGGCGGATATCTGGAATTGCTGGACAGATATCACACCATTCCCATGATTGCCTGCTACGGAATCTCCTCTGCCAGAGGCACTCTTATGGATGACCAGCCGCCTTTGACGGAAACGGAGCAGGGGGAATCCCTGGTGGATATTTACTCCCTGGCCATAGAAAACAATTGGGCAGGCGGCTATATCTCCACATGGCAGGATGTATGGGAGAAGCGGAACTGGAATACCGCGTATTCCACAGAGCTGGCCAGAAACAGCTATTGGCATGACCTGCAAAGCGATGGCCAGAACAATGGCTTGATGGCCTTCGACCCCGGGAAGGAAACGCGGACCTGCACCATCGACGGCGATATCTCAGAATGGTCGGAAGCAGATGTGGTCCTTCGCCAGGAAGGGTGTGCGCTTTCCGTAAAGATGGACGAGGAAGCTGTGTATCTGCTGATTCAGGCAGAAAATGCCCCGGAAAAAAGCTGGATTCTTCCCATCGATACAACCCAGGACTGTGGAAGTACCCAGTGTGACGGTCTTTCCTGCACCTTCCAGCGTCCGTCGGAGTTTGTGCTGTGCATGGATGGCAGGGATGCCAGCCGGCTTCTGGTCAGTGAGTACTATAATCCCGTGAGAATGAATTTCCTTCAGCAAATCACCGGAAAAGACGCCTTTGTCTCCGCTCCCGACGCAGACAGTTCGGAGTTCCTTGTGGCATATATGGCTGTCAAAAACAGCACCTTGAAGACGGAAGAGCAGTTCCGTAACGTCTATGGTATGGAAAAGATCTATGAGTTGGAAGCCTGGGATACCGGTCTTCTCCATTATGGGAACGGAAATCCGCAAAGTCAGAACTTTGATTCCCTATCCGATTTTTGTTACGGCGAAAACTGGATTGAGGTTCGGATTCCCTGGCAGCTGCTGAACTTCTCCGATCCCTCTGAGGGCGCCATTCACAAGGATTACTACCAGACTTACGGCGTGGAATCTCAGTCTATCACCCGATTCTGGATCGGCCTTTCCGAAGATGAAGAGGAAATTGCCATGTATCCGGTGAAGCTGGACAAATGGGGAGAGAATCCGCAATGGCACGAACGATTGAAGCAGTCGTATTATGTCGTTCAGGCTGCCTGGAAGGAGGGATAGGTTCATGCAGGTCTATATTCGTCTGATGATGTTCCTGTACCTGTTCATCTGCATCTGCCTGTTGATATTTAATATTTACTATATTCTTTGGCTGAAGCTCATTGCCAAAAGGCGACAGAAAACAACCGCATTCTGGAAAGAGCAAATCGACCGCCAGCTCCAGCTGCTGGAGGAAGGCTCCGCAATCGCCGAGAGCCACAAACGGCTTCTGGTAACCAAGCTCGTCCATACCGAGGTTTTGATAGCCTATCACTCTGCCCTGGAGCCAATGCTGGCAGAGGAATCCGTTCAGCAGTATCTTCGGGAAGCGGCACGGGAATGGCGGCAGCTTGCGGTGCTTTACAGCAAAAAAGATGTAACCGAAAGGGCATATTTTGCCTATGTGCTTTCTGCATATGGTTCTGCTTTGCAAGGCGAACAGGAAATGCTCTCTTCGATTCTGCTGGGCTATTTCCCCAATTCCAGCATATATTGCCGGGAAAATGTTTTGCAGGCGCTCTACGCGATCGGAAGCGAATCCGGGGTGGAACGCGCCTTCGACTGGATGTATCAGCATCGGGTCTCGCATCCGGCGCGGCTTTTGTCCGACGGTCTGGTTACCTTTTCCGGAGACCGGATTTCTTTGGCGAACAAGCTTTGGAAAGACTGTGAAAAGTGGGGAGAGCAGTATCAGACTGCCGTTATTCAGATGGCAACGCAGTTTTCAGACTCTTTTTCCGAACTTTTTTCAAAAGCCCTTCTGGAGGGCGCCGTCGGCCAGGAAGCAGCGTTTGCCATCTTGCGCTACTTTCGGAAATATCCCTACGAACCCGTTCGGGAATATCTGTATCAATTGGTTCTGGAGGAATCCGAGCTGGCGATTGCCGCTGCCTCTGCGCTGGAGGCCTACCCTGGCGAACAGACAAATGCAGTGCTTTTGAAAGGGCTGTGCAGCAGGAACTGGTACACCCGGCGCAATGCTGCCGGTTCTCTCGTCGCACTGGGCATTACCGAGGAGGAGATTCTCCAGATTGATGACCGCTATGCAAAAGAGATGATTCAATACATGGCCGCGCTGAAGCACGTGAAAGGAGGGGCTGGCGTTGCGTGAGTTTCTGTTTGTTTTTCTGAACATTGTAAGTGTTTTCTTTTTTCTGTACCTGGCGTTATACGCCACATACCTCTTCCTTGCCGTGACCGTCGGCGCATGGAACCTGTACCATCAGGCGCGGCTGAGAAGCATCCATAACGAAATTAAACACCCCTACTATTTCCCGGTATCCATCCTGGTTCCTGCCCATAACGAGGCGGTCACCATTGTCGACTGCATTCAATCCCTGCTGGATTTGAATTATAAGCTCTATGAAGTCATTATTGTGGACGATGGCTCAACCGACAATACCTCACAGGTAATCATAGATCGCTTTCAGATGATTCCGGTGGACCGCCCGATACGACGGGTTGTGCCTTGTAAAAATGCCGTCAACATTTACGAATCCCTCGGTGAGAAGGTCAAAATAACGTTGATCCGGAAGGAGCAGGGTGGAAAGGGCGATGCCCTGAATATGGGCATCAATGCAGCCAGTTATCCCTATTTTCTGTGCATTGATGCCGATTCCCTGCTGCAGCGGGATTCTCTGGAGCGAATTGTCCAGCCGGCAATGGCGGACGAATCGGTTGTCGCTGTAGGCGGATTGATTCGTGTGGCACAGTGCATCCGATTGGAGGACGGGGATGCCGCCAGCTATCACTTGCCGTGGGACCTTCTCACAAGCATGCAGGTTGTGGAATATGACCGCGCTTTTCTCGCCTCCAGAATTCTGATGGATTCCTTTAATGGGAATCTGATTATTTCCGGCGCTTTGGGCCTGTTCCGCAAGGATGTGGTGATTGCAGCGGGAGGGTACTCCAGAGACACCATCGGAGAAGATATGGAACTGGCGGTAAAGCTCCACTCCTTTTGCCGCGCAAACAATATTCCCTACAAGATGAGATACGAGCCCAACGCAGTCTGCTGGAGCCAGGCGCCCTCCTCCCTGAGGGATTTGAAAACCCAGCGCAGGCGCTGGCATCTGGGTATGTTCCAAACGCTGAAAAAGCACAGGCATATGTTCCTAAATATGCACTATGGTGCCATCGGAACAATTTCTTACCTGTATTTTCTCCTTTACGAGCTGTTTTCCCCCATTATTCAGGTTTGCGGCTGGATCAGCATATTCCTCGCCGTGTATGTTGGAATTCTGAATTTCCCCTTTATGATATCCTTCTATCTGATGTACGCTGCATACGGCGCCGTTCTGACGATCACCGCCTTCTACCAGCGGATTTACACCCAGAACCTTCGCGTGAGCGGAGGAGATCTTTTCAAAGCGTGCATCGTCTGTGTGGTGGAAAGCATCTGTTTTCGTCCCATTCTGGAGCTCGTCCGCCTTTCCTCCTTTATTGAGAGGCGGTCAGACCGGATGAAGTGGGGCCATATCAAGCGGGAAAAGCACAAGAACCTGTAATTGTCTCATCGGTACTATCTCCATGCAAAACCACAACCGGCGCGGAAGGGAACGGTCTGTTCCTCTCCGCGCCGGTTATGCTGTCTTTTTCCTTACGTTTCCTCGCTCAGGGCTTTCATAATTCGCGCATACATCTGCTCCAGCTCCGGCATGGCCGCCTTCGCGGCAGCCAGGTCCTGGCGCCGGAGGCTGTCGGAGACCGCAGTGGCAGCGGCATACAGCCGGGTCATGGAGAGATTCCCCGTGACGCCCTTCAGGGTGTGGGCCGCAGTGTAGCCCGCTTCGGTGTCTCCCGCCTCCAGGGCCGCCCGCAGAGCCGGCAGATTCTTATCCTGAGGGAACCGGAGCAGGAACTTCATCATCATCGCTTCGTTGTTCATAAACCGGTTCAGCGCTTCCTCCACGTTGATTCCGGCTTCCTCCAGCCTTGCTTTTTTGCTTGCATCCATAAACCCCATCATCCTTTCTCGGGTTTGTAGAGCTGGCTCAGTGCCGGCTCCGCTTCCTGAAAATATTGCAGCAGCCGGGGATTGAAGGCCCCGCACTGTCCGCCCAGAATCATCTCCATAGCCACCGTGGTGGAGAATGCGTCCTTATAGCACCGTTTGCTCACCAGGGCGTCATACACATCCGCCAGAGCCACAATCTGGGTCCAGATGGGCGTCTGATCCCCCACCAGGCCATGGGGATATCCTCTGCCGTCCCAGCGCTCATGGTGGTGCAGCGCAATGTCGTAAGCGTAGCGGTAGGCGGTATGCTCCCGCATCTGGGGAATTTTGGAGAGCAGTTCGGCGCCCTTGGTGGTGTGGGTTTTCATCAGCTCGTATTCCTCCGGGGTCAGTTTCCCCTTCTTGTGGAGGATGGCATCGGGAATGGAAATCTTGCCCACGTCATGGGTGATGGCTGCCACGCCGATCAAGTCAATCTCGTCCTGGCTCAGGCCCTCTCCCAGAGGCGTGGTGCGCAGCAGATAGCAGGTAATGTCGTGAATCCGGCGAACGTGCTCCCCGGACTCGTCGCTGCGGAATTCGATGGCGGTGGCCAGGGCCTCCACCATGCCCATGCCCATGGAAGCCAGCTGCTTGGTCTGCTCCAGAAGCTTCTCCCGCTGGCGCTCCACCTCGGCGCCCAGCCGTTTTCTGGCCCGGAACAGCTCCACCACCGAGTCCACCCGGCGCTGAACCACATAGGGCACCACCGGCTTGGGAATCACATCCATAACCCCCAGCGAATAGGCCTCCTGAATGGTGGCGTTGTCCTGGGCTGCGGTAATCAGGAAAAAGGGAACCCGCTGGGTGACACCCTGCCGGTGCATCCGGCGGAGCACCTCGATCCCGTTCATCTCCGGCATTACCACATCCAGCAGCACGGCGCTCAGGCCGTCCCCCAGGTCCTGGATTCGGTCCAGACCCTCCCGGCCGTTCTCCGCCTCCACAATCTGGTAATCCATGTCGAAGAGATTGGCCAGAATGGCCCGGTTAATCTCCTCATCGTCCACAATCAGCATCCGCTCATTGACTTCCGCCATGATCTCCGCCTCCTCTTCTGCCGAATTCCTCTGTATTGGGATACGCGCATCCCATCAGCTTCTGGACGGTCTGGGTCAGCACCTGGATGTCCAGCGGCTTGGCAACATGGGCATTCATTCCCGCCTTGGTGGTTCTGGCAATGTCCTCCGAGAACGCATTGGCGGTGACGGCAATGATGGGCACAGCCGCGGCATCCGGCCGCTCCAGCTTCCGGATGGCCTCCGCCGACTGGCAGCCATCCATCACCGGCATCTGCATATCCATAAGGATCAGATCCACACAGTAGGGAGAGGATTCACAGAAGACCCGAACCGCCTCTTCGCCGTTTTCCGCCGGAAGGACGGTGGCCCCCAGCTGCTCCAGCAGCTCCGTGACAATCTCCCGGTTGAGCTCGTTATCCTCTGCCAGCAGCACTGTGCGTCCGGTCCAGTCAAAGGTCTCCGTCTGTTTCGGGGCAGGCTCAGACTGGGGCATCTCCTGGGCGGAAATGGTCTTCAGGGGGATGGTCACCGTAAACCGGCTGCCCTTGCCCAGTTCGCTTTCCACGGTAATCTCGCCGCTCATCTGCTGCACCAGGCTCTTGACAATGGGCATTCCCAGGCCGGTTCCCACGGTGTGCTGGGCAGAGAAGGCGGTTTCCCGGGCATAGGGCTCAAACAGCTGGGCCAGGAACTCCTGGGACATGCCAATGCCCGTATCCTCCACCACAATCTGGTACTTGCTGTGCTGCTGGAAGGCGAACTGCCTGGCCTCCAGCCGGATGCTGTCTCCGGGACGGCTGTACTTCACTGCGTTGGACAGCAGGTTATTCAGAATCTGGCCGATCTTCTTTCCGTCGCCCATGACGGTGGTCTCCTGGAAGTCAATGCTGACCTCAAAGTGCTTTTCCTCGCTCTGGGCATTCTCCCGGAAAATCTCCGCAATGGAGCTGAGCAGCTCCTTCAGGTCGAACACCGACTCATCCAGGGCATTTTTTCCGGCCTCCAGCCGGGACAGCTCCAGAATGTCATTAATCAGGGAAAGCAGCTGCTTCCCGGCAAACTGGATCTTCCCCAGATAGTCCCAGACCTTTCCCGTATCCTGGGGGGTGCGGCTCTTCTGGGCAAGATCGCAGCAGCCCAGAATGGCGTTCAGGGGCGTGCGCATATCGTGGGACATCCGGCTGAAGAACTCGTTCTTCGCCTTGGTTCCTTTCTTGGCCGCCTCCAGGGCCTCCTGGAGCAGGATGGTGTGCTGCAGCTCCTGGCGTTTCTCCGCATCCACGTCCCGGAAGCACAGAATCACTTCATCCGGCGCCCGCTTGGGATCGTACAGGGTGCGGATATTCACCCACCGATACGTATCGCCGAACAGCCGCTGATAATCCCCGCCATAGTCCCGGACCCCCTCCTTCGCCCTCTGCCGGATGTTGTCCAGGGAGAAGCACACCTCAAAAGTATGGTAGGTGTTGGACTTCACCAGCCGATACATGGTCTGCATCACCAGGGAATAGTCGCCATGGGCAGGGAACGTGTCCCGGGTGTCGTCGCTTACCTTGATTGCCTCATAGGTTCCCTCCTGGAAATTGACCCGAAAAATGGCATAGAAGGAATCCCCCAGCATATGGGCGGTGTCGTCAGCCCGCTTGATCTTTCGGATCTGGTAGGCATCCCGGATCACCATATATGCCATCACCAGGAACAGCACAACCGCAACCACCGCCATGAAGTAGATGGCCATATTGGGGTCGCCCATAAGCATGGACTGAATGGGGATGGTGATGATTACCGTCCACCCATTGGACATCTGATAATAGTATGCCCCCCGGGATACGCCGCTCAGGTCTTTGAAGGTGGAATCAAAGGCATACAGGCTGCCGTCGTGAATACGTTCAATCAGATAATCTGCATGGGTCTGCAGGGTCTGGGCATCCAAGTCCCGGTCCACCAGAGCGTACACCAGCAGTCCGTCCTGATCACACAGATAATAGGAGTATTCCTTGGGCAGCTCCAGCACGGAGCTGCGGCTTTTGGCCTCCTGAATAAATACGTCCATCGCGAACACATCCCCCTCCTCGGCCAGCGCCTGGGAGATGGTCACCACCCGTTTGCCGTTGATGATGTCGGTGTAGGCGTCGCTGCACACCGCCTCGCCGCCGGCCTCCAGGGCTTGTTGATACCACAACGTATCCTGATAGCGATAGTCCTCATCCCCATCCCAGGGGTTAGCGGCGATGATCTGTCCGTCCACCACGGCATAGGGGTCCACCGTACCTTCCCCAAGAATGTTAATCAGCTTGGAAAAGTACCCCTGGAGCCAGCGCTGCACCTCTTCCAGATCGGTTTCGTCGGACTGGAATTCATCGATGTACTGGCTGGCCAGCATAACATTCTTCTTCATATTGTCCAGGAACAGCTCCTCTTCCAGGGCATAGCTCCGGGCCAGGGCACCACCCAGGTTCTGGGTATTCTGCAGCAGCTTAATACGCACCAGCAGGATGGCTGTCAGAAGCAGAAAGGCTGTCACCACCAGCAGCAGCACACTTACCAGTACCCGGCTCTTGCCCTGAGAAACCTGGCCAAATCTCTTTATCATATCTTTGTCTCCGTTTCCGCGGTCTGCGCGGGCTTTTCGGTATCCCGGTCCCGCCGTCTGCGGCGCCGGTCATTGCCTTCCTTCTGGTAGAATGCCCGCTTATCCTCGTACATTTTCTGGTCCATATCGTGGAAGAACCGATCCACGTCCACCAGGTCAAACTCCGCCACTCCCATGGACAGGGAAATGCGGCAGGGCGCTTTTCCGGAAGCATTGTATTTGGCCAGCTCTTCCCCGATCCGTTCCCGGAGCCGTTCACCGGAATCGCTCCGGGCATTTTCCAGGAGGACCACAAACTCGTCGCCGCCGTACCGCACCACTGCGCCCTGCCCGCCGGTAACCGTCTGAAGAATCTTGCCCACGGCCCGAAGCACCGCGTCCCCCTCCAGATGGCCGTAAGTGTCATTGATGAATTTGAAGTCATTGACATCCAGCATAAGGCCTATCACACAGGTGCCTTTGTGTGCCCTGCGGATCAGATAATCCATGTAATGCAGCAGATAGCTGCGATTGTACAGGTTGGTCAGGGTATCCAGCAGCGCCCGCTCATTCTGCAGATTGATGTACAGCGAGGTCAGGCCGAAGGCCACCGATACCCAGATCACCGCAATCCCATAGAAGTGCAGCTGAATCAGACTGCACAGGTACACCGGAGCCAGAAACAGCAGCACCGGCAGGAACATATACTTGCTGGACTTGTGCCGGTGGCGAAAAACCAGCAGCGCGCCGTAGGTCAGGTAGCAGTAGGTGACCAGATAGGTAATCAACACCAGCGGCGCCCGGTAGTAGACATTGTCCTCCGTAACCCAGAAGAAAACCTTTGTAAACAGGTTGAGCACGCACATCAGGCACACAACTGCCGCCGGAATCATGCCATAGGTATAATACCTTCGCAGCCGGTCAAAATTTTCAAACAGCTTGTAATCCACGTATACGCTGAACGAGTAAGCAAAGACCGAATTCATGGTAAACAGCAGGGCGTTGATCAGAATATTCAGCTCCCTGGCTCCGGCAAACATCCGGCCGTCTATCCAAAACGAAACGGTCTCCAGCAAGCACAGCGCCATACACAGCCGACACATTCCGTCAAAGAGGCGGCTGTCCAGGGAAACCATCCTGCCGTTGCTGCGCTTGCTCAGCAACAGCAACAGCATCAGCCCGGCGCCCAGTCCATTGGCAATCAGAACCGCTGTCATATTAATCGATGATGCACCCTGCACCACTGCGTCCATGGGATGCTCCTTTCTTTGATGCGCCGGGAACAATGGGGATTTCCGGTGGAGCGCAATCAGTCGACACATCAAGCTTCAATCCGATGATCCTTTCCAGCCGCCGGAAGCGTCAGACAACACCCCGCCAGCTTATCTGCCATTATAGCACCTGGAATTTGAAAAAACAACAGAAAATCCGTCCCAAGGGGGATTTTTCCCCACCCGGGAAATTTCTGTCACATTTGCCACAGAAATTTACATTGAATTTTCCGCTCATATTTGTTATGATAGATACAAATCGCGTAAGCGGCATATTCCTGTTCCAGGCTGTCCCGCTCCCAGCAGCGCAGGGCCTGTACCATAAATCCCAAACGCCAAAAGGGGAATCGGCATGAATCTTCTCGAACTTACGAAAGAAATATGGAATCTGTATTTTTTGGGCGCAGCTCAAGCCAATCTGCAGATGATGGACTTGCTGGACCCGGGGTGTGTGGTGATCGGCACCGGTCAGCATGAGTTTTACACCAATGTGCAGGACTTTGCCACCGCCATGGCCATGGAGATGGCCGAGCGGCAGGACATCCAATTCCAGCTGCGCAATCTGGAGTGCAAGGAAAAGGTGATTTCCCCGGAGGTCAGCCTGGTCTACGGCACAATCCATGTCTGGTGGGAAAGCGATGACCACCGGGTGTGCATCAATATGAACGGGCGGTTCACCCTGCTGTACAAGCGGGTGGACGGTCATTGGAAGATTTTCCACATCCACCTGTCCACCCCCAATGTGGATCAGCTGGACGGAGAATACTATCCCAAGAGCCTGCGCGAGCAGATTGAACAGTCCCAGGAGCAGATTGAGACTTTGTCCAAGCTGGCCCAGCACGACAGCCTCACCGGGCTGATGAATTACCGCACGTTTGAGGAACACTACGCTGAGCTGGACAAACACTCCGCCTGGCTGTTTGTCATTGACCTGGACAATTTCAAGCAGATCAATGATACCTATGGGCATCTCACTGGGAATGTGGTGCTGCAGAAGCTCTCCCGGGTTCTTACCTCCGCCCTGCGCTCCGATGATCTGGTCTGCCGGATGGGCGGGGATGAGTTCGTCCTGCTGTGCAGCGGCCTGTCCACCCAGGAGAAGGCCCAGCATCTGGCCCAGCGCCTGCTCCAGCAGGTAGCCGGCTGCAGCAAAGAGGTGGACGCCTGGACCAGCATCTCTATGGGCATCACCCCTGTGAATCAGGACGAGCCTCTGGAGAGCGCCTTCAAGCGGGCGGATGCGGCGCTGTATGACGCAAAGAAACAGGGGAAAAACCGATACGCGGTTTCCCTGTGAATATGGTAGAAAGTCAAGACCACCGGCGAAGCCGGTGGCTTGCACTGGCCCTATAAGGGCCTGATACAGCCGCGTCTTAAGACGCATGAACGGTTCGCCAACCGCAAATTGTTTACTGGCTGCCCCCTTCCGGGGGC
>CALXFW010000012.1 GCA_944387685.1 uncultured Oscillospiraceae bacterium
CCAGCTGAGCTACTGGCGCATATCGAATGGAGCGGGTGACGGGAATCGGACCCGCGTATCCAGCTTGGAAGGCTGGTGTTCTACCATTGAACTACACCCGCAAATTCGCTTCACCAGCTGATTCAGCCAGAAAATTCTATCACATATCCGCTGCGGTGTCAAGTGTGATTCTTCAAAATTTCCGGAATTTTTTCGTAGATGACATCCGCCACCGCCCCATCCCCGCAGGCACAGACATTGGGGAACTGGTCATGCAGAACAGCATCTCCCGGGACAAAGGCGAAGTCCGCGTCCTGGAGCATGGCCAGGTCGTTCTGAGCGTCTCCCACGCACACCAGAATCTTCCGGCCCAGCTTCTGCTGAAGCTGCCGGGCGGAACGGGCCTTACTGACCCCCTTGGCGTGGACGTCGATGATTCGGGGCGCGGCACGGAACACCTCACAGCAGGCCCCAAACAGGGTTTGCAGCCGGGCCTGCACCGCATCCATGCGCCGGATTTCCTCGGTGCTGCCCTCAAACAGATGGGCCACGGTGACGTCCCGGATCTCCCCGTAGAGGGAGAATTTCAGGAACGGGCCCAGATCCATCCCCGGCAGGGCAAAGCCCCGGGCGCACTGGTTGTGATCGCTGAAGGCGTCCCAGGCAGGATTCTCGGCGAAGCGATAGTGGGCGTCCACCCCCTGGACCTCCACGGTCATGTCGGGGAACAGGGTTTCGCAGGTGTGAACCGTCTCCCACAGGTTCAGGGGAATCTCGTGTGCAAAGAGAAATTCCCGTTTCTCCGGGTCATAGGCAGCGGAGCCGTTGTACAGCAGCAGGGGGGCATTGGTGGGAACCTTTCCCGCAAAGGCCCGGGTCATGGGCACACTGCGCCCGGTATTGACGGTGAAAGCGCCGTCGTTCTCCATAAAGTACCGGATGGCCTCCAGATTCCGCTCCGGGATGGTGGAGTCCGGGGCCGTCAGGGTCCGGTCATAGTCTACGGTCAGCAAAACATCGGAAAAACGTCCCATAGTCTCAGCCTTTCTGTTTTCTCAGGTTCCCATTTTTTCCAGCTTGTCCAGGACTTCCCGGAAGTAAGGGGGCAGCTCTGCGAACACCATCACCGGGTGCCCGTCCCGGGGGTGCTGAAAGCACAGGGCACCAGCGTGGAGACACTGGCTGTCCTGGCCCAGCTCCGGCTTCTTGCGGCCATACACCATATCCCCCAGAATGGGGTGGCCGATGTAGGCCATGTGCACCCGGATCTGGTGGGTCCGGCCCGTTTCCAGGCGGCACCGGATGTGGGTATAGCCCCGGTAGCGCCGCACCACCTCCCAGTGGGTGACGGCGGGTTTGGAATTGCGCTGGGTGACGCACATCTTCTTCCGGTCGGTGGGGTGGCGGCCGATGGGGGCGTCCACGGTGCCGGAGTCCTCCCGGAAGGTGCCCACCACGATGGCCTCGTAGGTCCGGGCCATGGTGTGGTCCTTCAGCTGGCTGGCCAGCATGGTGTGGGCGAAGTCGTTCTTCGCCACCGCCAGCAGGCCGGAGGTATCCTTGTCAATCCGGTGGACGATGCCCGGGCGCAGTTCCCCGTTGATGCCGCTCAAGTCGTCCCCCAGAGCGTAGAGCAGGCCGTTGACCAGCGTATCGTCGCTGTGGCCGGCGGCGGGATGGACCACCAGCCCCTTGGGCTTGTTGATGACCAGCAGGTCCTCATCCTCGTAGACGATGTCCAAAGGAATTTCCCTGGGGACAATGTCCACGGGCTTCGCCTCCGGGATGGTGTACTCCACCTGGTCCCCGGGGACCAGCTTGTCATTTTTCTTGCCGGGCTTGCCGTTGCGCAGCACCTGCCCCTGCTCCAGCAGCTTCTGGGCGGCGCTGCGGGTCAGCCCCTCTCCCTTCCGGGCCAGAAAGGCGTCCAGACGCTCCCCGGGAACGTCCGCAATCAGGAACATTTTGGCACATCCTTCCAGAAATCCTTGTGAAAGAAGGCAAGGTGAATCATCACCAGCACACAGCCGCAGGTAATGAAGCAGTCGGCTACATTGAACACGGGGAAATCCATAAAGGTGGTTTCCAGCATATCCACCACATATCCCAGCCGCAGCCGGTCAATCTGGTTGGCCAGGCCGCCGCCGTAGATGGCGGCGATGCACCAGCGCTCAAAGGGCACGAAGCCCAGGGGCTTTTTGAAGTATTCCCAAATCAGCAGCCCGGTAAAAACCAGGAAAATCAGGGCAAACAGCCACTGCTGGCCCCGAAAGGAGGAGAAGGCGGCGCCGTCGTTTTGCACGTAGGTCAGCTGCAGAATCCCGGGAAGGAAGGAAACCTCCCCCTGAAGGGGAATATTGGCCACCACCAGGTATTTGGTGAGCTGATCCGCCCCCACAATCAGGGCGGAGAAAAGGGCATAATATAAAAACTGCATGATGTGTCCTCCTGTTGGGTTCTCCGCTATGATACCATGATGCCGGGGGAAAGTCAAACGGGCCCGTGGTTCCCAGAATAAAAAAACCCGCCCCGAGTATTCCCAGGACGGTGCTACTAGAGCCGTATTTATTTGACCAGGAACCGGCCCAGAACGGCGCGGAACTCCGCCTGCTCTGCCTCGCTGCACTCTACAGACGCCGTGAGGGGACGGCTGTAGTCCAGACAAAACATTTCCATGAAGCTCTTGCCGTTTGCTCGGTAGCGGTCATTTCCCACCTGAACGGGGAAAGGGAACCCGGTGGCCAGCGCCACAAATTCCTGGACGTCCTGAACGGACTGGAGCCGTATTTCAAATTCCCACACAAAAGCCGCCTCCCCACCTGTACAAACGCGCGGTTATCGTATATAATGGGGAGCGTCTGGATCAACGGCTCCAATATTCCCGAACTGCATCGGTATGTCCGCTATTATAGCAGTTTTTTGGGAAAATGCAACTGGCGGTTTGGACGATTATGCCAACCCAGACGAGAATAAATTGGTGGATTTGACAATATGAAATTTGCATTTTATACCCTTGGCTGCAAAACCAATCAATATGAGACCCAGGCCATGGAGCGGTTTGTCACCCAGCGGGGCCATGAAATCGGCGCCTTTGACCAGTCCTGCGACGCCTATGTGATCAATACCTGCTCTGTCACGGCGGTGGCGGACAAGAAGAACCGGGCGGTAATCCGCCGGTGCCGCCGGGATAACCCCAATGCCGTAATCGGCGTCTGCGGCTGCTACTCCCAGCACGCCCCGGAGGCGGTGCGGGAGCTGGGCATCGATGTCATCGGCGGCAGCGCCGGACGGCAGGCGTTCATTGAGGAGATGCTGGAAGCCCTGGAGACCCGCAGCCATTACGAGCAGCTGGACAATGCCCTGCGCCGCCGGGAGTTTGAGGTTCTCCCCGCCGGCGGGCTGGAGGAGCGGACCCGGGCCATGCTGAAGGTCCAGGACGGCTGCGTAAACTTCTGTACCTACTGCATCATTCCCTACACCCGGGGGCCGGTGCGTTCCGCTCCGCTGGAGCTGGCGGTGAGCCAGACCCGGGAACTGGCGGAGCGAGGGTATCGGGAAATTGTGATTACCGGCATTGAAATTGCCAGCTGGGGGGTGGACCTGCCGGGAAAACCGGCGGTAACCGAGCTGATTGAGGCGGTCTGCCGGGCGGTTCCGGCGCTGCGGGTGCGGCTGGGCTCCCTGGAACCGAGAGTGGTGACGGAGGATTTCTGCCGCCGGCTTGCGGCGCTGCCCAACCTGTGCCCCCATTTCCACCTGAGCCTGCAGAGCGGCAGCGACACGGTGCTGGCCCGGATGAGGCGGAAGTACGACACTGCCCGTTACTATGAAAGCGTGGAACTTCTGAATCGGTTTTTCCCCGGCTGCGCCGTGACCACGGACATGATTGTGGCCTTCCCGGGGGAGACGGAGGAGGAATTCGGGGAGAGCCTGGCCTTCATCCGCAAATGCGGCTTCGCCGCCATGCACATCTTCCCCTATTCCCGCCGCCCGGGCACCCCGGCGGACAAAATGCCCGGCCAGCACCCCAACGCGGCGAAGGAGGACCGGAGCCGCCGGGCCATCGCCGTGGCGGAAGCGCTGAAGCAGGACTATTGCCGCAGCCTGGTGGGAACCCGGCAGCAGGTGCTGTTCGAGGAGACGGCGGAGGGCCTGTATGCCGGACACGCCCCCAACTATGTGAAGGTCTACGCCCCTGGGGAGGACCTGCACAATGAAATCCGGACGGTGGAGATTACGGACCTGTACCGGGATGGGGTCCGGGGAAAAATCTGCCCTTGCAATGGGGAAAATTCCGTGGTATAATCCCCGATACTTTGCTTTGGAGGCATTTTTATGAAAACTTTGCTCCATATCTGCTGCGCCCCCTGCGTCAATCAGCCCATTGAAGTGCTGCGCAGGGACGGCTTCGACGTGACGGGCTTCTGGTATAATCCCAATATTCACCCCTTTACCGAGTATCGGGCAAGGCGGAACTGCCTGCGGGAATACGCCCAGCAGATCGAACTGCCCCTGATCGAGCGCAATGACTACGGCCTGCGGCCCTTTGTCCGGACGGTGGCGGAGGATATCCCCGGCCGCTGCGTCAAGTGCTACGAAATGCGGCTGTTTGAGGCTGCCCGGCAGGCGGCGGAAGGGGGGTTCGACAGCTTCACGTCCTCTCTGTTCATCAGCCCCTATCAGAAGCATGAGCTGATGCGAGAGGTGGCGGAGCGGGCGGCCAAGGAATACGGGGTGGCTTTCCTGTACCGGGATTTCCGGCCCTATTTCCGGGACGGGCAGAATTTTGCCCGGGAGCACGGATTTTATATGCAGAAGTACTGCGGCTGTGTGTTTTCCGAGGAAGAGCGGTATCTGAAAGCCAGCAAGATCATTCCCTGAAGAGAGAAGACGGAGGAACTATGGGTAATTTTGAATTCGCGGTGCCCTGCCTGTTCGGCCTGGAGGGCATTGCCGGTGACGAGCTGCGGCGGCTGGGCCTGGAGAATGTCCAGGTGGAGAACGGCCGGGTGCTGTTCTCCGGAGACGCCTATGCCATGGCCAAGGCCAACGTGTGCCTGCGTACCGGCGAGCGGGTGCTGCTGGTGCTGGCGGATTTCCCGGCGAAAACCTTTGAGGAGCTGTTCCAGGGGGTATACCGGGCAAATCTGGAGGACTTCATCCCCAAAAACGGCCGGTTCCCGGTGAAGGGCCACTGCCTGAACAGCCAGCTTATGTCCGTTCCGGACTGCCAGGCCATTGTGAAGAAGGCGGCCTCCCGGCGGCTGGGAGAAAAATACGGCCTGAACTGGCTGCCGGAGGACGGGGGGCTGTATCAGCTCCAGTTCTCCATCATGAATGACCGGGTCCAGCTGTATCTGGATACCTCCGGCCCGGGGCTGCACAAACGGGGCTACCGGGCGGTGGGCAACGACGCCCCCCTGCGGGAGACCCTTGCAGCGGCTATGGTGCAGCTGACCCATTACCGGGGCCGGGACTTCGTGTGGGACCCCTTCTGCGGCTCCGGCACCATTCCCATTGAGGCGGCCCTGATTGCCAAAAACCGGGCTCCTGGGCTGAACCGCCGGTTTTCCGGGGAGTCCTTCCTCTGGCTGGACGCCAAGGTCTGGGGACAGGTGCGCACGGAAGCCAAGGATAAGGAGTACCATGGAGATTACCGGATTCTGGGCTCCGACAACGACCCCAAGTGCGTCAGCCTGGCCATGGCCAACGCCCGGAAGGCCGGGGTGGGGGACGTGATTCAGTTCCGGGATGGGGACGCCACCAAGATGTCCCTGCCGGCGGACAAGGGGGTTCTCATTGCCAACCCGCCTTACGGCCAGCGGATGCTGGAGCAGCAGAGCGCCCAGCGGCTTTATGCCGCCCTGGGGCGGCACCTGAAGTTTGCCGACGGCTGGGGCATCTACATCATCACCTCCGAGCCGGAGTTCGAGCATTTCTTCGGAAGAAAAGCCACGAAAAAGCGGAAGCTCTACAACGGCATGATCAAGTGCGATTATTATATGTACACCGACGGAGGCCGGGGACCCCGGGCAAAGCAGGGATGAAGCATCTGTTTGTGATAAACCCGGCGGCAGGCAGCCGGGACCGGTCGGCGGAATATGCCGCCGAAATCCGCCGGGTCTGCGGCGGACGGGGGCTGGATTATCGGATTGCGGTGTCCCAGGCTCCGGGGGAGTGCTGCCGGATCACCCGGGAGGCCCTGCTCACCGGGGAGGAATACCGGATTTACGCCTGCGGCGGAGACGGCACCCTGAATGAAGTGGCCTCCGGCGCGGCGGGATTTGCCAACGGTGCCGTCACCGTGCTGCCCGCCGGAAGCGGCAACGATTTCGTCCGGATTTTTGACGATCCCCAGGCGTTTTTCTCTCTGGAGCGGCTGCTGGACCCGGAGGAAGCGGAATTCGACCTGATCTGCTGCAATGACGACTATGCCCTGAACATCTGCTCCGTGGGCCTGGACGCCCGGATTGGCACGGATGTGTCCCGGTACAAGCGGTTCCCCCTGCTCCAGGGGTTCCGGGCCTACGCCGCATCCACGGTGGTCAACGTAATCAGAGGGGTTGCCGAACACTATGTGGTGGAGATCGGCGGAGAGGTCATTGACGGGGAGCAGACCTTCATCTGTGTGTGCAACGGCCGGTTTTACGGCGGAGGCTTCAATCCGGTGCCCCAGGCAGACCCGGCGGACGGGCTGCTGGATGTGCTGCTGGTGCGGAAGGTCAGGCGGCTGGAAATCCCCGGCGTCATCGGCAAGTACAAGAACGGGCGGTTCGGGGAGCTTCCCCATCTGGTGCGGCATCTGCGGGTGAAATCCCTGACCATCCGCTGCGACAAGCCCACCCCGGTGAATCTGGATGGGGAGCTGCGGCTGGCCCGGACGGTGCGGATATCCGTTGCGAAAGAAAAGGTACGCTTTTTCTATCCCCGGGGCCTGACATGGCGAAGGGAGCTTTCGGAAACATAAGGATAAAAAATTCCGGCTGGAGGAATCGCACTCTCAGCCGGAATTTTTACGTATGCAGGTTTTCAGCGGTGGATGCCGAACAGGGGCCGGGCCACCCGCTTGTACAGCAGCATGGTCAGGACGGAGACGGCAGCGCCCTTCACCAGATTCAGGGGAGCCACGCACAGCATGACGAAGGTGGTCACGCTGTTGACCCCGCCCCAGATTTCCGTGCCCATGGCGATGATGGTGTCCAGGGGCATATGGTACAGCTCGGCGAACTTGGGCAGCAGATACACCGCGTTGAAGGCGGTGCCCAGAATGGTCATGCACGCCGTGCCAAGAACCATGCCCACCAGAGCGCTGTGCTTGCTCTTGTTGGTGTGATACCAGATGGTGGCGGGCAGAACATAGGCGCAGCCCACCACAAAGTTGGCCAGGTCTCCTACAAAAGCGGTGGAAGTGCCCTTGAACAGAAGCTTCAGGGTGATTTTCAGACCTTCGCACACCACCGTGGCGCTGGGTCCCAGGTAGAAGCCGCACATCAGCACCGGCAGCTCGGAGAAGTCCAGCTTATAGAATTCCGGCGCCAGAAACAGCAGGGGGAAGTCCAGCATATGCAGCACCGTGGCGATGGCGGCGCTGATGCCGATGATGCTCACCCGGCGGGCGGGGGTCACCTTCCGCTTGGAGGGCAGGAAATGCTCCGCAATCCGGGCCAGAATGGCCAGACCAATCACCAGGGCAACGCACATCAGCACGAAGCTCAGGTTGGCGGAGATGTCTTGCAGCAGGTTATTCATGGTTGTCACCTCTCGAAAAAAATACGCCCCGGGCATAGACCCAGGGCGTGAAAATAAACGCAATAGCCGTATTGCGTATCTTCTTTCATCCAGACTATACTGTCGGTTCCGGAGTTGCACCGGATCTGCGCCGAAGCGCTCGCGGACTTTACCGCCGGTGGGGAAGTTCGCCCCGCCCTGAAGATACTGTTCAGTTCGGTAACGAGCATATCACAGCGGCGCCGACTTGTCAAGACCCGGGATTCGTGGTAAAATCAGACAAAAACCGGCAGCCCTCCCCATATGGGGGAAGACTGCCGGATAGGGCTCAGGCCGCGGCCTGGGTGGCTGCCGCCGTGGTGGCGGGGGCAGTGGTCGCTGTGGCGGAGGACTCGGTGGGCTCGGTGGCGACAGAGGCCTGGAAACCGTGGATTTTTCCCTTGGCGGCGGTGTTGGTGATGTCACCGCCGATGACCTGGTTCTTGTATACCAGCAAAGTGGCGTACACCGGCTCGGTGGCGTTGGGATAGTTGTTGACCTTGTAGACATAACGCATGACGTTTTTTCCGGCGTATTGGCTCAGGTCGTACCCCTGGGTTTTCTGCAGGGCGTTGTACCGGTCAAACACCTGGCTGCCCGAATCGGGGATTTTGACCTGGCTGGACTGGACGGGGGATGTGGTGACATCCCAGCCGAAGTCCTTGAGGAACTGGACCCGAGCGTCGTTGCTGCCGGCAGCGGGGGCGGCGGTCTGGGTGGCGTCGGAGCCGCCGCCCAGCAGCAGAATCAGCGCCAGAATCACGGCTGCCGCCGCAGCCAGCGCCAGCATGATTTTTTTCAGATCGACCTTTGCGGTCATAACCATCATAGTGATCCCTCCCGGTTAGAATAGGTGCTACAGCCTATGCCCCGGGGGACAGGGATAGAACGGAGGAACCATGGAACGATTGGACAAATTCCTGTGCGGCGCCGGAGCCGGAACCCGCAGTCAGGTAAAGCAGATGCTGAAGGAAGGACGGGTGACGGTAAACGGCGTCCCGGAAAAGGACGGAGGCCGGAAAATTGACCCGGAGACGGCGGTCATCGCTCTGGACGGGCAACCGCTGGGGGGAATGCGCCGGGCGGTGGTGATGCTGAACAAGCCCGCAGGTTTTGTCACCGCCACCCAGGATGACACCCAGCCCACGGTAATGGATCTGCTGCCGCCGGAATGGAGGCACCTGGACCTGAAGCCGGTGGGACGGCTGGACAAGGATACCGAGGGACTGCTGCTCTTTACCAACGACGGGGATTTGCTCCACCGGCTGATCTCCCCCAGAAAAGCGGTGCAGAAGGTGTACTATGCCCGGCATGAGGGCCAGGCGGGGCCGGAGGACGTGGAAGTGTTTGAGCGGGGGCTGGTGCTGGGAGACGGAACCCAATGCCTGTCTGCCCTGCTGGAACCTCTGGGGCCGGGAGAGAGCTGCGTCACCGTCTGCGAAGGAAAGTACCATCAGGTCCGGCGGATGCTGGCCTCCCGGGGAATGCCGGTGTCCTACCTGGAGCGGCGGCAGGAGGGCAGCCTGACCCTGGGGGATCTGCCCAGAGGACAGGCCCGGGAGCTGACGCCGGAGGAAATCCGGATGCTGGAGGAGGCATAGGCTGTCCCTGCCGGGAGAGAAGCACCGGACAAAAGAGAAGCAAAAAGTGAAGATTCTGCCCTCCGGGACGGCCAAATCCCGGGAATCCGGCAATATGCTGGCAGATTTTTCCGGATTTTCCCAGAGCCGCCCCGGAATTGTCGGTATATTATCTAAAAAATATAAGAGATTTTGCAGTAAAATGTCAAAAGGCACTTGCAATATGCGCAAAAGGTGTGTATAATGATAGCGTGATTTTGTGAAATGCGCATTTATGCAAGATACTAAGGAGTGACAGACCAATGTCCAACAGTGTTTTTCAGAGCGTAATTGTCCAGCTGAGAGATGTTTCTGACCGCACCTTCGGCGTGATTGATACCGAGGGCTGCGTGGTGTCCTGCACCGATATGGCCATGCTTGGGGAGCGCTGGACGGAAGCGGCTCTGAAGGTGGGCAATGCCTCCGAGGGCGTGGTGACCTATGGGCAGAAGAGCTTCAAGGCCATTGTGGGCAATTCCAATTACTTTGAGTACGCCGTGTTCTGCACCGGCGACGATGAGATTGCCCGGAGCTTCTGCACCTTGGCCTACATTGCCATGAACGATGCCAAGACCTTCTATGAGGAGAAGCATGACCCGGGTACCTTTGTCAAGAACATCATTATGGACAACATCCTGCCCGGCGATATCTACATCCGGGCCAAGGAGCTTCACTTTGCCACGGACGCCCCCCGGGCGGTGTTTCTGATCCGGCAGATCGGGCACAGCGATGTGGCCACCATGGATGTGCTCACCGGAATGTTCCCGGACAAGATGCAGGACTTTGTCCTGTCCATCAACGAGACGGATATTGCGGTTGTCCGCCAGATCAGCGCCTCCACTACCGGTGAGGAGCTGGAGAAGATGGCCGCCGGGATTGCCGACACGCTGAAGAATGAGCTGCGGATCAAGACGGCGATCGGCATTGGTACTGTGGCGGAGCATCTGCGGGAGCTGGCGGATTCCTATAAGGACGCCCAGACCGCCATTGATGTGGGCAAGGTCTTTGACACGGAGAAGAGCATCATCAATTATGAGAATCTGGGTATCGGACGGCTGATCTACCAGCTGCCCACCACGCTGTGTGAAATCTTCCTCAGCGAGGTGTTCAAGAAGAACTCCATTGATTCTCTGGACCAGGAGACGCTGTTCACCATCAACAAGTTCTTTGAGAACAACCTGAACGTTTCCGAGACCTCCCGGAAGCTGTTTGTCCACCGCAATACCCTGGTCTACCGGCTGGAGAAGATCAAGAAGCTCACCGGGCTGGACCTGCGGCAGTTTGACCACGCCATCGTGTTCAAGGTGGCCCTGATGGTGCGCAAGTATCTCACCTCCCGGGAAACCCGCTGATTGCTTTTTCTGCGGGGCTGCGTTTGGCAGCCCCGCATTTTCGCGCGCATCCACCAGATATGGCTCCATAATGAAACGTAAACCACAAGGGATGGGATTTTCAATTTTCTTTCAGAAAAAATGTGGATTTTTTGTGAATTCTTTGGAATTCTCCAATTTCCGCCGGAATCCGATTGACATTCCAAAGGAAATGTGTTACAATTCGGTTACACTGCGGGCAGAATCGGGAGAACCGGGGCTGCCCAAAAACAGGAGATTGTGTTATGATACAGTTTATTGATGTCGTAAAATCCTATGAGCAGGGCAACAACGCGCTCAACGGTGTTACCATGCAGATTGAGGACGGCGAATTCTGTTTCCTGGTGGGTCCTTCCGGCTCCGGCAAGTCCACCATCATCAAACTCATCACCGGAGAGCTGAAGCCCACCTCCGGCGCCGTCCATGTCAACGGCTATTCCCTGGAGCGGATCCGAAAGCGGGAGATTCCCTACCTGCGCCGCACGGTTGGCGTTGTGTTCCAGGACTTCCGGCTGATTGACAAAATGACCGTCTACGAAAACGTGGCCTTTGCCATGCGGGTGGTAGGCGCCCGGGAGAAGGAAATCAAGGAGCGTGTGCCCTATGTGCTGGAGCTGGTGGGTCTGGAGGGCAAGATGAGCCGCCATCCCCACGAGATGTCCGGCGGTGAGCAGCAGCGTCTGGCCATTGCCCGGGCCCTGGTGAACAACCCCTCCACCATCATCGCCGACGAGCCCACCGGTAACCTGGACCCGGAGCGCTCCTTTGAAATCATGGCGCTGCTCCAGGAGATCAACAACCTGGGAACCACCGTGCTGGTGGTGACCCACGCCCAGAATCTGGTGGAGCTGTTCAACAAGCGGGTCATCGCCATTGACGAGGGCCTGGTTGTCAGCGACGGAACAGAGGAGGAGAACGAAGATGAAGCTGAATAATCTGGGATATCTGCTGAAGGAGGGCCTTCGGGGCATTTTCCTCCACGGCTTTATGTCCTTTGCCGCCGTGTGCGTCACCGTGGCGTGCCTGGTGATTGTGGGCAGCTTTTCCATTCTTGCGTATAACCTGGACCTGATGGTGCAGGAACTGAACCAGACCAGTGAGATTCTGGTGTACATCGACAGCGACCTGTCCGACGCCGAGGCCAAGAGCATCGGCACCAAGATCAATCTGCTGGACAATGTGCTCCAGTCCACCTTTGTCTCCCGGGAGGAGGCGCTGCAGAACTTCATCGATGACCACGACGGAGACAGCGCTTTCAGCGGTGTGCGGGCAGAGGACCTGCGCCACCGGTACGTGGTGGTGCTGGAGGACAACACCAAGATGAAGCAGACCGACGAACAGCTCAAGCAGCTGCCGGGCGTGGCCTCCACCAACGCCGCCTATGAGCTGGCGGAGGGCTTCTCCACCATTCAGAATGTTCTGCACATGGTGTCCCTGGCCCTCATTGCGGTGCTGCTGGTGGTGTCCCTGCTGATTATCTCCAACACCGTCAAGCTGGCCATGTATGACCGGAAGGACGAGATCGCCATCATGAAAATGGTGGGTGCCACCAACGGCTTCATACGATTGCCCTTCGTGGTGGAGGGCTTCAGCCTGGGTATGATGGGCGCCATCCTGGCCTTCGGCCTGGAGTGGGTCGCCTATGACACCATGGTGCAGCGGATTGCCCTGGTAGACTCGCTGCAGCTGTTCAGCTTTGTCTCCTTCCAGGAAGTCCTGATTCCCATGGTGGCAGTCTTCGGCGCGGCGGGTATGTTCGTCGGCATCGTGGGCAGCTGGACCTCCATCCGGAAGTTCATGAACGTATAATTTTTCATAAGGACGCTATTTGACTATGCGTAGAAACAGAAAAGCGCGGTCTTTTCTGGCATTGGCGCTGGCTGCGGTACTGGCAGCCGGTATGGTACCGGTTCCCTCTCAAGCGGCCAGCTCCTCGGATATCCAGAAGGAGATTGACGCATTGGAAGAACAGAACGCTGCCATTCAGCGGGAACTGGATGCCATCCAGAGCCAGTATGATGCCAACTACAGCAACATGGCCTCCACGGTGGAGCAGAAAAGCGCCATCGATCAGGAGATGACCCTGCTGAGCAGCAAAATTGAGACCACCAATCAGCAGATTTCTGCCTACAGCCAGCTGATTGCCGATACCCAGGAGGACCTGGAGGAAGCCCAGGAGGAGCTGCGGACGCTGAGTGAAGAGCATCGGGAGCGCATCCGGGTGATGGAGGAGAAGGGAAACCTGACCTATTGGGAGGTTATCTTCGAGGCCAGCAGCTTCATTGACCTGCTGGACCGGCTGAATATGGTAGAGGAAATCAACGCGGCTGACCGCAAGCGGATTGAGGAAATGCGGATTGCCTCCGACATCGTCACCGCAACCCAGCTGAATCTGGAGTCGGAAAAGCGGACCCTGGAGGAAGCCCGGGTGCAGCTGGCGGCGGACGAGGAAGCCCTGGAGGAAAAGCGGGCGGAGTCGGACGAGCTGCTCCGGGACCTGGAAAAGCAGGCGGAGGAGTATGAACTGCTGATGGCCGAATCGGAAGCCCTTCAGGACGAGCTGATGCAGGAGATTGCTGCCAAGGAGAAGGAACTGGCGGCGGCTAAGTACGATGAATATCTGGCCAAATTGGCTCTGCAGGGGGAGAACCCTCCCTCCGACGCCACCTGGCTGACGCCGGTATCCGGCTATACCATCACCAGTCCCTTCGGAATGCGGGTGCATCCCATTTTGGGGACATCCAAGATGCACAACGGCATTGATATGGCCTGCAACCAGGGTACGCCTATCTACGCCACCCGGGCCGGCACCGTCACCGTGGCCTCCTACCAGGCCGGCGGCGCCGGAAACTACGTCAGTATCAACCATCTGGATGGCTTTGCCTCCATCTATATGCACATGACCCATTATGTAGTCTCCGCGGGACAGTCGGTGTCCCAGGGACAGCTGATCGGCTATGTGGGAAGCACCGGCCTTTCCACCGGCCCCCATCTGCACTTTGGCATTTCCTATGCCGGAACGTATGTAAACCCATTGGCCTATATTCTCTGAAAACGGGATGCGGCCGCCCCAGCAGTTTGCAAAGGAGTAACGTATGAACAAACGAAAGCGTATTGTGTCTGTCCTGGCGGGCATTATGGCGGCGGTTATGCTGCTGACGCTGATGCTCAGCTTGTTGCCTACCCCGGCCAGCGCCGCTTCCTCCAGCGAGATCCGAAAGCAGATCAACGCGCTGAAGGAAGAAAAGGAAGAAATTCAGGGTAAGATTGCAGAGGTGCAGGAGCAGTACGAGGAGAATGAAAATGAGATTGTGGACCTGATGGCCCGCAAGTCTGTCATTGACCAGGAGGTTCAGCTGCTCAACGAGCAGGTGACCAACATCAACGACCAGCTGAAGGCCTTCAATCTGCTGATTGCGGATAAACAGGATGAGCTGGATAATGCCGAGGAGCGCTACCAGCAGCTCAATGACGACAACAAGCTGCGCATCCGCACCATGGAGGAAGAGGGAGA
>CALXFW010000013.1 GCA_944387685.1 uncultured Oscillospiraceae bacterium
TTCTGTAGTGTGCCTGCCTCCTCAAGTACATTCTAACAAATTACGGCTGGCTGCGTCAGAGGTACCGGGTTTCATATTCCTTTGGTGCCTTGGAGAGCAGCGGAAAGGAATGGTCATAAGCATGAAACACACTCTTTCTACAAAAAAACTGGTGACGGCGGCGCTGATGGCCGCCCTGACGGTGGTAGGCTCCGCCCTGCGGATTACCTTACCTCTGCAAATCGGGGACACGACCTCGTTCCATTTGGGCAACATCATGTGCGCTCTGTCCGGCATTCTGCTGGGCCCCTGGCTGGGCGGACTGGCGGCGGGTATGGGCTCTGCCATTTACGACATGACCAACCCGGCTTTCATTGAGGACTGCTGGATTACCTTTGTGACCAAGGGATTGTATGGTGTGGCAGCGGGTCTGGTGCTGTGGAGCGGCAGCAAGAAGCTGACCTACCGGAAGGCGGCTCTGGCATCCGCTGCGGGAGCAATTTTGTATGCCGTGCTGTACCTGGCAAAGGGCTATTTTTACGACAGTATGTTAATAAAGGGCCTGACGGCCTCCGCTGCCTGGATCGGCGTCCTTGGGAAGCTGCCGGCAACCATCTTTAACGGTGTGGTGGCCATCATTTTTGCCCCCATGCTGGCCGTTGCCATTCACAGGGCTCTGGAACACAACCATCTCACATTGGAATAAGCCCCAGCAAAAATGGCCGCCGGCAATCTGCCGGCGGCCAAAATTTTGTATACTGATGTGAAGCTTACACGCCGGAGTAGGCGGAGAAGCCGGCATCGATGGGCAGCACCACGCCGGTGATGGCGGAAGCGGCCTTGTCGTCGCACAGGAACAGGGTGGCGCCGATGAGCTCGTCAGCATCCACAAACCGACCGGTGGGGGTGCCGGCCAGAATCTTGGCGGAACGGGCGGTGGGGGTGCCGTCGGGGTTGAACAGCAGAGCCTTGTTCTGAGCGGAGACCAGGAAGCCGGGGGCGATGGCGTTGCAGCGGATGCCGGAGCCGGCGAAGTGGGTGGCCAGCCACTGGGTGAAGTTGGAGATAGCGGCCTTGGCACCGGAGTAGGCGGGGATCTTGGTCAGCGGGATATAGGCGTTCATGGAGGAGATGTTCAGAATCACGCCGGACTTCTTGGCCACCATGTCCTTGGCGAAGGCCTGGGTGGGCAGCAGGGAGCCCTGGAAGTTCAGCTTGAACACGAAGTCCACGCCGCTGGGCTGCAGGTCGAAGAAGGTCTTGCAGCCTTCCCAGGCCTCGTGCTGATACTCATTGTCGGTGGTAGCCCGGGGATTGTTGCCGCCGGCGCCGTTGACCAGGATGTCGCAGGGGCCCAGGTCCTTCAGAACGGCCTGATGCACCTCTTCCAGCATCTCGGGCTCCAGGACGTTGGCCTTGTAGCCTTCCATGCAGTAGCCCTCAGCCTTGATTTCGTCGGCCAGCTTCTTGACGGCCTCCTCATTCAGGTCCAGGGCGGCAACCTTAGCGCCGGCGTAGGCGAAAGCGCGGGCCATAGCGCCGCAGATCAGGCCGCCGGCGCCGGTGACGACGACAACTTTACCGGTGTAGTCAATGTTCAGGGGAAGATTAGCCATTTGAAATTACCTCCAAAAAATAAATTGCGCAGCTGGGGAACCGGAACCCCGGCTCCCCAGGGGGTGATTACTTGTTCTTGTCCAGGTTATCCAGCAGATCCCAGACACCCCACATATACATGATGCCCAGGGCACGGTCATACAGACCATAGCCGGGACGGACATTGCCGGGGCCCTCGTCCCACAGGTGACGGCCGTGGTCGGGACGGATGTAGCCTTCGTAGCCGCAGTCGTGATAGGCCTTCAGAATCTCAATGATGCCGGTGTCGCCGTCGCAGTCCCGGTGGGAGGCTTCGGAGAAGTCGCCGTTGGGGAAGTGCTTGACGTTGCGGATGTGGGCAAAGGCAATCCGGTCACAGTGCTTGCGGACGATGTCGGCCACGTTGTTGTTGGGGTCGGCATTCAGAGAGCCGGAACACAGAGTCAGGCAGTTGTAGGGGTTGTCCACCATCTTCAGGAAGCGGTCGATGTTCTCACCGTTGGTCAGCAGACGGGGGAGACCGAAAATATCCCATGGGGGATCGTCCATGTGGATGGCCATCTTGATGCCGGTCTCCTCACAGGTGGGCATCAGGGCCTCCAGGAAGTACTTCAGGTTGGCCCACAGCTTCTCGTGGTCCACACCGGCGTAGTCCTTGAACAGCTGGTCCAGCTTGGCCATCCGCTCCGGCTCCCAGCCGGGGAAGGACATATTGTACTTCTCGGTGAAATCCAGGATGTACTTGGCCATGGCGTTGTAGTCGTCCTGAATCATGTTCTTCTGGTAGAACAGGGCAGTGGAGCCGTCTCCCACAGGATGGAACAGGTCCGAACGGGTCCAGTCAAAGATGGGCATGAAGTTGTAGCAGATAACCTTCACGCCGAACTTGGCCAGGTTGCGCATGGTGGTCTTGTAGTTTTCGATGTACATATCCCGGGTGGGCTTGCCGATTTTGATGTCGTCGTGGACGTTCACGGACTCCACAACATCCATGTTGAAGCCATAGGGCTCCAGCTGCTTCTGCACCTCGGCAATTTCGGATTCCTCCCAAATTTCGCCGGGCATCTTGTGATGCAGCGCCCAGACGATGCTGGTTACGCCGGGAATCTGTTTGATGTCGGAAAGCTTGATTTTGTCATTGCCTTCCCCGTACCAACGGAAACCCATCTGCATAGGCATAGGTAAACTCCTCCATTACGAAAATCTTCGAAAGCCTGCTCCGGGTGGGGAAGCAGGCAGTTCTCGAGCAACTAAATTATAACACAAGCCGCCGGGGTCTGACAATCCGGTGATTCAAAAAAAGTAGACAAAAAACAATCCAGAAATTTGGATAGAAAATCAAAATCCAGGTGAAAATAGGATGGAAACTGGAAATAATACACAGAATATGCAAAACCGTTCCTCTTTTCTTCAGCCGCCCCAGTCCTTCGGCAGCGCTGGCCCCTTGCTGAACCATCCAAAACCTGCTACAATGGCACCAAATCCGCCGCCTGGAGAGGGGAGAACGGACGATGAAACGCATTCCCATGATGCTGCTGCTGGTTTCGCCCTATGGGCTCCTGGGGCTTCTTCTCACAGAGAATCCTGCCCGTGTTCTGCCTGCCGGGTGGGCGCTTGTGTGTTTGCTGGTGTTTCTGCCCAATATGCTCTACGCATTTTGGCTGCCCCGGCTGGGATTTTCTCCGGAGCAAATCCTAGGGTGGAATCTGGTGCTGAAGCTGAGCAGCATTCCCGTGTACTGTCTGGTGTTCTGCGCAGCCCTGCTGATGGGGGTATTTGTCATTCCGCTGCTTCCCTTTCTGGTGCTGTTTGACTACAGCCTGCTGCTTCCGTCCAGTATGTACGGCATCAGCGGCGTGAAGCTGGCCCGCCGCCGGGGGCTGATGTCCCGGTGGGGGAGCGTTCTGCATATCCTGCTTCAACTGACGTTCTGCCTGGATGTTTGCAGCGCTTTGTACCTGTATTTCACGGTAAAAAACAGGAAAAAGCGGCGCTGCGCCTCATAAAATCCCGGCTCATCGTATCAAATTCCCCCATCCGGTTATGCTATCGGCAGGAGGAATGGATATGACGGAAAAACAATATGCCAAACTGGTGGCGGAGACAAACCCCAGATCTCCCATCGTCAAAGACGCCCTGAACGCCTTTTGGATCGGCGGCGCCATCTGCGTCCTGGGGCAGGTGTTTCAGAATCTGTACGGCTACTGGGGACTGGATGACAAAACGGCATCCCTGTGCGCATCGCTGACCCTGATCTGCCTGTCAGCCCTGCTCACCGGACTGAGCTTGTACGATGATATTGCCCGCTACGCCGGGGCGGGAACTTTGGTGCCCATTACCGGATTTGCCAATTCCATCACCGCTCCGGCGGTGGAATTCAAAACCGAAGGCTATATCCTCGGGGTAGGGGGCAAGATGTTCACCATTGCCGGACCGGTAATCGTCTACGGTCTGGCGGCCAGCGCCGTGTACGGGCTGATTTACTGGCTCTGGAACCTGATATGAAACAATCCCCTGCCGCACGTGCGGCAGGGGATTCCTCTATAGACGGGTAAGCTTATTTGGCTGCGTTCACCAGGGCAGCGGTGTCCTGGGCGATCATCAGCTCTTCGTTGGTGGGAATGACCCACACGGTGACCTTGGAGTCATCGGCGGAAATGATGGCTTCCTTACCACGGACGTTGTTCTTTTCGGGGTCCAGCTTCACGCCCAGGTACTCCAGGTTCTGGCAGATCCGCGCCCGCATGGAGGCGGAGTTCTCGCCCACACCGGCGGTGAACACCAGGCAGTCCAGGCCGCCCAGAGCGGCGGCATAGGAGCCGATATACTTGCGCACTTCGTAGGCGAACTTGTCCAGAGCCAGCGCGCAGTCCTCGTTGCCGGCGGCAGCGCCTTCCTCAATGTCCCGGAAGTCGGAGGATACGCCGCTGATGGCCAGCACACCGGACTTCTTGTTGAGCATATTCAGGCACTCATCGGCGCTCATGCCATACTTGTTCATCACGAACTGAGCCACAGCGGGGTCCAGATCGCCGGATCGGGTGCCCATGGGAACACCGGCCAGAGGGGTCAGACCCATGGAGGTATCCTGGCACTTGCCGTCCTTCACAGCGGACAGGGAGGAGCCGTTGCCCAGGTGGCAGTTGACCAGCTTGATGTCGGAGCGGCCCATCAGCTCAATGGCACGCTTGGTGACATACTTGTGAGAGGTGCCGTGGAAGCCGTAGCGGCGCAGAGAGTCGTTCTTGTAGTACTCGGTGGGAATGGCGTAGCGGTAAGCCACAGGAGGCATGGTCATGTGGAAGGCGGTATCGAACACAGCCACCTGGGGGGTGGAGGGCATAACCGCCTGGCAGGCCCGGATGCCCATCAGGTTGGCGGGATTGTGCAGGGGGCCCAGGGGGATACACTTCTCAATGGCGGCGATGACCTCATCATTGATGATGCAGGAGTCATAGAACTCCATGCCGCCGTGCAGGACACGATGGCCCACAGCGTCGATCTCGTCGGTGGACTTGATCACGCCGTCCACGGGGTCCACCAGGATGGCCAGAACCGCCTGAATGGCCTCGGAGTGGGTGGGCATGGGGATGTCCTTGACAACCTTCTTGCCGTTGGCGTTGTGGGTCAGACGGCCGTCAATGTAGATCCGCTCGCACAGACCCTTGGCGGACACCACGCCGGTTTCGGGGTCCATCAGCTGATACTTCAGGCTGGAAGAACCGGCGTTGATAATCAAAATGTTCATTGGGGGATGCCTCCTAAAATAAATATTTTCATTTTGGGGAAACCATGGTATGATAGCCATATCTGAAGACATTATAGAGTATTTTTTCTCATTTCTCAACCCCTAAGAAGAAAAAATTTGGCTGGGGAGGCGATAACTTGAAAATTGTCGGGATTGTCTGTGAATATAACCCTTTTCATATGGGCCACCGGAAGCAGTTTTCCATGGTGCGCCAGGCCTTCGGGCCGGAAACCGCCATTGTCTGCGCCATGAGCGGGAATTTTGTTCAGCGGGGCGCCCCTGCCATCCTGGACAAAAGCCTGCGAGCGGAAGCGGCAGTGGCCTGCGGGGCGGACCTGGTGGTGGAGCTGCCGGTGACGGTGAGCCTGTCCTCGGCGGAAGGGTTTGCTGCCGGCGGAGTGCGGATTCTGGACCGGCTGTGCGATACCCTGTGTTTCGGCACGGAAACGGCCCAGGGGGAGAATCTGATGGAGACGGCCCGGGCGCTGTGCCACCCGGCATTTTCGTCTCTGCTCCGGGAGGAACTGGACCGGGGAATCTCTTTCCCGGCGGCCCGGCAGAAGGCCTTGGAGCGGATGGGGGTGTCCCCGGAGCTGCTCTCCCGGCCCAACGATATTCTGGGGGTGGAGTACTGCAAGGCCATTGTGACCCAGGGGGCAAAGCTGGATCTCTTTCCCAGCCATCGGGAGGGGGACTACCACGCCCGGGAGGCAGAGCGGGAAAATCCCTCTGCCACGGCGGTGCGGGAGAGAATGCTGTCCGGCCGGCCCTGGAAGGATTTTGTGCCGGAACCGGCCCGGGAGATTCTGGAGAGCGGAACGCTGCACACGCTGCAGGCGGGGGAACGGGCGGTGCTGGCAAAACTTCGCACCATGACCGATGAAGAATTTGAGGCCTTGCCCTATGGCAGCGAGGGACTGTGGCGGAAGCTGATGCACGCCGCCCGGAGTCAGGCTGCCTTGGAGCAGGTGGTGCAGTCTGCTAAATCCAAGCGCTATACCCGCACCCGGCTGGACCGGATGGTGATGTGCGCCTTTCTGGGAATTGACCGTCAGACATTGGAAACCCCACCGGCCTATGTTCGGATTCTGGCTTTCAATGACCGCGGACGGCAGATTCTCAAAGGGGTGAAGCAGAGCGGCTTTTTCTGCAACATCGGGGAGCGCCGGGAAGAGCCGGATTTCCTCCTGGAACAGCGGTCTGAGGATCTGTACGGACTGTTTTCCCTGGGAACGCCGGAAGCCCCGGGAAAAGTTCTGCGCCGCCGGGTGCGCTGCCTTCCGGGGCGCCCTTGACGAAACCAGGCTGCTCTGATAGGATGGTAGGGAAATTCATATTATAAAAGATGACAGAGTATAAAAGGAGAGTTGCATAGTTCATGTCGTTTTCCCTTCCCAAGTTAAAGTTAAGCAATTGTCTGGCCGCGTTCCTGGCCTCCGGCGTGCAGGCGTTCGGGATGTATAACATCCACGCCCTGTCCGGGGTGACGGAGGGCGGCGTGTTTGGCGTGGTGCTGCTGCTGAACCACTGGCTTCACCTGTCGCCGGCGGTGTCCAGCTTCGTACTGAACGCCGCCTGTTATGCCCTGGGCTGGCGAACCATGGGAAAGACCTTCATCGGCTATTCCCTGATCGCCTCCTGCGGCTATTCCGTGACCTACGGAATCTGCGAACAGTTCCCGCCTCTGTGGCCTGAAATTGCGTCCATGCCGCT
>CALXFW010000014.1 GCA_944387685.1 uncultured Oscillospiraceae bacterium
GGAAACATCTGCAATCTGCTGGGGCCGAAATTTGCCGGAGAGGCCATCGCCGCCGCAGACGCGGGAGCGGGACTGGTGGACTTTTCCGTGGTGGGATATTATGTGGTGCGGATGATCGTCGTCTATGTTCTGAGCAGCCTGCTGACCCTGCTGGTGAATCTGGGCATGATGGCCGTCAGCCGCCAGGTGGCCCAGAATATGCGGGGCGATATCTTCAATAAAATGATGACCCTGCCGGTGGGTTACTTTGACCGGAATCAGGCCGGCGACATCATCAGCCGGGTAAGCTACGACGTGGATGTGATCTGCACCAGCCTGTCCACCGACGTGGTCCAGATTATGACCAGCGTGGTGACGGTGGTAGGCTCCTTCCTGATGATGTGCGCCATCTCCCCCATTCTCATGCTGTGTATGCTGATTACCATCCCCCTGGCCTTTGCCTACACCCGCTACATCGGCAAGCGCACCCGGCCCCTGTACTCCCGGCGCAGTGCCGCCTACGGTGAGATGAACGGCTATGTGGAAGAGATGTTCAGCGGCCAGAAAACCATCGCCGCCTATGCCCACGAGGAAGGGGTCTGCCAGGAGTTTGCCGGCATCAACCAGGAGGCCGCCGACGCCTACTTCCGTGCGGATGCTCTGGGCTCCACCACCGGTCCTACGGTGAACTTCATCAACAACCTGGGTCTGGCCCTGATCGGCCTGTTCGGCGCCCTGCTGTACTTCGAGGACATGGTGGACCTGGGCAAAATCTCCAGCTTCGTCCTCTACTCCCGGAAGTTCTCCGGCCCCATCAACGAGGCCGCCAACATCATCAACGAAATCTACTCCGCTCTGTCCGCTTCGGAGCGGGTGTTCCGGATGCTGGACGAGGAGGAGGAATCCCCCGACGCTCCCGATGCGGCGGTTCTGGACCATGTGCAGGGAAATGTGGAAATGCGCCATGTGTCCTTCGGCTACCTGCCCGGGAAAATTGTGCTGAAGGACCTGTCCCTGGAGGCCAAGGCGGGGCAGACCATTGCCATTGTGGGCGCCACCGGTGCGGGCAAGACCACTATCATCAATCTGCTGATGCGCTTTTACGACGTCAGCGGCGGGGGATGTTATGTTGATGGCCATGAGATCCGCTCCGTCACCCGGGACAGCCTGCGCCGCAGCTATGCCATGGTGCTCCAGGATACCTGGCTGTTCCAGGGTACCATCTTTGAGAACATCGCCTACGGCAAGGAGAATGCCACCATGGAGGAAGTGGTGACCGCCGCCAAGGCTGCCCACATTCACAGCTACATCATGCGTCTGCCCAAGGGCTACAACACCGTCATCACCGAGGACGGCAGCAACATCAGCAAGGGGCAGAAGCAGCTGCTGACCATCGCCCGGGCCATGCTCTACAACACCAGTATGCTGATTCTGGACGAGGCCACCAGCAACGTGGACACCAACACCGAGCAGCAGGTTCAGGCGGCCATGCGCAGCCTGATGCGGGGCAAGACCTGCTTCGTCATCGCCCACCGGCTTTCCACCATCCAGAATGCCGACCGAATTCTGGTCCTGGACCACGGCAACGTGGTGGAGCAGGGCACCCACGACGAGCTTCTGGCTCAAAAAGGGATGTACTACCGGCTGTACGCCAGCCAGTTTGCGTAACAAAAAATCGGAACGAACCCAACAGTTCGTTCCGATTTTTATATGGGACGTGGTTCCGCCGTGACGGTGCAGGTCCGGACGCCATAGTAGGCAAAGCAGGCCAGGGTATCCCGGGTGATGCGCTCTCCGCACACCGCCAGCGGCACCGCCGGGGGGCAGCCCACGCTGGGCGCCGCCAGTACCCGGCCCAGGCAATGCTCCGCGGGAAGAATTTCCCAGGGGGAGAGCATGGCCTCCCGGGGGGACATCGCCGCCTCCCCCGGCTCCACCCGGGGCGGGCGTTCTGAAATCGGCGTCCGGGGCGGGATGGTTTCCAACACCGACAAAATCCGCTCCCCGGACCCCTCCGGCAGCTGGGGGGAGACCATCATCACCAGGAAATCCGGGTCGGCAAATTCACAGACAATCCCCGCCCGTGCCAGAAGCTCCGCCAGCTCCGTGCCCCTGTATCCCCGGGATTTGGGGGCAAGGGTGATCTTCAGGGGTTCTGTTCCGGTAAGTTCATAGCCCATTGCCTGAATTTGATTCTTCAAGCTCGCCACCCGGGGCAGCAGCGTTTCCAGCTCCCGCCGGAATTCTCCCGCCAGATAGGCGTTGGCCCGGTCCAGGGACTGCATAATCAGATAAGAGGGGCTGGTGGAGCCGAACATCCCCATGGCCTGGGGGGCGCTACGGACCATTCCCTCCGGCATGGCCGCCCCGATGTGCAGGTAGGCCCCGCCGGTGAGCACCGGCAGGGTCTTGTGGGCGGAGTCGCAGCACAGGTCCGCTCCCAGGTCCATGGGATGGGCCGGCTCCGGCAGGAACCGCAGGTAGGCCCCGTGGGCATTGTCCACCAGCAGCAGCGCCCCGTGCTTCCGGCACACCGCTGCCAGGGCGGCAACGTCTGCCTGATTGCCCAGATAGTCCGGGGTGGTGATGTACACCGCCGTGGGCTTCTCCCCTTGGGCAAACGCCCGTTCCAGGTCCTCGGGCCCGGGCTGGCAGGAGAGATAGCTCTCCTCCGGCTGGGAATAGAGCCAGCGCACCGGCACATCCAGCAGGGCCGCTGCGGTGAGGAAGGTCTTGTGGGCGTTCCGGGCGGCGGCAATCAAGGGGCGGTTTCCCCGGCTCCGGGCATCCTGGGCAGCCAGAAACACCATGGCCCGGATGCACTGGGAGGACCCCTCCGCCGAATAGAAGGTGGGGCAGCCGAACAGGGCCGATGCGTTCTCCTGGCTCCGGCGGAGGATGCCGTCCGCCTCATACAGGCTGTCCGCCCCGGGAATCTCCGTCAGGTCCCAGGGCTCCGGTCCCAGGATGGCCTGCCCCTTGTGTCCGGGCATATGCAGCCGCAGGCTGCCGCTTTCGGCATAGCGGGCGGCAAAGTCACACACCGGCGTGTCCATGTTACGCCTTCATGGCCCGGGCCACCGCCACGGCAATGGCACACTCCATCCGCTTGCGGAACAGGGTGCAGCCGTATTCGTAGACCCCGGTGACGGAGCCGGTGGCGTGGTAGGCGTTGGCGGCGCAGCCGCCGGAGCAATACAGCCTGGCCCAGCAGTCCCGGCACTCCGGGTGAGCGTAGACATTGCAGGCGGCAAACTGCGCCTGGGCCTCCCGGTTGGTAACCCCCTCCCAGATGTTGCCCAGCTTGAAGGCCTCCTCGCCCACAAACTGGTGGCAGGGATACAGGTCCCCCCAGGGGGTCACCGCCATGTACTCCGTGCCGCTGCCGCAGCCGGAAATCCGCTTGTAGATGCAGGGCCCGCCGGTCAGGTCGATCATGTAGTGGTAGAAGGTGAAGGGCTTGCCCACCTCGTCCCGCTCCAGCATGAGCTTGGCCAGCTGCTCGTACTGCTCCAGCACAATGGGCAGGTCCTCCTGAGTCAGCTCCGAGGGGTCACCCTTGGCGCAGACCACCGGCTCCATGCTCAGTTCGGTGAAGCCCAGATCCAGCATCTGCTGGATGTCCTTGAGAAAGTCCGGGTTGGCGTGGGTGAAGGTGCCCCGCATATAGTAGTCCTTCCCGCCCCGGGCCTTCACCAGGGCCTGGAACTTGGGCACAATCTTCTCCCAGCTGCCGTTGCCTGCATAGTCCACCCGGAAGCGGTCATGGATTTCCTTCCGGCCGTCCAGGCTCAGCACCACGTTGCTGCACTCCCGGTTGGCAAAGTCAATCACATCCTGGTCAATCTGCACCCCGTTGGTGGTCAGGGTGAAGCGGAAATGCTTCCCCTTCTCCTTTTCGATGCTGCGGGCGTAGGCCACCAGGTCCTTCACCACCTGGAAGTTCATCAGCGGTTCCCCTCCGAAAAAATCCACCTCCAGATTTTTCCGGCTGCCGGAATTTTCCACCAGGAAATCCAGAGCCCGCTTGCCCACCTCGAAGGACATCACCGCCCGCTCCCCGTGGTATTTGCCCTGGCTGGCAAAGCAGTAGGCGCAGTTCAGGTTGCAGGTGTGGGCCACATGGAGGCACAGGGCCTTCACCACCCCGGCGGTTTTCTCCTTCAGCTTTCCCGCCATGGGCGCAAAGGTATCCGGAGCGAAGAGCTTGCCAGCCTGCTCCAGCCCGGCCACCTGGTCATAGCATTCCTCCAGCTCGCTCCGGGGAACGTCCGGGAACAATGCTGCCGTCTGGTCCAGCACCTCCTCCCGGGTGTTTCCCTCGTAGCGGGCGATGATCTCGTAGGCGATATCGTCCACCGCATGGACAGAGCCGGAGCAGACGTCCAGCACAATGTTATATCCGCACAGCTTATACTGATGTATCATTCGGGTTCTCCTTTTGCCGGAAAAAAGGCCGCCGGAGCCGGCGGCCTTTTCCATGTCTTGCGTTACTTGTTTTCCTTGTTCTCGCACTTCTGGTTGGCGATGCCGCAGCTGGTCTTGCAGGCGGACTGGCAGGACGTCTGGCACTCGCCGCAGCCGCCGTTCTTGGCGCTGTCACACAGGTTGCGGGTCTCCATGGTCTTGATGTGTTCCATACAACTTTGCCTCCCTCAAAAAATATCTGCGTTCAATCTACCACAGAC
>CALXFW010000015.1 GCA_944387685.1 uncultured Oscillospiraceae bacterium
AATACGGAGACGGCATCCATCAGCTTCTCGTGGTACTCGTTGGCCAGGTCAACCATGTCCTCGGGAATCTCTTCCACCCGGACATCCTTGCCCAGTTCATCGTAGAACACGTTGGCCTTCATGGTCAGCAGATCGATGTTGCCCTTGAAGAAAGCCTCGGAGCCGATGGGCAGCTGAATGGCAACCGCGTTGCACTTCAGACGCTCGTCGATCATCTGCATAACCCGGTAGAAGTCGGCGCCCATGATGTCCATCTTGTTGACGTAGATCATCCGGGGGACCTTGTACTCGTCGGCCTGACGCCACACAGTCTCGGTCTGGGGCTCCACGCCGCCCTTGGCACACAGAACGGTCACAGCACCGTCCAGCACCCGGAGGGAGCGCTCCACTTCCACGGTGAAGTCCACGTGGCCCGGGGTGTCAATGATGTTCAGACGGCAGCCCTTCCAGAAGCAGGTGGTAGCAGCGGAGGTGATGGTAATACCACGCTCCTGCTCCTGAGCCATCCAGTCCATGGTAGCGGAACCGTCGTGGGTCTCGCCGATCTTGTAGTTCTTACCGGTGTAGAACAGAATACGCTCGGTAGTAGTGGTTTTGCCGGCATCAATGTGAGCCATGATGCCAAAGTTTCTGGTATTTTCCAGAGAATACTGTCTAGGCATTTAGGTGAATCTCCTTTATTACCAGCGGAAATGGGCGAATGCCTTGTTGGCTTCGGCCATCTTGTGGACATCCTCGCGCTTCTTCACGGAGGCGCCGGTGTTGTTGGCGGCGTCCATGATCTCAGCAGCCAGCCGCTCCTTCATGGTGTTCTCGCTGCGATTACGGCTGTAGGTGGTGATCCAACGCAGACCCAGGGTCTGACGACGGTCGGGCCGGACTTCGATGGGCACCTGGTAGGTGGCGCCACCCACACGGCGAGCCTTCAGCTCCACAGCGGGCATGATGTTTTCCATAGCCTGCTGGAACACTTCCAGGCCGTTCTTGCCGGTCTTATTCTCGACAATTTCAAATGCACCATAGACAACCTTCTGGGCAACGCCCTTCTTGCCGTCCAGCATGATGCTGTTTACGAGCTTGGTAACCAGAACGGAATTGTAATTGGGATCCGGAAGGACCTCTCTCTTGGGAACATTACCTCTTCTGGGCACTTTGCTTCCCTCCTTCATAATATAATGATTTCATCGGTACTCGAAAGTGTGACTTTCGTTGTGCCTGGCCAGAGGTTTTTATATATCTATAAAAACGCTTTGGCAAGGCCTTGCCTTGCGAACAGGCGATTGGGTCAATTCATGGGCTGGGCGGAAGATTACTTCTTCTTGCCGGCCTTGGGACGCTTGGCACCGTACTTGGAACGGGCCTGCATACGGTTCTGTACGCCCTGGGTATCCAGAGTGCCGCGGATGATGTGGTAACGCACACCAGGCAGGTCCTTGACACGGCCGCCGCGGATCAGAACCACGGAGTGCTCCTGCAGATTGTGGCCGACACCCGGAATATAGGCGGAAACTTCCATACCGTTGGTCAGACGCACACGGGCGATCTTACGCAGGGCGGAGTTGGGCTTCTTGGGGGTGGTGGTACGCACAGCAGTGCACACGCCGCGCTTCTGGGGGGAAGGCAGGGTAGTCGCCTTGTTCTCCAGGGTGTTCAGTCCTCTCTGCAGAGCGGGAGCGGTGGACTTGTAAGCGACCTGCTGACGGCCATTTCTCACGAGCTGGTTAAAAGTAGGCATTCTTGTTCTCCTTTCTTTTGTTCTCGCCGCACGGGCGGGTAATCTATTCTACGGAACTATCCGGTAGAATCTGGCTTCCCACAACGGCTGCCGCCGCCGCGCCTACCTCAATGCCGCAGGCACGGCCCAGATCCGCCATGGAGCGAACCCAGGTAACGGGAATCTGGTGGGCCCGGCACAGCTCCGTCAGGGGGCCGGTCAGACCGGGATCGGCATTTTCTGCCAGAAAAACACACCGGGCGCGGCCGGCGCACACAGCCTTGCGCAGCTGCTTGCTGCCGACCACCAGCTTACCGCCGGGTGGAATCGGCAAAACGCCGCAGTCCGGTATTTTACAATCGTTTTTCCTATCCATACAGGTACTTATTATACGCAGGATTTCGAAAAAGTCAACAAAAATATTGGAATTATTTTTGCAAATCTGCCGATTTCCTCCCCCAAGCAGAAAACCAGGCCGCCGGAAATCCGGCGGCCTGGGACACGGCTCAATTCAGTGCGTTTTCGATCATCTCTTCCGGCATCCGGGGCTCCGGAGTGGCGCCGGGCTGATAATCCCGGTAGGCCATCAGGCCGGAACCGGCGGGAATCAGCTTGCCGATGAGCACGTTCTCCTTCAGGCCCACCAGGTGGTCCACCTTGCCCTTGATGGCGGCGTCGGTGAGGACCTTGGTGGTCTCCTGGAAGGACGCAGCGGACAGGAAGGAATCGGTGGCCAGAGCGGCCTTGGTGATGCCCAGCAGCATGGCGCTGGCCTCGGCCTTGCGCAGCTCGGTCTCCCCGGCGTCAATCCGGCGCTGAATCTCGGCGTTGGCATCCTCGTACTCGAAGATGTCCACGGTGCTGCCGGTGAGCAGCTCGGTGTCGCCGGGCTCCTCGATGCGGACCTTGCGCATCATCTGGCGGATGATGACCTCGATGTGCTTATCGTTGATTTCCACGCCCTGCTGGCGGTACACCGCCTGAACGGACTGGACCAGATAATCCTGGACCGCCTCTACGCCGGAAATCCGCAGCACATCCTGGGGATACAGGGCGCCGTCGGTGATGGGTTCGCCCTTCTGCACCACCTTGCCGTGGGTAACCTTCAGGCCCACGGAGTAGGGCACCTGGTAGACCTTCACCTCGCCGTCATCAGCGGTGACGGTGATGTTCCGCAGAGCGGTGCGCCGGGTATCGTCGATGCTGACAACACCGGTGATCTCCGCGATCTGGGCCATCTTCTTGGGCCGCCGGGCCTCGAACAGTTCCTCGACTCGGGGCAGGCCCTGGGTAATGTCGTCACCGGCAACGCCGCCGGAGTGGAAGGTACGCATGGTCAGCTGGGTACCGGGTTCGCCGATGGACTGGGCGGCGATGATGCCGACAGCCTCACCCAGGTCCACTTCCTTGGAGGTGGCCAGGTTCATGCCGTAGCACTTGGCGCAGACGCCCACCCGGGCGCGGCAGCCCAGAATGGTGCGGATATAGATCTTGTGGATGCCAGCCGCCTCGAACTTGGCGGCGTCCTCGGGCATCATCATCACATCCTTGGAGTGGAGCAGCTCGCCGGTGACGGGATGCAGCACATCATGCACCGGGTAGCGGCCCCGGATGCGGTTGCCGAAGGTATCGATGACGTCGCCGTTCTTGTCGTACACGGCGCCCACCCAGATGCCGTTTTCCGTGCCGCAGTTGTGCTCCCGGATGATCACGTCCTGGGAAACATCCACCATTCGGCGGGTCAGGTAACCGGAGTCGGCGGTACGCAGAGCGGTATCGGTCATGCCCTTCCGGGCGCCTCTGGAGGAGATGAAATACTCCAGAACAGACAGGCCCTCACGGAAGTTGGCCTTAACGGGAATCTCAATGGTACGGCCTGCGGTATCCGCCATCAGGCCGCGCATGCCGGCCAGCTGACGAATCTGGGCCATGGAGCCACGGGCGCCGGAATCCGCCATCATGTAGATGTGGTTGAACTCGTCCAGGTTGCCCTGCAGGGCATCGGTGACATCCTTGGTGGTCTTTTCCCACTGCTGCACCACCAGACGGTAGCGCTCGTCGTTGGTGATGAAGCCTTGGCGGTAGTAGTTTTCAATCTCCACAACCTTGTGCTCGGCTTCCTTCACCAGCTCATATTTGATGGCCGGCACCACCATGTCCGCAATGGACACGGAGATGGCGCCCTTGGTGGAATACTTGTAGCCCAGAGCCTTGATCTTGTCCAGCATCTCCGTGGCGATGGTGAAGCCATGGCGGCGGATGCACTTGTCGATGATCTTGCCCAGCTGCTTCTTGCCCACCAAGAAGCTGACCTCCAGGTCAAACTCGTGGCCGGGCTCGCTGCGGTCCACAAAGCCCAGATCCTGGGGAATGGGCTCGTTGTAGATCAGGCGGCCCACGGTGGCGTCGATGATCCGGTACTGCATCTGACCGTCGATTTCCTTGCCGTAGCGCACCAGGATGGGAGCATGAAGTCCCACGGCGCCGTCGGCGTAGGCGGCAATGGCCTCCTCGGGAGAGGAGTAGCTGTGCACCGGGCGGAACTTGGCCTGGGCCTTGCCCTCCTTCTTGGCCTGCTTGTTGGCGGCCAGGAAGTCATCGGCATCCACAATCTCCCACACAGGCAGGCCAGTCTCTCCGGCGTCGGTGACCAGCACGGTCTCCGCGCCCTTCTCCGCCTTGCCCAGACGGGTGTAGGTCAGGTAGTAAGCGCCCAGAATCATATCCTGGGTGGGCACGGTGACGGGCTTGCCGTCCTGGGGCCGCAGCAGGTTGTTGGCGGAGAGCATCAGCATTCTGGCTTCCGCCTGGGCCTCCGGGGAGAGGGGGACGTGAATGGCCATCTGGTCGCCGTCGAAGTCCGCGTTGAAGGCGGTGCAGCCAAGGGGATGCTGCTTCAGGGCACGGCCCTCCACCAGCTCCGGCTCAAAGGCCTGGCTGCCCAGACGGTGCAGGGTAGGCGCCCGGTTCAGCATGACGGGACGGTCCTTGATGATGTCGTCCAAGGCGTCCCAGACCTCGGTCTTTCCCTTGTCAATCATCTTCTTGGCGGACTTGATGTTGTTGGCCAGGCCGTCGGAAACCAGCTTCTTCATCACGAAGGGCCGGAACAGCTCAATGGCCATTTCCTTGGGCACGCCGCACTGATACAGCTTCAGTTCCGGGCCGACCACGATAACGCTTCGGCCGGAGTAGTCCACACGCTTGCCCAGCAGGTTCTGACGGAACCGGCCCTGCTTGCCCTTGAGCATATCGGACAGGGACTTCAGCGCCCGGTTGTTGGCGCCGGTAACCGCCCGGCCCCGGCGGCCGTTGTCGATCAGGGCGTCCACAGCCTCCTGGAGCATCCGCTTCTCGTTGCGCACGATGATGTCGGGGGCGTGGAGCTGAACCAGCCGCTTCAGGCGGTTGTTCCGGTTGATGACCCGGCGGTACAGGTCGTTCAGGTCGGAGGTGGCGAACCGGCCGCCGTCCAGCTGAATCATGGGGCGGATGTCCGGGGGAATCACCGGCAGCACATCCATCACCATCCAGCTGGGCTTGTTGCCGGACTCCCGGAAGGCCTCCACTACCTCCAGCCGCTTGACCAGGCGGAGCTTCTTCTGGGAGGAGGCGGTTTTCAGCTCTTCCCGGAGCTGATGGCTCAGCTGATCCAGGTCAATCTGCTCCAGCAGCTCCTTGACGGCTTCCGCGCCCATGCCGGCTTTGAAGTCGTCCTCATATTTTTCCCGCATATCCCGGTATTCCTTTTCGGTGAGCACCTGGTTCAGGGCCAGGGGCGCGTCGCCGGGATCGGTGACAATATAGGCGGCGAAATACAGGACCTTCTCCAGAACCTTGGGAGAAACGTCCAGAATCAGGCCCATCCGGGAGGGGATCCCCTTGAAATACCAGATGTGGCTGCAGGGAGCGGCCAGCTCAATGTGGCCCATCCGTTCCCGGCGCACCTTGGCCTTGGTCACTTCCACGCCGCAGCGGTCACAGATTTTGCCCTTGTACTTGATTTTCTTATACTTGCCGCAATGGCACTCCCAGTCCTTCTGGGGTCCGAAAATCCGCTCGCAGTACAGTCCGTCCCGCTCCGGCTTCAGGGTGCGATAGTTGATGGTCTCCGGCTTCTTGACCTCGCCGTAGGACCACTGCCGGATCATCTCCGGAGAAGCAATGCCGATTTTAATGGCATCAAAGGTGGCATCTGCCATGTTTCCGCCTCCTTATTCTTCGTCGTTGTCGTCGGCTTCCATGCCGTCGAACACATCCATGATATCCTCAGGACCGTCCTCGTCAATCACAAAGCCGGCCTCCAAAACTTCGTCCGCAGAACCGACAACGGTTTCGTTCTCGCTGTCGGCGCTGTAGACGATCTCATCGTCATCGTCGTCTTCCTTCAGCTCGATTTCGTTGCCGTTCTCGTCCAGCACCCGGATATCCAGGCACAGCGCCTGCAGCTCCTTCACCAGAACCTTGAAGGATTCCGGCACGCCGGGCTTGGGGATGTTGGCGCCCTTGACGATGGCCTCGTAGGTCTTGACACGGCCGGTGACGTCGTCGGACTTCACCGTCAGAATCTCCTGCAGGGTGTAGGCAGCGCCGTAGGCCTCCAGGGCCCAGACTTCCATTTCGCCGAACCTCTGGCCGCCGAACTGGGCCTTGCCGCCCAGAGGCTGCTGGGTGACCAGGGCATAGGGGCCGGTGGAACGGGCGTGAATCTTATCGTCAACCAGGTGGTGCAGCTTCAGGTAGTAGGGGTAGCCCACGGTGACCAGGTTATCGAAGGGCTCGCCGGTCCGGCCGTCGTACAGAACGGTCTTGCCGTCCTCCCGCAGGCCTGCCAGCTTCAGGGTGTCCCGGATGTCCTTCTCGTTGGCGCCGTCAAACACAGGCGTGGCGACGTGCCAGCCCAGAGCCCGGGCGGCGTAGCCCAGGTGGACCTCCAGCACCTGTCCGATGTTCATACGGGAAGGCACGCCCAGGGGGTTCAGCACCACGTCCAGGGGAGTGCCGTCGGGCAGGAAGGGCATATCCTCCTCCGGCAGAACCCGGGAGACAACGCCCTTGTTGCCGTGGCGGCCGGCCATCTTGTCGCCCACGGAAATTTTCCGTTTCTGGGCAATATAGACCCGGACGGACTTGGTGACGCCGGGGGCCAGCTCGTCGGAATTCTCCTTGGTGAACACCTTCACGTCCACCACGATGCCGCTCTCGCCATGGGGCACCTTCAGGGAGGTGTCCCGGACTTCTCTGGCCTTCTCGCCGAAGATGGCCCGGAGCAGGCGCTCCTCGGGGGTCAGCTCGGTCTCGCCCTTGGGGGTAACCTTGCCCACCAGGTAGTCGCCGGAGCGGACTTCCGCACCGATGCGGATGATGCCGTTCTCGTCCAGGTCCTTCAGGGTGTCCTCGCCCACGTTGGGGATGTCCCGGGTGATTTCCTCGGGTCCCAGCTTGGTGTCCCGGGCCTCGGTCTCGTGCTCCTCAATGTGGATGGAGGTGAACACGTCCTCCCGGACCAGACGCTCATTCAGCAGAATGGCGTCCTCGTAGTTGTAGCCTTCCCAGGTGACGAAGCCGATGAGCACGTTCTTGCCCAGGGCAACCTCGCCGCCGGAGCAGGAGGGGCCGTCGGCAATGATCTGCTCGGTATCCACCCGCTCGCCCACCACCACGATGGGCCGCTGGTTGATGCAGGTGCCGGCGTTGCTCCGGGCAAACTTGGTCAGCCGGTGGGTGCAGATTTCCCCGCTGTCATACTTGACGGTGATGGAGTCGGCGGACACCGCCATGACGGTGCCGGGCATCTTGGCCTTGATGTAGACCTCGGAGTCCACGGCGGCCTTGTGCTCGATGCCGGTGGCAACCACAGGCGGCTCGGTGGTCAGCAGCGGCACAGCCTGCCGCTGCATGTTGGCGCCCATCAGGGCCCGGTTGGCGTCGTCGTTCTGCAGGAAGGGAATGAAAGAGGTGGCGGTGGAGATCATCATCCGGGGAGACACGTCGATATAGTCGATCATGTTCCGGTCCACCTCAATGATCTCGTTGCGGTGCCGGCAGGTGATACGGGCATTGGCCAGGCAGCCGTTCTCGTCCAGAGGCTCGTTGGCCTGTCCGATGTAGTAATCATCCTCCACATCGGCGGTCATATACTCCACTTCCTTGGTGACAAAGCCGGTGGCCTTGTCCACCTTCCGGTAGGGAGCTTCCACGAAACCGTACTCGTTGATCTTGGCAAAGGTGGCCAGGTAGTTGATCAGGCCGATGTTGGGACCTTCGGGGGTCTCGATGGGGCACATCCGGCCATAGTGGGTGTAGTGAATATCCCGGACATCGAAGGAGGCCCGGTCACGGCTCAGACCGCCGGGGCCCAGAGCGGACAGACGGCGCTTGTGGGTCAGCTCAGCCAGGGGGTTATTCTGGTCCATGAACTGGGACAGGGGGCTGGAGCCGAAGAACTCCTTGATAACGGCGGTGACAGGCCGGATGTTGATCAGGCTCTGGGGGGTAACGGCGTCCAGGTCCTGGACGGTCATCCGCTCCCGGATCACCCGGTCCAGACGGCTGAAGCCGATGCGGAACTGGTTCTGCAGCAGCTCGCCCACGCAGCGCAGGCGGCGGTTGCCCAGATGGTCAATGTCGTCGGGGGTGCCGATGCCCATGGCCACGCAGTTCAGGTAGTTGATGGAGGCCATGATATCGTCCACAATGATGTGGTTGGGAATCAGGTCGGTCATGTGCTCGGCGATGGCGTCCTTCCAGCCGTCGGCGCTCACGGTGTCCAGCAGTTCCTTCAGGGCGGGGAAATAAACCTTCTCCCGGATGCCGTACTGGGCGGGGTCAAAGTCCACAAAGGCGGACATATCCACCATGTTGTTGGAGAACACCTTCACGTTGCTGTCGCCAACCTTGACCACGGCCTCGTTGACGCCGCGGCGGCTGAGTTCGTGGGCCTGAGCGCGGGAAATGAACTCCCCGGGCATGACCAGGATTTCACCGGTCATGGGGTCGGCGATGGGCTCGGCAGCTTCCTGTCCGGACAGCCGGCTCCAGATGTCCATCTTCTTGTTGAACTTGTAGCGGCCCACCTTGCTGACGTCGTAGCGATGGGGGTCAAACAGCAGCCCCTCCAGGTGGGCGGTGGCCGTCTCCACCGTGGGAGGCTCGCCGGGACGCAGACGGCGGTAGATTTCCAGCAGAGATTCCTCCCGGGTCTTGCAGGCATCCTTTTCCAGGGTGGCCAGGATCCGCTCATCCTCGCCGAACAGGGCTTTGATCTCCTCGTCGGTCTTGACGCCCAGGGCCCGGATCAGGCAGGTGATGGGCAGCTTCCGGTTCTTGTCGATGCGGACCCAGAAGACGTTGGAGTTGTCGGTCTCATATTCCAGCCAGGCGCCCCGGTAGGGGATCACCGTGGCGGTGTAGGTGTGCTGATCCGCCTTGTCCACTTCATGGCCGTAGTACATACCGGGGGAGCGGACAATCTGGGAGATGATGACACGCTCCGCACCATTGATCACAAAGGTGCCGCCGTTGGTCATCACCGGGAAATCGCCCATGAAGATTTCCTGCTCCTTGATTTCGTCGGTCTCGGTGTTGCGCAGGCGCACCCGGACCTTGATGGGCTTGGCATAGGTGGCGTCCCGCTCCTTGCACTCCTCAATGGTGTACTTGGGCTTGTCTTCCATGGTATAGTCCAGGAAGCTCAGTTCCAGTTTGCCGGAGAAGTCCGTAATCGTCCCCACATCCCGGAAAACCTCCCGCAGTCCCGTCTCCAGGAACCACTGGTAGGAATCCTTCTGGATCTTCAGCATGTTGGGGATCTCCAGGATCTCTTCATACTTTGCGTAGGATTTACGCATGGTCTTGCCGAACATCACGTCCTTGACCATTGCCATATGGATCATCACAGCCTTTCTTGCGAATTGTGTGTTGGTTATGATACGCTTGGGCCAGTTGTCATATTTATCAAACTTGACGCTTGACAGCAACCGGTTCCTGTGGTAAAATGACCATGTTGGGGGGGAGTCGCCACTTGGGCAGACTACCACAGTATGGACTACTATTCTACCATTTTGTTGCACGTTTGTCAATGAATAATTTCCACAATTCCGGGGCTGCCGCCTCGTTTTTTTATGCCCGATTTCACATTGTCCCCGAAAAACAATTCCCCTGAGGGAAGGTCTTCCGCGAAGGTCTTCACCCCAGGGTTTTTCCTTTCAGCAGCCGGAGCAGGTCCTCCGGGCTGTCTATATCCTGCAATTCTTCCTCCCCGGCGGCAACGGTGCGCACCCGCCCGGGGTATTGTTTTGCCACGAATCCCCCGCCCTTTCCCGGGGGCAGGGTCAGCAGCTGGGGAAACAGCTCCCGGGGAAACCACACCGGGGACCCCGCAGTTCCCTGAAAGGCAGGACGCCAGATGGTGCCGGGATTCCGGAGCCCCCCTTCCACCAGAGCCGCCACCGTCTCCCGCCGGAGCAGAGGCTGGTCTCCGGGACAGAACAGACAGCCCTCCACTGCCCCCACTGCCTGCAGGCCCAGCCGGACGGTATCGCTGCGCAGGGGCAGATCGTGGAGCACCACGGCAATCCCCCGTTCCCGGCACAGCTTCTCCACCTCCGGATGCCGGGTCACCACCACCCGGCAGTCAAAAATTCCTTCCGTGGCCCGGAACGCCCGGCAGATCAGGGGTTCCCCGCCAAAATCCGCCAGCAGTTTGTTTCCGCCGAACCGCCGTCCTAAGCCGGAGGCCATAATCACACAGCCTGCCCCTTCCCGGGGGACACGGTCAAGGTTCTTCTCCATAAAATTCCCGGTACAGCTGCCGGTTTGCCTGAACGCAGGCGTCCCGGTAGGCTTCATACCGCTCCAGCCACTCCTTTCCCTGGGGCGTCAGCTGACTGCCGCCCCCGTGCTTCCCCCCGGCAGTCCGCTGTGTCAGCGGATATCCCAGGGCCTGCTCCGCGTGCTTCAGCAGCCGCAGGGCCTTGGTATAGGCCATATCCATGGATGCGGCGGCAGAGTGGAGGGACCCGGTCTCCGCCACTCCCCGCAGGAGCCGGCAGGGACCTTCCCCGAAAAATTTCTTTCCCTGGGCATCCAGAAAGACAATGCGGGTGTGGGCAGTCATGGTCTTCCCTCCTAGAAAAAGTCTGCGCTTGCGGAAAAATCTGAGGGAATTATAACAATTCCTCTTTCCAAAATCAAGATATGTGGTATACTGGTGATAGAAAATGGGTCAGACCCGTCAAAAGGAGACATTTGCCATGCTGAACATACACAACTATGTTCGCCCCCAAACCCTGGAGGAGGCCTACGCCCTGAACCAGAGCCGGCGCAGCCGGATTCTGGGCGGGATGCTGTGGCTGCGGCTGGGCCGGGGCACCATCCAAACCGCCATCGACCTGTGCGACCTGGGGCTGGATACCATCGAGGAGACCCCGGAGGAATTCTCCATCGGCGCCATGGTCACCCTGCGGCAGCTGGAGCAGCACCCGGGGCTGCATACTTATACCCAGGGAGCCATGGCTGCTGCGGTGAAAGACATTGTGGGCGTCCAGTTCCGGAACCTGGCTACCGTGGGCGGGAGCCTGTGGGGCCGGTTCGGGTTTTCCGACGTGCTGACGGTGTTTCAGTCCATGGATACCGTTGTGGAGCTTTACAAGGGCGGGCAGATGCCTCTGGAGGAGTTTGCCCGGCGCAAGCCGGATACCGACATCCTGGTGCGGGTCCTTGTAAAGAAAACCCCGGGGAAATTTGTCTACCGAACCATGCGGAATCAGCGTACGGACTTCCCGGTGATTGCCTGCGCCCTGTCCTGCATTGGCGGGGAATACCGGGCCAGCGTGGGCGCCCGGCCCGGACGGGCCATGGTCATCCGGGATGCGGAGCACCTGCTCAGCGGCGGCATCACCGAGGACAGCACCCGGGCCTTCGCCCGATATGTGGCGGAGCAGACACCCACGGAGGGGAATCTCCGGGGCAGCGCCCAGTACCGCACCCACTTGATTGAAGTGCTCACCCGGCGCAATGCGCTGGAATTGGGAGGGATGGCATAATGGACATCAAGCTCACACTCAACGGGAAGCCCCTTTCCGCCTCTGTGGCCCCGGACTGCGTGCTGCTGGACTTTCTCCGGGAGCATGGCTGCTACAGCGTGAAGCGTGGCTGCGACACCAGCAACTGCGGCCTGTGCACCGTGCTGATGGACGGCAGGCCCGTTCTCTCCTGCTCGGTGCTGGCGGTCCGTGCCGACGGTCACAGTGTGCAGACCCTGGAGGGGCTGCAGGAGGAAGCCAAGGATTTTGTGGGCTTCATCGCCGACCAGGGCTCCGACCAGTGCGGCTTCTGCAATCCGGGCTTTGTGATGAACACCATCGCCCTGCTCCGGGAGAATCCCGACCCCACCGACGATGAGATTCGGGCTTATCTGGCAGGGAATCTGTGCCGCTGCTCCGGCTACGACGGCCAGCTCCGGGGCATTCGCAATTACCTTAACAGCCGCAGGGGATAAGGAGGTTACCATGGAGCAAAGACAGTACAAAACCGTGGGCAAATCCATCCGTAAGAAGGATTCCATGCAGCTGCTGCTGGGAAAAGCGGTGTACACCGATGACATCACCCCCAAGGATGCCCTGGTGGTGAAGATTCTCCGCAGCCCCCACGCCAACGCCATGGTCCGCAGCATCAACA
>CALXFW010000016.1 GCA_944387685.1 uncultured Oscillospiraceae bacterium
GCCGGCGGCTGCCGGGGAACAGCCGGGTCTGGAAGTCCGTGCGCAGGCCGAAGCACATCACCGGGATGCCGTATTCGTTGACAATGGCCCGGAGCTGGTCGATCTGCTCCTCCGTGAGAAACTGGCATTCGTCCACAATAATGACATCGCACCGGCCCAGGCGGGTATCCCGAAAGCGCTCCCACACATCCATCTGGGGCGGGATGACCTCCACCTCCGCCTCCAGGCCGATGCGGCTGCGCAGGATGTGCCGCCCGTCCCGGGTATCGGCGTCGGGCTTCAGCAGCCAGACCCGCAGACCGTTTTCTTCATAGTTGTATTTGGTAATCAGCGCCTGGGCGGTTTTGCTGGAACCCATGGCGCCGTACTTAAAATAGAGCTTGGCCATTGATCTACCTCCGTTCACAGCTATCATTATACCGAAAATCCGGGGGCAATGCAACCCCCAGTTCCGGCACAATCCCCAAAGGGCCCCTTGCTCCGGAGGCTGGAATATGATATACTGAAAAAAAGAAATGTATCCGCAACCAAACCCCATATTTGTCGAGATTGTAAGTAGAAGGAGGGAACGACCATGAAAAAACAAAATCGATTGCTCGCTTTGACCCTGGCGCCGCTGCTGGCCCTGAGCCTGACGGCCTGCGGCGCCAAAAGCAGCGGCGGAACCGCCGCCTCCCCCATGGCTGCCGGCTCCGCTGAGAACTCCATGATGGCTGCGGCGGAGGACGGCGCCGTCCGGCAGGAGGCCCTGTCCACCGACACATCCGCCGACACCGCCCAGCTGCCGGAGAGCCGGAAGTGGATTGTCACCATGTACGTCACCGCCGAAACCGAGGACCTGGATTCCATGACCGCCTCCCTGAATGCCACCATCTCCGGCCTGGGGGGCTATGTGGAGGACCAGAGCATCTACAACGGCAGCGCCTACTCCGCCCGCCGCTACCGCAGCGCCAGCCTTACCGTCCGGATTCCGGCGGAGCAGGCCGACGGCTTTGTGCAGCAGGTCTCCGGCTACGCCAACATCGTCACCCAGGAGAAGAACCTGGATGACGTGACACTGCAGTATGTGGACACGGAGAGCCGCCTGGCTGCCCTGGAGACCGAGGAGGCCCGGCTGCTGGAGCTGCTGGCCCAGGCGGAGACCATGTCCGACCTGCTGGAAATCGAGTCCCGGCTTACCGATGTGCGCTATGAGCTGGAAAGCGCCGCCTCTCAGCTGCGGCTGTACGACAATCAGATTGACTACGCCACCATCTACTTAACCATTGAGGAAGTCCGGGAGTACACCCCGGTGGAAGAGCCCACCCTGTGGGAGCGGATCTCCGGCGGATTTGTGGACAGCCTGAAGGGACTGGGTGAGAACATCCTGGATCTGGGCGTGTGGATCATCGTCAGCTCCCCCTACCTGGTGGTATACGGGCTGATTCTGGCGGGTATCCTGCTGCTCCTCCGCAAGCTCCGCCGCCGCAGAAAGAACAAGAAGCAGCCCCCCACCCCGCCCCAGGGTAATTATCAGCCCCCGGAAAATCCCCAATAAAGCGCAATGCCCTGCCGCTTTTCGCGGCAGGGCGCATTTTCATTCTGTTTTCTTTTCCCACATCGTCACCGCAATGAGGAAAGGCGCCGTCAGGAAGAAGGGGTAAGCGTAGCGGAACTCCGCATACACCGGCGTACCGACCCACAGCCCCACCGCCAGGACAATCAACGGAATGCCCAGCAGAAATTCCTTCCGCTTCTTCAGGGCATTCACCAGCGTACAGCTGACAATGGCCCAGACCTGCAGGCCGATGCTGGTCAGGGGCTGCAAAATCTCCAGCTTCTCCACATACCGGAACCAGGCATTGTACAGCCCGGCAATGAGCCCGGTGCCGTAGCATGCCTCCAGCCCGTAGGAATTGGGGTAGACACCCTTGGTATAAATCCAGAAGAAATAGCCCCCGTTCCAATACCCCTTGGTTTCGTCAATCCAGGCCTTCAGGTAGTCCGCCGGATACCGCAGCCCCAGCCGAAGGTACACAGAAAGATATTCTCCCAGATTCTGGAGAAAATACGTCTGGTTTCCATATTGGAATGCCTCATATTTGATGGGGTCCACGGTCAGCGGGTCGTAGACCTGAACCACCCGGTCCAGATTCAGAATCTGCTCCAGCATTTCCGTCTCGTAGGCGGTCAGCTCCCGCTGGTGGGCAATCACCCGGGAGATCTGCTGCAGCGGAATGGACAGCACCTCCACAAAATGGGTCTGCCCGATGCCCAGCAAACCAAGCAGGGGATACATCAGCACCCAGCAGCAGGCAAGCACGGCGAACATCACCGCCAGAAGCTTGGGCTGGCTCTTGCGCAGGAAGAACAGCATGACCAGCGCCGTGATGCCAAAGGCCAGCAGGCCGTTGGTCCGCCACAGGGACAGTCCCGCCGCCCCCAATACAAAGAAAACGGTATTTTTCCCCGGCTTTCCCACCTGCTTCACCAGACGGTACAGAGCGGTAACGAACAGCAGGGCCGCCGCGGCAAAGGGAATGTCTTTCCACAGCGTCACGCTGTAGGCGATGTTGTACGTCTGAATTCCGTACAGCAGCGCCGCTGTTCCCAGCGCCCAACGGGGGACCCCAATCTGGTACAGGGTCATCAGGGCGTAGGCAAAGCAGCCGGCCAGGAACAGAATCTGGGCCGTATGAAACAGGGCAACGGCGGCGTTCATGGTTCCGAAAACCGCCAGCCCCAACTCCACAAATACCTTCACCGTCATGGTGTGCCAGAAGGGCATCATGTTGTCATAGGGGGTGTCCCCCATGAGCTGCTCCAGTGTGGTGGCGGAATCCGTGGTCAGCACTCCGGGATAGCGGACACAGAAAAGGTACACCAGATTGACAGCGCTGACCGCCAGAAATATCCCCCAGAATATCCGCCCGGGATGCTCCCGCCGGGAAATCCGGGTTTGCCGGGGGATGCGGACATCCATCCACAGGAGAATGGGGTATCCCACGCAGATTCCGCCCAGCAGGCACAGTCCCGCGTCCAGCAGGTGTTCCAGAACGCTCAGGGGTTCAAACAGCTCGTAATTGCCCAGGGTCACGGCCAGGGAGAACAGACAGGAGAAGCCCCAAAGCCACTTTTTGTGTTCAGCGGGGCATTCCTCCGGATTGCGGTACTGCTCCCACATACACAGCAGCGCCGCCGCAGCGCAGAGCAGATAGACAGTATAATACGTGTCCGTCACCGATAAAGGGGCAAGCACAGTCAGCCAGGCGAACATCAGACCTGCCCGCAGCACCAGCCGGGTTTTCGGAGAAATCGTCATTGCAAGCTTCATTGACAACCATCCATTTCGGAATTTTTTCTCATTATACTAAATATCTTTCTTTGTGACAAGAAAAAAAGAGCCAAGCCTGAGC
>CALXFW010000017.1 GCA_944387685.1 uncultured Oscillospiraceae bacterium
ACCTCCACCGCATGGAACCGGCAGGTAAAGGCGCCGGTATCCCGAAGCACAAAGCCCTCGGGCCGGATGGCGGCGGTGACAAACTGATCGGCCACACCGGGAACGGGGAGAACAGCCTCTTCCCCGATGTACAGGATCTGTCCCCGTACCTGGGCGTCAAACACGTTGATGGGAGGATTGCCCAGGAATCTGGCTACAAACAGGTTGGCGGGGGAGTCGTAAACCGCCTGGGGTGCACCGGTCTGCTGAACAACGCCGTCCTTCATCACCACAATCAGGTCGGAGATGGACATGGCCTCCTCCTGGTCGTGGGTGACAAACACAGTGGTAATGCCGGTGGAGCGCTGAATCCGGCGAATTTCTTCCCGGGTTTGCAGCCGCAGCCGGGCGTCCAGGTTGGACAGGGGCTCGTCCAGCAGCAGAATCCGGGGCATTTTCACCAGAGCCCGGGCGATGGCCACCCGCTGCTGCTGTCCGCCGGAGAGCTCGCTGGGCTTGCGGTCCATGAGACCCTCAATCTGCACCAGCTTTGCCGCTTCCATGGCTTTTTCTGCCATCTGCTGTTTGGTGAGCCGGTCCTTGCCCTTCCGGTTTTCCAGGGGGAAGGTGATATTCTGCTTCACCGTCAGATGGGGATACAGGGCGTAGTTCTGGAACACCAGTCCCACCCCCCGGTGCTCGGCGGGCAGGTCGGTGACGTCGTCTTCTCCGAAGAAAATCCGTCCGCTGGTGGGTTTCAGCAGGCCGGAGAGCAGGTTCAGCGTGGTGGATTTGCCGCAGCCCGAGGGGCCCAGCAGGCCGATGAGCTTGCCGTCGGGAATTTCAAAGGAGAAATTCTGGACAGCAACCACATCTTCCGGCTGTTTTTTGCTCCGGCTGGGAAAGGTTTTGGTCAGGTGCTGGAGGGTTACTTTCATGGCAATCCCGTTCCTTTCGGAAATAATTGTATCCATTATAAGGCATTGCTCCGAAATTTGCAAGAAGGTCTGTCGCTGGATACCGAATTCCCGGTGCATAAAAACGGGCAATCCCAAGAAAGGATTGCCCGTTATCGTGGTATCCGAATGCCGGAAAGCACCGGAAAATCAATACAGTTTGGCGCCGGCGGGGATATGGGGATCCACCATCAGCAGATGGAGCTTCTCCGCTCCCTCCTCGTGGTGGACGGCGGAAATCAGCATCCCGCAGGAGTCAATGCCCATCATCTTTCTGGGGGGCAGGTTGGTAATGGCCACGCAGGTCTTGCCCACCAGCTGCTCCGGCTCGTAATACTCGTGGATGCCGCTGAGAATCACCCGGTCCGTGCCGGAGCCGTCGTCCAGGACAAACTTCAGCAGCTTCTTGGACTTCTTCACAGCCTCGCAGGCCTTGACCTTCACGGCCCGGAAATCGGACTTGGAGAAGGTCTCAAAATCCACAAACTCCTGGAACAGCGGCTCGATTTCCGCCTTGGAAAAATCGATTTTTTCTTCTGCCGGAGAAACGGGAGCAGCTTCCGCTTTTTCCTCGGTTTTCTCTGCCTTGGGGGTATCCAGGGGCTTCATGGTGGGGAAGAGGATAACCTCCCGGATGGTGTCGGTGCCGGTGAGCAGCATCACCACCCGGTCCACGCCCATGCCCATGCCGCCCGTGGGGGGCATGCCGTATTCCAGGGCGGTGAGGAAATCCTCGTCCAGCATCTCCGTCTCCTCGTCGCCCCGCTCCCGCTGCTCCATCTGCTTTTCAAAGCGGTGGCGCTGGTCGATGGGGTCGTTCAGCTCGGAGTAGGCGTTGGCCAGCTCACTGTGGCAGACAAACAGCTCGAACCGCTCGGTGAGCCGGGGGTCCAGGGGGGAACGCTTGGTCAGAGGGGATACCTCCACCGGGTACATGGTGATGAAAGTGGGCTGAATCAGGTGCTCCTCCACCTTCTGGTCGAAGCAGGCGTACAGGGCGTTGCCCCAGGTCTTTTCGGCGGCCTCCGCCAGCTCCACGCCCACTGCCTTGGCGGCGGCGACAGCCTCGGCGTCATCGGTGATGGCTCCGAAGTCCACACCCACGTACTCCTTCACCGCGTCCACCATGGTCATGCGGCGCCAGCCGGGGGTCAGGTCGATGTGCTCGCCCATCCAGTCCACCTCATAGGTGCCCAGGATTTCCTTGGCGGCGCCGGAGATGATGCCCTCGGCGATGCCCATCATATCGTGGAAGTCGGCGTAAGCCTGATACAGTTCCACGGTGGTGAACTCGGGGTTGTGCTTGGGGTCCATGCCCTCGTTCCGGAAAATCCGGCCCACCTCATATACCCGGTCCATGCCGCCCACAATCAGCCGCTTCAGGGGCAGCTCCGTGGCGATGCGCATATACATATCGATGTCCAGGGTGTTGTGGTGGGTGATGAAGGGCCGGGCGGCGGCGCCGCCGGCGATGGTATTCAGAACCGGGGTCTCCACCTCAATGTAGTTCCGGCTGTCCAGGTAGCTGCGCATGAACTTGATGAACCTGGAGCGGATGACGAAGTTCTGCTTGACCTCGGGATTGACCATCAGGTCCACATAGCGCTGCCGGAACCGGGTCTCCACATTGGTCAGGCCGTGGAATTTCTCCGGCAGGGGCAGAAGGGACTTGCTCAGCAGGGTGGCCTCGTGAACCCGGACGGAGATCTCGCCCCGCTCGGTCTTGAACACGTCGCCGGCCACGCCTACAATATCGCCAATGTCGTTTTTCTTGAACCGCTGGAAGGCGGCCTCGTCCATCTCGTCAAACTTGACGTACAGCTGAATCCGGCCATCCCGGTCCTGCAGATCGCAGAAGGACACTTTGCCCATGCCACGTTTGCTCATCAGCCGTCCGGCCAGCCGGACGGACTGGCCTTCCATGGCCTCGAAATTGTTCTTGATGGCGGCGGAGGTGGCGGTCACCTCAAACCGGGTCTGGACGAAGGGATCGAAGCCCTCGGCCTGGAGGGCAGCCAGCTTCTCCCGGCGGACCTTCACCTGGTCGCTCAGGGGCATTTCCGACTGGGGTACAAACTTTGCCATGGCTCAGCCCTCACGGGAGACCTGGATCACCTTCATGGAGAAGGAGCCGGCAGGGGCGTTGACGGTGAAGGTTTCTCCGGCAGCCTTGCCCACAATGGCCCGGCCGAAGGGGGAGTCGTCGGAGAGCTTGTTCTCCATAGGGTTGGCCTCCTGGGAGCCGGTGATCCGGTACTCCTTCCGGTTGCCCTGCTCATCCTCCACGATGACGGTGCAGCCCAGGCCAACCCGGCCGGAGGCCTCGTTCTCATCCTCGATGATGACAGCGTGGGACAGAATATCCTCGATTTCCGCAATCCGGCCGTAGAGCTTTGCCTGCTCGTTTTTGGCGGCATCGTATTCGGAGTTTTCAGACAAGTCGCCGTAGGACCGGGCTTCCGCAATCATGGCGGCCACTTCCCGCTCCCGGGTGGTCTTCAGATAGTTCAGTTCCTTCTCCAGGTCAGCCAGACGCAGACTGGTAATCTTAAATTCCTTAGCCATATTCCAAAATCCTTTCTCAGAGAAAAATCTTCATAGCTCCGAATATTATAGAAGAATTTTACCCCATAGTCAAGGAAATTTTCCCAGAATCCCGGGGGAATTCTCCGGGAATCACAGTCCGGTCCGGTCTTTCAGGGTTTCGTAAATCTCCCGGGTGGCGGCAGGGTCCTCACCGCTGAGGGCCAGTATCTTTCCGTCCGCGTGGAGAATCACGCAGGCGCCGGGATGGTAATAGGTGTAGCGGGTATAGCTGCCGAATTCCTCGTTTTCAAAGAACCCCATCAGCAGCCGGAAGCTGCCATAGCCCCAGGTGCGCACACCGTCCAGGTCGCCCTCCCGGTATTCGATGCTTTCAATGGTGTCATAGTTCACCGTCAGATCATCATAGAAACTGGCAACCACGGTGAAGGAATCCTCTCCATATTCCATGTGGATGTCTCCCACAAAGAGCAGGGAGAAGATGGCAATCAACACGACAACCACAAATACCAGCACCACCATGGTGAAGGTTTTGCTGCCCTGCTTCATGGGCTTCAGGGTGGTGGTGATTTCGGCGCCGCTGCGGCGCTTGCGGGTGTAGAATACCCAGGAATAGACGATGGGAGCAATGCAGATTACCAGCATGGCAATCACGAACAGGGGAATGCCGAACTTTGCCGGAAGGACTGCCCCCAGCAGCATCACCAGGCTGCCGATGACCCACATCCGGCCCCCCACCCGATGGGTGACATTCCAGGTCTCCTCATCCGCAAAGGTCCAGGGCACCCGGATGCCGATGGTGTAATTCTGGCGGCACTTGGGCAGGTAGTTGCCGATGACCAGGAACATCACCGCCATGGCGGCAATCATCAGGTTGGACATGGAGAATTCCACCCCCAGGGCCAGGGCATACATACAGTAGCAGCAAAGATTGGACATCACGGGGATAATCCACAGCACCATGCCGAAGGGTTTCTGGTTCCGCTCCCGGGTTTTGGAATCCAGGGAGGTAATCAGCACCAGGAACCACTGGATGGCCAGCATGGTCAGAGGCGTGCCGAACACAGCGAAGGGCAGGCCGCTCCAGCCGTCCGGTTC
>CALXFW010000018.1 GCA_944387685.1 uncultured Oscillospiraceae bacterium
CCAATACAAGCTTGCTGTTATGGGCGATTGCGCGACACAGCATTTGGCAGCCGCAATTCGCGGCTATGGTGTATACGCCGGTCTTGGATTGTGCGTATTTGACGCCGATTACAACCAAATTGATGCACTGGTAATGGACGAGCGCTCCGAGCTGTACGCGTTTGACCCGGATGCCGTTCTCCTGCAGATGTGCACCCAGAAGCTCTATGAGACCTTCTGCGCCATGCCGTTGCAGGACCGCGCCTCCTTTGCTGAGTCCGTCTTCTCCCGGATTCGCGGAATATGGCAGCGGATTCATGCCAAAACCACAATCCTGCAGTGCAATTTCCCCCTGCTGGATGACGGGGTATTCGGCCAGTTCGGGAACAAGACGGCCGACTCCTTTCTGTTTCAGCAGAGAAAGCTGAATTATCTGCTGATGCAGGGCTGCCAGGAGGCCAAAAACGTATATATAATTGACCTGGATTCCCTCCAGAGCCAATTGGGGCAGACTGCCTTTTCCGATGCCAAGCTCTATTACATTGCGAAAATGCCCATTTGTGTGGATGCGCTTCCCGCAGTTGCAAAGCGGGTGGTGGATGTGGTGCAGGTGCTTCGCGGTTCCATCAAGAAATGCGTGGTGCTGGATCTGGACAATACCCTATGGGGCGGAACCATCGGCGATGACGGTCTGAGCGGCATTCAAATCGGGGAACTGGGCACGGGGCACGCTTTTTCTGATTTCCAGACCTGGCTGAAGGAACTGAAGAACCGGGGCATCCTTCTGGCAGTTTGCAGCAAAAACAATGAATCTGCGGCCAAGGAACCCTTTGAACGCCATCCGGAGATGGTTCTGCGGCTGCAGGACTTTTCGATTTTCCTGGCGAACTGGGAGGACAAGGCCGGCAATATCCGCACGATTCAGCAAACGCTGAACATCGGAATGGACAGTATGGTGTTCCTGGATGACAATCCCTTTGAGCGCAACCTGGTCCGCAGTATGATTCCGGAGATTACGGTGCCGGAACTGCCTGAAGATCCGGCGCTTTACCTGCAATATCTGCGGCAGCTGGGGCTGTTTGAGGCTGCCTCCTATTCGGCGGAGGATTCCCTGCGCACGGACCAGTACCGAATCCAGGCAGAGCGCTCTGTTTTTGAGGCATCGTTTCTCTCCTATGAGGACTACCTTGCCGGGCTGGAAATGAAGGCTGTTGCAGCCCCCTTCGACGTATTCCACTATCCCCGGATTGCCCAGCTGACTCAGCGCTCCAATCAGTTCAACCTGAGGACGGTACGCTATACTGAGGCGGAAATCGAAGCCCTGGCCCAGGATGACAGCCATATCTGCCTGTATTTCACACTGCAGGACAAGTTTGGTGACCATGGGCTGATCAGTGTGGTGGTGCTGGACAAGCTGTCTCAAGATGCGCTGTTCATCAGCGAATGGCTGATGAGCTGCCGTGTGCTGAAACGGGGAATGGAGGAGTTTGTGATCAACAAGATTCTCCAGACCGCCGCCGAGCAGGGCTTTCGGAAGGTAATCGGCGAATATTTGCCCACGCCCAAGAACGGGATGGTTCAGGATTTGTATGAAAGAATGGGCTTTACCCGGATATCTGAGAACCGCTTTGAGGCGGACCCGGCCCATTTCCCATATCACAAAAATTATATTTCAGAGGGGTAATACGCATGACCGAGCAGGCTATTTACGAAAAACTGAACGCAATTTTTTCCGACGTATTTGATGAAGATATCACGGTAACGGCCCGGACCACGTCTTCGGACATTGAGGAATGGGACTCTCTGACCCACATCACGCTGATTTCCGAGGTGGAGGATGCTTTTGGGTTCAAGTTTTCCATGAAAGATGTACTGGGCATGAAGAACGTTGGCGAGATGGTGGATATCATACAGAAGAACGCCTGACAAACAATTTCAGCCAGTGCAGCCGCTTGCACTGGCTGTTCATTCAATTTGCCGGAAAGTAGGGGGGCTCCTTCTTGGTTTTTTCATCGGCGGTTTTTTTGTTTGCATTCCTTCCTGTTACCCTGGCAGGGTACTATTTTCTGCCCAGGCGCTTTCGCAACGGTTTTGTAACGCTGGCTTCCCTTCTGTTCTATGCCTGGGGAGAGCCCAAGTTTGTACTGATCATGTGTCTGTCCATTTTCATGAACTACGGGTTTGGGCTGCTGGTTGTAAAACGGGACGAGGATTCCTATCGCCGCAGGATTCTCGCGATCATGGTGATTTCCAATCTGTCCCTGTTCTTCGTCTTTAAGTATCTGAATTTTACAGTCGAGAATCTGAATCTGATCTTCGGCGATATTCTGCCCCAGACCCATATTCGTCTGCCCATCGGCATTTCTTTCTTCACCTTCCAGGCCATGTCCTATGTGTTCGATGTTTCCCTGGGCAGGGGTGAGGTCCAGAAGAATCCGATGAATGTGGCGCTATACATCTCCCTGTTCCCCCAACTGATTGCCGGGCCCATCGTCCGTTACGAAACGGTAGCAGAGGAAATCCAGAACCGTCAGGAAACCCTGGAGGATTTTGTCCGGGGCAGCCGCAGATTTGTTATCGGTCTGGCGAAAAAGGTACTCCTGTCCAACAGCATCGGTCTGCTGGCAGATCAGGCCTTCGGTTTTGAGCAGGCTTCACAGCTTTCTGTGGCGATGGCCTGGCTGGGGGTTCTCGCTTATGCGTTCCAGATCTATTTTGACTTCGGCGGCTACTCCGACATGGCCATCGGTCTGGGGCTGATGTTTGGGTTTCATTTCGAAGAAAACTTCAACTACCCCTATATTTCCAGAACCGTTGCGGAATTCTGGCAAAGGTGGCACATCTCTCTGGGCTCCTGGTTCCGGGATTACCTGTTCTATCCCGTTTCGAGGAAGCTGGTCCCCCTGTCCAAACGTGTGCGGCAGCGCTGGGGGAAAAATGCCGGCCGGCTGACTCCTTCGGTTATTGGCCTCGCCGTGGTCTGGCTCAGCACGGGAATCTGGCACGGAGCCAGCTGGGGCTATGTTCTGTGGGGCGTTTACTATGGTGTGCTTCTGATTTCGGCGTTGATTTTTCAGCCCGTATTCAAAAAGCTGACCAAGGCAAGCGGTATCCGCACCGATTCTTGCGGGTTTGCCCTTTTCCAGATTCTTCGCACCATGGTGCTGGTCCTGTTGGGATATGTATTGTTCCGCTCCGTCACATTGGAAAATGCTGCCGCCTACTACAGCGCAATGTTTGGTCTTGCAGGGAACGCCTTGACCGATGCTTCCACCGCCTTTGCGCTGAGAAGTCACGCCTCTGTACTTGTACTGTGCGCCGTATGTTCTACGCCGGTTATAGGCTGGCTGCAGCACAAATCCCGCAGGGCAGTCCCTTCCGAGACAGTGAAAAGCGTTTTGTGTACGCTGCTGCTGATTCTTTCCGCCGCATATATTGTCAGTTCCAGTTATAATCCCTTCATTTATTTTGCATTTTAGGGGGTATCTCTGTGAGGAAATTCATTGTATTGCTTCTGGTTCTGGGGATAGTCACATCCTTTGGCGGATGCGGTGCGGAAGCCGGCCCGACCTATGCAGGCACAACCGCTGCGGAAACCGCCGCTCCGAAATCCACGGCGGCAGAAGCGGAGGAAACCCAGCCGATTCTGGAGGGCAGCCTCTTTTTAACGGTGTCCTCCATCACCTTTTCCCTGGTTGGGGAGGCGGAGGATGTTTATCTGGGCCTGATTCCCCGGGAACTGGTAACCTGGGAAAGTGAGGACCCCGACATCATTTCCGTGGACGAGGGCGTCCTGACAGCGGTGGGGGTCGGCACGACCGTGATCCATGCCTCCTATGATGACCGGGAGGTAAGCTGCACGGCAGGCTGCCTGGCGCAGACCCAGGAGGAGCTGGCACTTCTGGACCCGGATATTCTCAGCGAGCCCAAGCGGCTGCCTCCTGATGTGGACTTGAGCGTACCCTGCACCTATTTTGACAATTCTGCTATTTTGGGTGATTCCATCACATATCTTCTCTGGCAGGAGGAGAGCAAAAACGACTACCTCGGCAACATGACCTTTATCGCCAGGCACGGAATCAGCATTCTTAGCCTGGTGCAACGGTATAAGAATCTGTATTTCCAAGGTCGGGAAATGTACATTGAAGACATTGTTGCCGCTGCGAATGTGGAACGTGCCTATCTCATGCTGGGATGCTTGGACTTTCAGTTTCCCCAAGGCACCCTCCAGCTGATGGACAACTGGGAAATCATGCTTGACCGGATTGCAGAAAAGGCGCCGGATACGGAAATCGTGATTATCACCAACATTCCCTGCTTTACAGAGAAGACAGAGCCGTCTTCATTTAACATAGCCGTAGAAGATGCCACAGTCCAGCTTAAGCAGCTTGCGGCAGATAGAGGCTATGGTGTCATTGATCTTGGCCGCTACGTCCAGGATCACTATGGGCGGATGCCTGCCGTCTACTGTTATGACGATTTCCATATGAATGCGGAAGGAAGCCTCGTTTGGATGAAAATTCTCCGATATTTCGCCCAGTTTGAGGAAGAGGGAGGGCTTATCACATAAGCGCTTTTCCCGCATGGGACACCATACGGAACAAACAAAGAAATGCGAGGCTATGCTATGAATAACCGCATCAAAAAACGATTTTGGATTCTCCTGCTCACAGCGGCGGTCCTTACGAGTACTGCGGGATGCGCACCGGCAGTCTCCACCTCTGAAAATCCGGAGACTGTCGCCACGGAAGCTCCGGCTGCGTCTGAGGAAACCCAGCCGATTCTGGAGGGCAACCTCTTTTTAACGGTGTCCTCCATCACCTTTTCCCTGGTCGGAGAGGAAGAGGATGTTTATCTGGGCCTGATTCCCCGGGAACTGGTAACCTGGGAAAGCGAGGACCCCGACATCATTTCCGTGGACGAAGGCGTCCTGACAGCGGTGGGGGTCGGCACAACCGTGATCCACGCCTCCTATGACGACCGGGAGGTAAGCTGCACGGCGAGCTGCCTGGCGCAGACCCAGGAGGAGCTGGCGCTTCTGGACCCGGATATCCTCAGCGAGCCCAAGCGGATCATACCCGAGGTTGATTTGAAGGAGCCCTGCACCTATTTTGACAATGCCGCCATTGTGGGAGATTCCATCACCTACATGATGATGCAGTATGAGAACAAAGACAACGCCCTTGGCGATATCCTTTTCCTTGCACGAGGCGGAGTCAGCATGCGGGGCTTTGTCTACAGGTATAAAAATATCTATTTTCAGGGCCACGAGATGTACCTGGAGGATGCCATTGCATCCTCTCAGGTAGAGCGTGTCTACTTCCTCATAGGCTCCAACGATGTGGGGGCCAATTTGGGAATGGATGTCATAATGGACAACTGGCGCACCATGCTGGATCGGATCTGGGAGAAAAGTCCCGGCTTGGACATTGTCCTGATCTCCAGCATTCCCAAGTATGTGAACAGTCCCGGTCAGCAATCTTCCGGCGACTACAATGCAATGACTGTGGAGTACAATGCAAATCTGCGGCAGTTCGCACAGGAAAACGGATGCAAGTTCCTGGATTTGCACGCCTATATTGAAGATCAGTGGGGCAGGATGTCCATCCGCTACAACGTGGATAATTACCATCTGAACGAGCAGGGCTGTATAAACTGGCTGAAAGTTATGCGCTACTATGCGCAGTATGAATCTGAAGGAGGAATTCTGGAATGAAAAAGGTTATTTACGCAATCACCGCAGTCTGCCTGATACTGAGTCTTGCCGGCTGCGGAAGCAAGTCTGAGGAGACGGCATCTGTGGATCTGGCTGCAGTTTATGACAGCTATCAGCAGTATCTGCCCGAGATGTTCTACCCGGACGAGGCCACCCTGCTGAACTTCCTGGGAATCCATGTGGAGGACTGTGTCCAGTACAAGGTGGCAATCTGTTCCGAGGGTATGCGTGCAGACGAGATTTGGCTGATCGAGGCGAAGGATGACGCCGCTATGGAAAACCTGACCGCATTGGCTCAGACCCGCATCCAGGCCAAGCTGGACGAAACCGAGTCTTATGTGCCGGATCAGTTCCTGATTGTGCAGAAGGCGGAAGTCCTGACCAATGGCCGCTACCTTGCCCTGCTGGTTTCTCCTGATGTGGATGCGCTGAAGGCCGGATTCGAGGCCGCTTTCCAGTAATCGTCCCGCAGAGAATATGAAAAAGCAGAATATACTGGCAGCCGTACTGTTCTGCGGCTTTCTCATGGGAATGGCCGTCGGCTTTTTCTTCCCCAAGCCCGCCTTTTCAGAAATGGAAAAACGGTATCTCGCCGAAGCCCCGAAACTGAGCTGGGGAGCCGTACTGGACGGCTCCTGGAGCAGCCAGGCGGAGGATTTTCTCATCGATCACATCCCGGGAAGGAACCTTCTGGTTGGCATCCACGCGTATGTTGAACTGCTGATGGGACGGCAAAAGGTAAGCGATATCTGGCTGGCAGAGGGGAAGCTGCTGGAGGCGCCTGTTGACATGGATGAAAGCGCCATAGAAAGGAATATGAACACCATTCATGCCTTTGCAGACACGCTGGATCAAACCGTCCATGTGATGATCATTCCCTCCGCAGGATGGGCCGCTGGTATCCAGGACTACACGGACAGCGATACCCTGGACGCCATTGCCGCGTCAGCAGGGGGAAATGTGTCCGTCATTTCCGTGACGGATGTTTATGCCGGCAAGCCGGAGCTGTACTACAATACAGACCATCACTGGACCAGCAGGGGCGCTTTCTACGGCTATCGGGCCTATATGCGTGCTGTAGGAAAGGAATATCGGGAGGAGCAGGATTTTGCCATTACGCAGGTTTCGGGCTTTCAGGGCTCCACCTACTCCCGCAGCGCCCTGTGGCTTTTCCCGGGAGATACCATTGAGCTATGGCACGGCAGCGATCAGCTGACCGTCACCAATGCAGAGGCAGAGGGAACCCATGACGGAATTTTCTACTGGGAGCGATTGGAAGAGGCGGATAAATACACCGTCTTCCTGGATGGAAATCACTCCCTGGTGCGGGTACGGAATCCGGAAAAGTCCGGAAAAATCCTGGTGATCCGGGATTCCTATTCCAATTGTCTGGGCGGCTTCCTCGCCCAGAGCTATGGCGAGGTGGTGCTGGTTGATCTTCGCTATTACCGTCAGCCGGTTTCCCAGCTTGCCCAGGAAGAAGGCTTTGACGACATTCTGGTGTGCTATAGCTGTGCCAACTTTCTGACAGAAACCAATTTGACACTGCTGAAATAATCTCACCGCCTCTGGCAGGGAATCGGCTGCTGCCTCCCGGAGTCCAGCGGGAATCGATAGAAAGCCGCCGGGTGAATATGACCGTCTCGGCTCCGCCGGCGGAGAGACTGAGGCCGCATTTCGGCCCCTTGCGCAATTCAGGCGGGACACATTCCGTGTCCCGCCTGAATTGCGCGTTAAAATAGTCTCACAGAGTTTGCCGCCAGCGGCGGCAAATAAAGTCCAATTTGTTTTCTGCCGGGGCGTGTACCTGGCAGAAAACACTTCTCAGGCTGCAAGTGTGGAATTTGTTCCCCGCAGGGGAACAAATTCTGCACGTAGCAGACTGCAAAAACCTGTCGGAAAGCCCCGAAGGGGTTTTTCGACAGTCTGAGGTGGGACACATTCCGTGTCCCGCCTGTTTTTTATTCAGAATCAGCTCCGGCAGCTGTTGGGGAACAGCCGGGCGTCGGTATGAGGCAGGAAGCAGGCTGCCACAAAGGAATCCATGTACCCGGGGTAAGTGCTCAGCTCCAGATATGTCATATTGGCCGCCACCTCTGCGGTTTTTGCCGCTGCTGCGTCGCTCATGACCATGGCATAGGCGCCGCTGAGGGAGGAATTTCCGATGTAATGGAACTTCTCCAGCTCCACATCCGGGAACATCCCGATGTTCACCGCGTTCTTCATATTGATGCCGCTGCCGATGCCGCCGGCCACATACACCCGGTCAATTACATCCACCGTCATATCCACAGACTTCAGCAGGGTGTCAATGGCAGAGAAAATGGCGCCTTTGGCCCGGATAAAGTTGTCGATGTCCACCTCGTTGATGGAAATCTCCCGGCCGGTTTCGCTCTCCTCCGCCCAGGCCAGCACATACCGGCCCATGCCGTGGTCATCCCGTTTCACACGTTCGCCCTCCCGCACAAACAGGCCCTTGGCATTGATAATGCCGGTGCGGAACAGCTCGGAGATGATGTCAATAATTCCGCTGCCGCAGATGCCCACCGGGCGCTGATCCGGGTCGCCTACAATGGTCAGGGAGGGTTCCATGGTGGCCTCGTCAAGAACGCAGGCCTCCACCGCGCCGTCGGTGGCCCGCATACCGCAGGAGATGTCGCCGCCTTCAAAGGCGGGACCGGCGGAGCAGGCGCAGCTCATCAGGAAATCCCGGTTTCCGAACACAATCTCGCCGTTGGTGCCCAGGTCGATGAACAGGCTCATTTCGTCCTTGTCCCAGATTCCGGAGGCCAGGGTGCCGGCCGTGATGTCCCCGCCCACATAGGAGCCGATGTTGGGAGCAATCAGCACCGGGGCCAGGGGATTGGCAGGCAGCTTCAGGTCCTCGGCCAGCAGACCGTCCCAGGAGAAGAAGCTGGGCACATAGGGCTCCATCCGCACGGAGGCGGCGTCCACCCCCACAAACAGATGGTTCATGGTGGTATTGGCGCCCACGGACAGCCGCAGGATGCTCCGGGCGGAGATTCCGGCGGACTTGCACAGGTTTACCAGGATGGGGCTGAGGGTTTCCTTGATGATGGCGTCCTGGAGTTTTTTCCGCCCGCCGGGACGGCCCTGCTGAATAATCCGGTTGATGACGTCCGCGCCGTAGCGGATCTGACCGTTGCCGGAAGAGCCTTTGGCCAGAATGGCACCGGTGGCCAGGTCCGCCAGGACCATGGTCACGGTGGTGGTGCCGATATCAATGGCAGCGCCTACCAGGACGGTATCCTCGCTGCCTGTAATTTCCATGCAGTGGAAGCAGTCTCCCTCCAGTCTGCCCTTCACGCAGACGGCAAAATTCTCCTCCCGCAGGATGTGCGCCAGCCCCACCATGACGGCGAAGGGAATCTCCACCCGCTCCACTCCCAGGGCATCCCGGATGCCCCAGGACAGGCGCTCATTGTCCGGCATGGTATCCTCCAGACTGGGCACCGGCAGGTGCAGCACCACCGCCCGGAAGGGATTCTCAAACCGGATGCCGCTGGCATGGAGCTGCTCCTGGCACTCCTGGAAAATCACCACCTCCTGGGGGCTGCTCAGGTCCGCGGTTTTCATCCGGGACTGGTAGGCGCTGGCAATATCCGGAACAAATACGGTGCAGTCCCCCAGCACCTTGCTGTAGCAGCTCAGCCGCCAGCCCTCCGCGTACTCCTCATCGGTGAGGTGGCGGGTCTGCACGGACTCCAGCTCCCCCTCCACCAGCCGGACCCGGCATTTGCCGCAGGACCCGTTGCCGGAGCAGGGGGCGTCAATGGCCACATTGGCCCGGCGGGCCAATTCCAGCAGATTGTCTCCAGCATTGCATGCAATAATAACAGGGGATGCCCCCTCGATCTGAAAAGTCACTTTCATATTGGGCCGTTCCTTTCGGGCTATAGTCTCTGTGCCGGAGTTTCCTCCGGCGGCGGTTGGTTATTTCTTGGGCTGGGTCTGCGGAATCTGCTCCGTCTCTTCGGCGGAAGCCGTCTCAGGCGGCGTTTCCGGATCCTGGAATCCAGGGAACCGTCCCAGCTTCAGGGAGCTCTCCACCGTCTGGCTGTGGCGGCACACCGATTCCAGCATCCCGGGCAGCTGATTTTCCCCCAGGTCGATGTCCACCACCACCGGGAAGCCCAGGGCAATGGCTCCGGCCCCGGCAGAGACCGCCACGGCATCAATGTCCCCGAAGGTGTTGACCACCGCAGGCACCAAAACCCGGGTGAATTCCAGCAGACCGGGAAGGTCGCCGGGCTTTGCCCTGCCGCTGAGCAGTGCCCCCCGAACCGTCAGGGTCAGGGCATGGACCAGGGACGTAATGTCATGGCCCAAGGGAATCACCCCCCGGTCCAGGCCCATTTCTATGCCGCCCTGGCTGCACTGCTCAATCACATCCCCCTCCAGGAAAATCAGAATGCCCTTTTCCCGGTAGTCCTCCACCAGCCGCACCACATCCGATGCCGTTCCGGCTCTGCCGATCATGGCCACTGCGCCGGGAATTTCTCCGGAAATCAGGTTTCTTCCCAGGGTGCTCACCGCCGTGTCCGGCAGAAAGCCCAGGCCGGTGTCCGTCTCATAGGGGGTCGGGCCGCCGAGGTACTTCAGGCCCTCCAGGATTTCCGCCCCCATAACCGTGGCCAGTCCCGCCCTCAGCGCCTGGTCCACGTTCTCCTCGTTGGTAATCATGCCCTTCATTCCTGCCACGCAGCCGTTCAGGTCCTCCAGGGTCTTCACCTTGACGCCGGTGGCGGCATAGAGGAAGGGAAAATAATACTCTGTGCCCGAGAAAGCAATTTCCTTCTCCGGGCCATACTTGGCAATGGCGTCCTTCAGCGCTGCTTCGGTCATTCCTGCCACGGCTGTACTGCCGCCGTAGATCAGATCTATCAATACGCTCAAACGGATTCCTCCCAAATTGGTTTGTCTGTATACTAAGCCGTTTCCGGCGGGTTTTTCCAGGGAATTTCGTTGGGTCCAGGTCAACAGGGCTATTGTTTCCCCTTCCGCCTGGACTTATTTCGCAATTGCTTCAGCTGCCTGACCAGGGGGACAAATTCCGGTGCCCGGTTCTCCAGGGTGTGAAGCTGGTCCGTCTTAACCGACAGGCGGGCCATTTTGCCGGGGGACGAGGTGGCCTTTCCGGCGGCGTCCTGCCCCTGCAGGCTCTTGATTTTGGAAAACGGGATGGCCAGGAAGCCCTCCTTCGTCTCCAGCAGCAGCCGCCGGGAGGTCAGAATCCAGTGGCCGTGCCGGTCAGGGCAGACCACCTTCACCGTTTCCCGGGGCTGAAGCACCGTCTCCAGCGTGCGGGTAAAATCCCGCTCCTTCCGGGCGGCGCGTTTGATGACGGCAGATCGAATGGCCAGCGCCAGCAGACCCGCCGCTGCCGCCGCCACAAGCAAATACTGCCAAGTTTCCATGGTTGTTTCCTCTCAGGATAAGGGGCGCAAATCGGCTGGGAGGGAGTTCCCTCCCAGCCGAAAACGCCAAGGAATTACGCCGGTTCTGCGCTTACAGATCCAGATAGGAATCGGAGTACAGAACGTGGTTCTTGAAGATGTCGCAGGACTTGATGGTTTCCATCAGCCGCAGGTCGCAGGGGTTGACAATGGCGGAGGTCAGGCCCTGCATCATAGCCATAGCCACCAGAGCGGAGTCCATGATGGGACGGACGTTCTTGGGGGCGCCGTTGGAGTTGTTGGACAGGCCGCCGGTGGACTTCAGGCCCTCGTCGGCGAACATCTTGATGGCGTTCAGCACGTCCATCTGCTTGTCCTGCATACCCTTGACAACCAGGAACAGGGGGTCGAACCACAGGTCGTCGGAGGTCATGCCCAGGCTCAGGCCGCGCTCCAGCATATCGTGGCAGTGCTTCATCCGCTCATCGTTGTCCTTGGCAATGCCGTCGGCGGAGCACAGGGCAATACAGATGGCGTCGTTGGCAGCAGCCAGGTCAATGTTGGAGATACGGGAGCCGGCGTCGGCGGAGTTCACGATGGGCTTGCCGTTGGTCCGGTTGTAGACCTTGATACCGGCTTCGATGGCCTTCTTGTTGGCGGTATCCAGCGCCAGAGGCACATTGTTGAAGTTCTCCTGCAGCAGCTTGACCGCCCACATCATGCGCTCGGGGCCGTCCTTCTCAGCAGGTCCGATGTTCACATCCAGGTAGGTGGCGCCGGCGGCAATCTGCTCGGCAGCACGCTTCAGGATGGGAGCGGGATCCCGCTCGTCCATAGCCTTGCGGATGGCGGGGGAGATGCAGTGAATCCG
>CALXFW010000019.1 GCA_944387685.1 uncultured Oscillospiraceae bacterium
AATGCCATATTGACCATCAGTTTTCCTACCGGCATCACACCCATTTTGTTTTCCTGCAAGGTATTGGTACCCATAGTATCCTCCTAAATCTAATCTTTTCCGATCCATTATAAAGAAAAGAAAAGGACATTTCAAGTCTTTTTCCATTTTTCCCGAAAAAACCGCCGCAGCCTGAGCTGCGGCGGTATCAGCCTGGAATTACAGGTACTTTTTCAGTGCCTCAGGTGCGGTGGACGGGTCAGCGGAGATGGTCATGGTGATTTCCATGGCGTTGTTATCGGCGAACTTGGCGCACCACTCCACAAAGTCCACGGCGGCATCGGTGTCGCTGCCGATGGTCTTGTACAGGTTGTCAATGAAAACGTTGGTAATATCAAAGTTGCCAGCGTGCATACCGCTGAGGAAACCCTTCAGCATTTCGGGGGAGCAAATGCCGTACTCCTGGGAATCCACCAGGCGAACCTTATAAGTAACGTCGTAGGTCAGCTTTCTGCCATACTCAATGCACACCACATCGCCGTTGGCCTCTGCCACAGCCTCGTGGATGGCGTCGATCAGCTTCTTCGTCTTGCCGGAGCCCTTCAGGCCCATAATTACATGAATCATCGGATAGTCCTCCTTTGCTTGCCAGAATAATGGCTTATGGACATTCTACCAGCAAACGTATATTTTTGCAACTACTAATTTGTGAATCTTTCTGCCCAAAGCCTTACTTGGCCTCGTAGCCGGGCTTACCCAGCAGCTGGAACATATTGCGCTTATACAGCTCCACGCCTGGCTGGTTGAAGGGATTGACCCCCAGGATGTAAGCGGAAACACCGCAGCACAGCTCCAGGAAGAAGAACAGCTCGCCCACCTTCCGGTCGGTCAGTTCTCCCACATCCATGGTGATCACCGGCACGCCGCCGTCCACATGAGCTGCCAGGGTGCCCAGGAATGCCTTTTCATCCACGAAGTCCAGGGTTTTGCCCTCCAGATAGTTCAGGCCGTCCAGATTCTTCCAGTCGGAGCCGATGGTATACTTCTGGGCAGGGGGATCAAAGCGCACCATGGTCTCGAAGATGTTGCGCTGGCCCTGCTGAATCATCTGGCCCAGGGAGTGCAGGTCGGCGGTAAACTCGGCCGTGACGGGGAAGATGCCCTTGCCGTCCTTGCCCTCGGACTCGCCGAACAGCTGCTGCCACCAGCCGCCGAACATCTTGAAGCCCGGCTCGAAGGATTCGAAGATCTCCATGACCTTGCCGCTGCGGTACAGCAGGTTCCGCACAGCGGCGTACTGCCACACCGGGTTTTCAAAGGAGCGCAGATCATAGGCTTCCTTGGCATCCATGGCGCCGTTCATCAGCTCCATGATGTCGATGCCCGCCACAGCCAGGGGCAGCAGACCCACAGCGGTGAGGACAGAGAACCGGCCGCCCACATTGGGCGGGATGACGAAGCTCTCCCAGCCCTCTTCCGTGGCCATCTGCCGCAGAGCGCCCTTGCAGGGGTCGGTGATGGCATAGATCCGGCTCTTGGCGCCGTCGGTGCCGTACTTGCGCTCCAGCATCCAGCGCAGGGCCCGGGTTGCAATGGCGGGCTCGGTGGTGGTGCCGGACTTGGAGATGATGGCGATGGAGAAGTCCTTGTCCTCCAGCAGGCGGCACAGCTCATTCCAGTGCCGGGTGCTCAGGCCGTTGCCGGCGAAGAAAATCTGGGGATTGCCCTTGCCCTTGCCGATGTTGTGGTTGGGACCCTGCAGCAGCTCAATGGCGGCCCGGGGGCCCAGATAGGAGCCGCCGATGCCGATGACCACGAACACATCGGACTCCCGGCGAATCTTCTCAGCGGACATCTGAATCCGGCGGATTTCCTGGGTTGCCTCCCGCACCGGCAGATTCAGCCAGCCCAGGAAGTCGTTGCCCGCGCCGGAGCCGTCCATCAGGGTCTCATGGGCAGCGGAAACCTCCTTTTCCATAGCCAGCAGATCCGGCAGAGCCAGCTGACCCCAGACGTTGGAAATATCTACTTTAATCATGTTGTTGTAACACGTCCTTTCCTTTTGCATCAGGGATGTATCATGTATATGTTACAGCAAATTCCCGATAAACGCAAGCCTTTTTGTGGAAAAGTTACGCCGGTTCCGGCCTGCTTCGCCGGGCTTCCGGGGAAAGGGATTTTTTTCAATTTTCTCTGGCATTTTTTCCGGGAATATGTATAATAGAATCATCCATTCTTCAGGAGGGGAATACATATGAAATATGGCTTTGGCATTGACCTTGGCGGCACCACCGTCAAGATAGCGTATTTTGACGAAACCGGCACCATGCTGGACAAATGGGAGATTCCCACCAACACCGCCCAGGGCGGTCAGCAGATTCTGCCGGATATCGCCGCCTCCATCCGTCAGTACATCACCAGCCACGGCATTGCAGATTCGGACATTCTGGGTCTTGGCATCGGCGTTCCCGGCCCGGTGAATGCCAAGGGCATGGTAAATAAGTGCGTCAACCTGGGCTGGGGGGTATTCAATATCTCCGAAACCCTCAGCGGCCTCACCGGCTTCCCGGTAAAGGCGGGCAACGATGCCAACGTGGCAGCCCTGGGCGAATTCTGGAAGGGCGGCGGTCAGGGCTGCGACAACATGGTGTTCGTCACCCTGGGTACCGGCGTAGGCGGCGGCATTGTGGTGGAGGGCAATCTGCTCCACGGGGCCCACGGCTCCGGCGCAGAAATCGGCCACCTGGTCCTCAACCCCAAGGAAACCGTTCCCTGCAACTGCGGCAAGTTCGGCTGTGCCGAGCAGTACTGCTCCGCCACGGGCATTGTCCGGCTGGCCCGGGAGTTCCTGAAAACCACCAGCCTTCCCAGCACGCTGGGCCAGGTGGAGAATCTGACCTGCAAGGACGTATTTGACGCTGCCAAGGCGGGGGACCCTGCCGCCGTTGCCATTCTGGAGCAGGTCTACGACTACATGGGTATGCTTCTGGGCAACGTGTGCAGCACGGTCAACCCGGAGGTGGTGGTCATCGGCGGCGGCGTCAGCAAGGCCGGCGAGGTTCTGCTGGAGGGAATCGCCCCCTACTTCCAGAAGTATGTGTTCCATGCCGCCTCCGGCGCCCGGTTTGCCCTGGCCTCCCTGGGCAACGACGCGGGAGCCTACGGCGCCTTCAAACTGGCTCTGGATGCCTTCGGCTGAGTCCTTTCCCCTGTGAATCCCATTGCGGCTGCCCTCCGGCAGCCGCAATTTCATTCTGCCAGACCCAGTGCCCCGGTGACCAGGATGCCCAGCAGGTCCCGGTAAATCTCGGAAAACTGAGACACCGGCAGGGGATTTTTCCCGAATCCGCACTCGATGGTGTAGCCCGGACGGCGGAACGTCTGGATAAACCAGTCCTTGTATCCGGCGAAACCGGAGGCAGCCGGTACTTCCGCCAGGACATATCCGCTGACCCGGGCAAATTCCTCGCCCAGCTCCCGGGCGCCGGGCACCGGAATATCCCGAAACTGCCAGTAAATCTCCCGGCCCTGGGTGTGCAGGGCCAGCACCAGCGCCGGGTCCGTCTCCTCCGTGTACCGGGCCAGCGCCCGACTCTCCGGCTGTCCCAGGGGCGCCCGGCCCACATAGTCCCGGGGGGCCGGGCGGGTGTAGCCCTGGGAAAACTTGATTTCCCGGGCTTTCAGCCATCCGGCGGGGTATTGCAGATTCAGATCCACCCCCATCAGATTGGCCTTCCACCCGGCGGAGAAGGGAACGTCCGGAAAATCCCGGGCGATTTTTTCCGCCAGCACATAGGGCTGGGTCCCCTCCCGGATGCCTCCAGTGACCAGGTCCACCCCATCCGGGTCCACCATGGGCACCAGACAAATCCGGGCCTTTTCCAGAATATCCCGGCCGGGAACGCCCCAGGTGGTTTCGTTGAAGGCTGCCGCACCCGCCAGTTCCTCAGCGAATTTCAGCAGCACCGGAGCGGTAATCCACTCGTTGGCGTGGTGGGCGGCGGTGTAGAGCGCCCTTCGCCGCCCCCTGCCCAGTTCCAGTGCCAGCACCTTCCTGCCAAAGGCGGTTTCCGTCAGCATCTGGGTTTTCATCTCCGGATAGGTTTTCGCCAGCTCCCGGACGGTCCGTTCGCACACATCATACGTCATGGGTACATCCGTTGGTACAATCCCCAAAACAATCACCTCCCGGCAGACTATGCCCGGGAGGTGAGGGTTATGCGTTTTACAGTTCCAGTTTCAGGTCGTTTTCTCCAATCCAGCCCCATCTGCGCAGCACCTGGCAGAACACCCAGCTGAGCAGAGCGGGCAGCACAAAGCAGATCAGCACCAGCCCCGCCCAGTCCATGGGGGTGATGCCCGACTTCACCCCGGCGGCCATATCGCTGACCCAGCCGGTGTATACCCCAATCTGTCCCACAAAGCCGCAGGTTCCCATTCCCGCCGATACAGCGGCTCCGTTCATCTCCAGATGGAACAGGCAGGTTGCCAGCGGCCCGGTAATGGCGGAGGCCAGGGTGGGGGGTATCCAGATTTTGGGATTTTTCACAATGTTGGGCATTTGCAGCATGCTGGTGCCCACCCCTTGGGCAACCAGCCCGCCCCACCGATTTTCCCGGAAGCTCATCACCGCGAAACCCACCATCTGGGCGCAGCATCCCGCCACGGCGGCCCCGCCGGCCAGGCCCGTCAGTCCCAGGGCGGCGCAGATGGCGGCGGAGGAAATGGGCAGGGTCAGGGCCACCCCAATGACCACCGATACCAGAATGCCCATCCAGAAGGGCTGGAGCACCGTAGCCCACTTGACAAACTCTCCCACCGCGGAGGCTGCTGCCCCAATGGGGGCCGCCACCACGTCCGCAAACCCGATGCCCACCAGAACCGTGACAATGGGGGTCACCAGAATGTCCACCCGGGTCTCCTTGGAGACCAGCTTGCCGCACTCCGCCGCTGCAATGGCCACGAAGTACACCGCCAGCGGCCCGCCGGCGCCGCCCATGGCATTGGCGGCGAAGCCTACGGGAATCAGGGAGAACAGCACCAGGGACGGGCAGTGCAGAGCAAAGCCGATGGCCACGGCGATTCCCGGCCCCACCATAGCCGAAGCCAGGCCGCCGATGGTGTAGCCCACGGCCCCCTCCCCCGTTCCGATGGTGACAATCACCGCGTTGAGGAATCCGATGCCCAGCTGCTGACCGATGGTGTTGAGGATGGTTCCCACCAGCAGGGTGCAGAACAGGCCCTGCGCCATGGCTCCCAGGGCGTCGATGCCGTAGCGCTGCATGGTGAGCACCACGTCCTTACGAGCGAGAAACGCCTTGATTTTTCCCACGAAATCCACCTTCTTTTTCCATAATTGAGGATATTATACCGGGAATCCCCGGGAAGTCAAGGCTTCTCCCGGGAAAACTCCCGTTGCGTCCCCGGCAGGGACGTGGTATACTGTAGAAAAATCCGAAAGGGGACAAACTGCAATGGTTCGGGACTTGGTACATGACCCTATCCTCCTCGCCCGGAAATCCCAGCCCGCCGGGAAAGCGGACCTTCCGGTGCTGGAAGATTTGCTGGATACCTTCCGGGCTCACCGGGAGATCTGCGTAGGCATGGCCGCCAACATGATCGGGGTGACAAATCGGATTATTGTATTTGACCAGGACGGCACGGAGCAGGCCATGCTGAACCCGGAGATTCTCTCCGCCCAGATGCCCTATGACACCCAGGAGAGCTGTCTTTCTCTGCTGGGCGGGCCCCGGCCCTGCCGCCGGTATGGGAAAATCAAAGTCCGCTGGCAGACTCCCGGGCTTCAGGTCCGCATCAAGACCTTCACCGGCTTCACCGCCCAGATCATCCAGCATGAAATCGACCATCTGAACGGGGTACTGATTTAATGAACATTTTCTATGACGTAATCCGTTCTTCCCGGAAAACCCTCTCTCTGGAAATCACCCCCGGCGGGAAGGTTTTGGTCCGCTACCCCCGGCGGATGCCCCAGAGGGAAATTGCCCGGTTTCTGGAGGAAAAGCGGCCCTGGCTGGAGCGGCATCTGGAAGCCCTGTCCCGCCGCCCCCAGCTGCCGGTCCTGACACCGGCGGAGCTTCGGTCCCTGGCGGAGCAGGCCGCCCGGGTCCTGCCGGAGCGGACGGCGCACTTTGCTCAGATTCTGAACGTAACCTATGGCCGCATCACCATCCGCAGCCAGCGTACCCGGTGGGGCAGCTGTTCGGCGGCGGGAAATCTGAACTACAACTGCCTGCTGATACTCACGCCCCCGGAAGTGCAGGACTATGTGGTGGTGCACGAGCTGTGCCACCGGAAGGAGCTGAACCATTCGGCCCGGTTCTGGGCCCTGGTGGAATCGGTGCTGCCGGACTACCGGACCCGGCGGCAGTGGCTGAAAGACAACGGCGGGGCGCTGATTGCCCAGCTGCCGGAAAAGGAGGATGATCCATGAAACTGGTAGTTTTGGAAGAAAACACCGCCTGCCGCCCCGGCCTCACCGCGGAGCACGGCCTGAGCCTGTACCTCGAGACCGGGGAAATCCGGATTCTCTTCGACATGGGCCAGACGGATGCCTTCGCCGAAAACGCCGCCGCCCTGGGCGTTGACCTGTCCCGGGTGGATTTCGCCGTGATTTCCCACGGCCACTATGATCACACCGGGGGACTCCCCCGGTTCCTGGAAATCAACGCCGCTGCTCCGGTGTACCTCAGCCCCTGGGCCCCGGAACCCCATTACAATGCAAAGGATGCCTTCATCGGCATGACCCTGCCGGAACGTGACCGGGACCGGCTGATTTTCTGCCCCGACGTCTTTTCCCCCGCCCCGGGGATGACCCTGAAAAACACCATCTCCTGCACCGTTCCCATAGAGCCCTATGGGCTGCAGATGGAGCAGGCGGGCCGCCGGGTCCCCGAAGACTTCCGCCATGAGCTGTACCTGGAAATTCAGGAGGAAAACCGGCGGATTCTGGTCAGCGGCTGCTCCCACCGGGGGATTCTGAACATCGCCGGGTATTTCTCCCCGGACGTTCTCATCGGCGGCTTTCACCTGATGAAGCAGGAGGATTCCCGGGTTTTATCCGCCGTGGCAGATACCCTGCTCCGTCTGCCCACGGTGTACTATACCGGCCACTGCACCGGTCAGACCCAGTATGATTTTCTGAAAGCGCGGATGGGAAATCGTCTGCACCGCCTGTCCACGGGAACGGTTCTCCGCATCTGAGTTCTCCCTTGACAGCCATCTTTTCCCATTGCTATAATGAAATCAACGAAAAAGGAAGGGGGAATTCCCGTGAAAACCTGGTATCTTGTTCTGATTATCGTCACCGCCGTACTGCTCATCGCCAGTTTTCCCCTCCGGGAGTTCTGCGGTCCTGTGGCCGGGAATGTGGCCCGGGTACTGGGCTGGATCGGCCTGGGGGCCTATTTACTGCTGCAATACAAAGGGTGGAAGGAAACCGAATAATAGACCCCGGCGGTGAAGGCTCACCGCCGGGGCTTTCAAACTGTCGAAAACCCCCTTCGGGGCTTTCCGAAAAGTTTTTGCAGTCTGCTGCGCGCAGAATTTGTCCCCCGCAGGGGGACAAATTCCACACTTGCAGCCTGAGAAGGGTTTTCTGCCAGGTACCCGCACCGGCAGAAAACAAATTCTGACTTTATTTACCGCCAGAGGCAGCAAACTCTGTGAGACTTTTTTGGGTATACAACCCCCGGCGGTGAGCCTTCACCGCCGGGGGTTGTATGTTGGGATTTCGATATTACAGAGCGGAATAGCCGAAGCTGTTGACCAGGGCGTCCACCTTCACTCCCGCCTTGCAGTAGGGACAGTCGTGATAGTCGTAGCTCTCGTAGTCCGGCAAGTCCGCGATGGAGTAGACGGAACGGATGGGATACCCCGCAATCTCGTCCAGAGCCCGGTAGATGGCGGCAACACCCGCCACCCGGCCGCCGTAATACTGGATGGCCTCAATGGACCGCTTGGCGGTAAAGCCGGTGGTCACGGAAGCCATCAGCACCAGAACGTGCTTGCCCCGGATCATGGGCTGAATGTTGTCCCGGAAAATAATCTGGGAATTGGCGTTGTATTCCGGCTCCACCACATAGATGGTCTGGTGGGCGTTAATGGTACGGAAACCGCTCTTGGTCAGTTCCTCGGCAATGCAGGTGCCCAGCACCGCCGTACCGTCCAGGCAGAGGATGGTATCCACCGGCGTATCGTTGATGAAGTGGGACACCAGCTGATAGGCGCTGTCCTTGGCCTCGCTGAGACGGGTCTTCTGATAGGTAATGTCGATGTAGTAGTTGATGTGGGAATGGTTGGTCACGAAGTGTCCCTTTGCAATACGCAGCGGCGCGTTGCCCCGACGGATAGACAGTTTCATAAGCTCGATCATAGGTTTTCTTCCTCCACTCCAATAATAATAAAAGCGCTTTTCACAACCCGGCCGAAGCGTTTTCGCCGGATTCCTGAAAAACGCTTTTTTTCATTGTAACCCGGCTGTAAAAAAAAGGCAAGGAAAAACCGAAGCCTTCCCCTGCCAAAATTCAGAATCGAAACTTGGGCATATTGCGCAAACGCAGTGCTTTTTCCTGCCGCCGGAACTGATGGGCGATGACCTTGCAGATTTTTCCCGCCCGGATCATCCAATGGATTTTGCCGAAGCTTGCCCACATCACATCGTCAGTCTCCCCCGGCAGCAGCACGATATCCTTCAGCCGCACCCGGCGGCACAGGCAGTAGTGGTCGTAGAAAATGTTCCGGTCCATATCCGTGTCCAGAAATTCAAATTCCTCCGGCTCCGCCCGGATGCCGGTTTCCTCAAAAAGCTCCCGGGCGATGGCCTGGCGGCTGGTTTCCCCCGCCTTCACCGCGCCGCCGGAGTTCTCCCAGGTACCCGCAAAGCTCTTGCCCCTGGCCCGGCGGGTCAGCAGCAGATGTCCCCGGCCGTCGTACACCCACACGCACACCACAACACCGTACTCCCCCGGATTCCAGGGCGTTCCCCGCTGGTGTACCCGGCCTGTGAGCTGCCGGTTTTCGTCGTAGATATCGTTGAATTCCATGGGCATCCCTCCTGTCCGGACAGCTACAGTGTACCACGCCGGGACAGCAGATGCAAGAAAAAATGCCGCTGATTTTCAGGACGGATTCAGCCTGGGCCTCAGGATTCCGTCACCCGCTTTCCGGTGATATGCTCCGGCCGCAGCACCAGGCATTGGACATGGTGGATATGGGTGCGGATTTCCCGGTCTATGTAGGCATGGTCATCCGTGAATTTTTCCGTCAGTCCACGCAGCACCGCCGGAATCCGTTCCGGCTCCTCCACCCGGGACAGCCGTCCGAACACAATGACGCTTTCAAATCCCAAGGCCCAGTCTCCTTCTATGGCTTCCCCCTGGCTGCAAACGCAGAACGACACTTTGTCGCAGCGGTCCATGGCATCGATTTTGTGGCCTTCCGGGGCGCAGTGGAAATACAGGCACCCATCCTGGGGATTGTACCAGAAGTCCAGAGGCACCCCGTAGGGGTAGCCCTCGTCCCCAATCAGAGACAGCACCCCCCGCTTCTCTCTTTGGAGCAGTTCCAGGCAGTCCTCCCGGGACAGCTGCTGTTTGAATCTTCTCATAGGGCGGAACATACTCGCTTCCTCCTTTTTTCATCTTATGTACATTATAGGGTACCGGGGTGGGATTGTCCACCCCGGTTTCCAGCAGCCTTGTTTCGCCTGTCTATGCCGCCGCATCCAGCATATTGCCGATATAAATGCCGTACCCTGTGGCTGCGTCGCTGACCAGGACATGGGTTACCGCGCCAATCAGCTTCCCATTCTGAAGAATCGGGCTGCCGGACATTCCCTGGACAATGCCCCCGGTAAGTTCCAGCAGCGCCGGGTCCGTCACCCGAATGAGAAAATTCCTGCCGTCAGACCGGCTCTGAGGATAAATTTTCAAAATTTCCACAGAATATTCCCGGGGCGTACCGCCGGAAACCGTGGAGCGGATGGTGGCCGGTCCGGCCTGCACTTCTTCAAAATCCGCCACCGGAACTGCCTGCCCATGCCAGCCCTGGGCACTGACGCCAAACACGCCCCGGTCTGTGTTGCGCTGAAGAACACCGAAGGGAATCCCCTCGGTGGCGCTGCCTTTCAGCTGCCCCGGCTCACCGGTTTTTCCCTTTTTTACCGAATCCACCACAGCGGAGTACACACTTCCCTGGGTCATGTTCAGCAGATTTCCCTTGCCGTCGTTGACGCCGTGGCCCAGCGTTCCGAACATGCCTGTCTCCGGGTCATAATAGGTTACGGTACCGATCCCCGCAATGCCCTGCCGGAGATAAACCCCCAGCCGGGGTCCCGCATCGGTCTGCTGCGGCGCCATATGCAGCGTATTGAGCTTGCTGCCCCGGCGCACTGTCAGCTCCAGGCTGGATTCCTCCTCCTGAAGCGCCGCCCGCACATCCTCCGGATTGTGGATGGCGGTCTGACCGATTTTTACCAATTCATCTCCGATTTTCAGCCCTGCCGCCCGGGCCGCATCTCCCAGAGCCTCATCATAAGCCACCACCGTCAGCGTATCGCTGCCCAGCTGCAGGCCCACAATTTCCCCCACCGGTATCAAAAAATCCGCCGCCCAGGCCCGGACAGGCAGCAGAACAAGCAGCATCGCCGTCATAGCAATGGCACGCGAAATTCGTTTCATAGCTCAGCCCTCCTTTTCGTCTTGCCCTCTTAATATGACCCGGCGGCGGGAATGTAACCGCTGAAAAAGTCGAAAAAAGAGGAAGGCTCTGGAAATCCGGAATTTCCTCTTGCCGCCTATGGAAAAAAGCGGTAAAATGAGGAAAATCAAACCGGCGAAAGGAGATCCCCTATGGAACGCACCGACTACGCCCTGCTGCTGGCCCAGCTGCAGGCCCTCACCGAGGGAGTTCCCTACGAAACCGCCAATCTGGCAAACGCCTCTGCCCTGCTATGGCAGAGCCTGCCCCGAATCAACTGGGCGGGCTTTTACAAGCGGGAGGGAGACGCCCTGATTCTCGGCCCCTTCCAGGGAAAGCCCGCCTGCATCCGCATCCCTCTAGGCAAGGGGGTCTGCGGCGCCGCCGCAGAACGGGACCAGGTTCTGCGGGTGGACAATGTCCACGAATTTCCCGGGCACATTGCCTGCGACGGCGCCTCCAATTCCGAGATTGTGCTGCCCATCCGGGCAGGCGGTCAGGTGTGGGGCGTGCTGGATATTGACAGTCCGGAATTCCGCCGCTTTACCCCGGAGGACCAGGCCGGACTGGAGGCCGTGGCGGACTATCTGGGAACCATTCTGAAATAATCGGGAGAAAACGACGCCGTGTCCTATTTACCTATTGACAAGGTAGGCAGAGCGTGCTATGATTCCCTATGGAATTACTAGGTTGAACCACAAGGAGGATTATATAGAATGTACGTTTACGCCGACAATGCCGCCACCACCGCCATGAGCAAAGTGGCCGTGGACGCCATGACCCCCTACCTGATGCAGGAATACGGCAATCCCTCCAGCCTCCACTCCGTGGGCCAGCGGGCCAAGGAGGCCCTGGAGGCCGCCCGGGCCACGGTAGCCCAGTGCCTGGGCTGCGAGCCCCGGGAGATCATCTTCACCTCCGGCGGCAGTGAAGCCGACAACCAGGCCATCCTCTCCGCCGCCCGGCTGGGCGCCCGGAAGGGAAAAAAGCACATCATCTCCACCGCCTTCGAGCACCACGCCGTGCTCCACACCCTGGCCAAGCTGGAGAAGGAAGGCTTCGAGGTCACTTACCTGGATGTAAGCCACGGCCACACCATCACCGCCCAGCAGGTCAAGGACGCCATCCGGGAGGACACCTGCCTGGTCACCGTGATGTACGCCAACAATGAAATCGGCTCCATCCTCCCCATCGGGGAGATCGGCGCCATCTGCAAGGAGGCCGGCGTTCCCTTCCACACCGACGCCGTCCAGGCTGTGGGGCACCTGCACATCAACGTGAAGGAAGAAAATATCGATATGCTCAGCCTGTCCGGCCACAAGTTCCACGGCCCCAAGGGCGTGGGCGCCCTGTATGTCCGCCGGGGCTTCCCCATTCAGAATCTGATTGAGGGCGGCGCTCAGGAGCGGGGCAAGCGGGCCGGTACCGAGAACATCGCCGGCATCGTCTCCATGGCTGCGGCCCTGAAGGATGCCTGCGACCACATGGATGAGAATATGCCCCGGGTGGCCGCCATGCGGGACAGGCTGATCGCCGGTCTGAGCCAGATTCCCCACAGCGCCCTGAACGGCGACCCGGTGAACCGGCTGCCCGGCAACGTCAGCTTCTGCTTTGAGGGCATCGAGGGCGAGAGCCTGCTGCTTCTGCTGGACATGAACGGGGTGGCGGCCTCCTCCGGCTCCGCCTGCACCTCCGGCTCCCTGGACCCCAGCCATGTACTGCTGGCCATCGGCCGGGTTCACGACGTGGCCCACGGCTCCCTGCGGCTGTCCCTGAGCGAGTACAACACCGACGAGGAAATTGACCACATCCTGAAGGTGGTTCCCGAAGTGGTGCAGTACCTGCGGAACATGAGTCCCGTTTGGCGGGACCTGCAGACCGGAAAGCGGCAGTATATTCTGTAAAAA
>CALXFW010000020.1 GCA_944387685.1 uncultured Oscillospiraceae bacterium
GAGAAGCCCAGGGTCAGAATCACCGCCAGGGTGGACACGTTGTTGGGGGTCCCCCGGAATACCTGAAACAGCCCCAGGCTGATCAGGCCCACCAGGCCGATGTTCAGGAAGGTGGCGGCATATCCGCCCACGGCGAAATAGTTGGTGGACAGCTTGCTGGGCTGGCTGATAACCTGCCAGAGCCCGCTCAGCATCTGCCCCCGGTCCGGCATGCACACCGCCGCAATCAGGAAAGCCAGGCTGAACAGCGCGAACAGGAATTTCAGAAAATCCCCCTCGGAAAGTCCACGTAATTTTTTCATAGGAAACACCCCTCTTTGGTTGCCTCCGCCCTGCGCAAGGTGCAAAAAAGGGCGATCCAGCTCGGTGACTAGATCGCCCAGACGGTCGGCATTACAGCTCCTGCACTTCCCCGCGTAAACCCGCGTATTCCGTCAGTCATACAGGATGGTGCCTTCATTGTATGCAAAAAGGGTAGGTTTGTCAACCGCAATTTTCCAGAGCCGGAAGAAAAGCCCGCCTCAGCTCCGGGGGTTTCCCTTCTTTTTCGGCGCGGGAGGGGTCTGCTTTTTCTTGCGGTACTCTCCTTTGCGGTCAAAGCGCATGGCGGCGCTCACGTGGATGGCCACCGTGGCCAGCAGCACCAGCACCACCTGCCAGATCAGGCAGTCCGCCGCCCGCCAGACCATGTCCGTAACCTCCATATCCCCGAAGCCGCCGGAGACCACCAGCATAATCAGGGTGAGGATCAGGCCCAGGCCCGCATACAGGGCGCCTGCCAGACGCTGGGTGAACCGCCAGGCCTGGACGCTGCCCATGCCGTAGTAGCAGCGGTAGCCGAAATAGTAGTTGGCCTCCTTGGGGGAGAAGAACAGGTACGCCAGGCCCAGAGCCAGCAGAATCACCGGCCCGATCAGCACCGCCACCCGGCATACGGTGGTCAGGCTGCCGAACACATCGCTGAGCTCCGGCAGCAGGGCCGCCGGGTCGAAGCCGTCCATCATATCCTTGATGGACTGGATATCCAGAGCCGCCTCGGTGGAGGCGGTGGCGTCTGCCGCAGCGGCAGCCGTGGTCTCCAGCGCCGCCAAAGTGGTTTCCAGAATTTCAGTGGGGGTTGTGCTCATCATTTTTCCTCCAGGAATTTGCTGATCTCCCGCATAAAGCTGCCCGCATCCTGGAACCGGTGGTAGATGGAGGCAAAGCGGATGTAGGCCACCTCATCCAGGGGCTTGAGCCGCTCCATGACCATCTCCCCCAGCTTGTCGGTGCTGATTTCCCGCTCCAGGGTATTCTGAATGGTCTGCTCGATTTCGGTGGTAATCCGATCCAGGTCGTTGACGTCCACCTTCCGCTTGTCGAAGGCCCGGATCATGGAATTGAGAATCTTGTTTCGGTCAAAGTTCTGCCGGGAACCGTCCCGCTTCACCACAATGATGGGCAGGGTCTCCACGATCTCGTAGGTGGTGAAGCGCCGCTGGCAGTTCATGCACTCCCGGCGGCGGCGGATGCTCAGGCCGTCCTCGCTGTGGCGGGAGTCCACCACCTTGCTCTCCTGATCTCCGCAAAACGGACATTTCATGGGAAATACACTCCCTTTCCCTAAATGATTCTAGTATTATACCAGAAAATCCCACCCCTGTCCAGCTTTTTTTTATCCCCCGGGATTCGACAGGAAAAGCTCTTGCCAAGGCCGGGGCAATGGGGTAAAATAGGGACTGTCCACCCGTTTTTCCCTGGATGATAAGGAGAATGTTATGTCGAAAAAATGGTTATTCGCCCTGTGGGGCGGTCTGTTTGCCCTGTGCGCCGGCCTGGGCTTTCTGCCTGAGCCGGAGGGCGCTCTGGGCGTTCTTCTGACGGTGCTGGCCCTGGCCAGCTTTCTGCCCCCGGCGGCGCTGCTGTACCGGGCCGTGCGGGAGCAGGACCGGCACACGGTGCTGCTGGTCCGGAATCTGTCCGGACTATCCCTGGGACTGACCCTGATTCTGCTGATGCTGAACTTCTGGTCCGCCCTGGGTTCCGAGACGCTGGGGACCGTGCTCTACGGCCTGCTGGTGGTGGTGTCCAGCCCCATGATCTGCAGCGGCCACTGGGCCATGAGCCTGTTCCTGTGGGCCTGCCTGCTGATGGTCAGCCTCCGACACTCCCGCCGCAGACGCACCCAGCCCCCGGCCTGATCGGCGCAGCCGTCTCAGCTGTTGAAGGAGGCGGCGTCAAAGGTAATGTGCACATGGTACTCCCGGTCCCCCCGCCGGTTCATTCCATCCTCCACGAAGCGGAGGATTTCCGCTTCCTTCCCCTGCAGATCGCTGGGCAGGGCCACGTCGAACACCAGATTCATGTGCCGCCGGCCCTGGGTCATGCGGAAATCGTGGAGGGTCAGACGGGGGTCCTTCTGCCGCAGCAGCTCCCCCACCGCCTGCTTGTGCTCCGCCAGCTCCGGGTCGTCCACGATCACCGGGTCATAATGAATCACCAGATGCACGTTGTGGCTGCGCAGGCATTCCCGCTCCATGCTGTCAATGATCTCGTGGCACTCCAGAGGGTCCTCCCGGTAGTCCATCTCCACATGGAGGCTGGCAAAGCGCTGGCTGGGTCCGTAATCGTGAACCATCAGGTCATGGTAGCCCAGCACCTTGGGCTGGCTGGCGATGTAGTCCACCAGCTCCTGCCGCAGCTCCGGGTCCGCGTTTTCTCCCAGCAGGGGGGAAACGGTGTCCCGGGCCAGCTGCACCCCGCTATACAGGATGAACAGCGCCACCCCCATGCCGATGTAGCCGTCGGCAGGGACCTTCCAGAAGTGCTCTATGAGGCCCGCCGCCAGAACGGCGGTGGTGGTGATGCAGTCGTTGCGGCTGTCCGCCGCAGTGGCCCGGAGGGTGGTGGAGTCAATCTGCCTGCCCAGGCGGCTGTTAAACAGGCTCATCCACAGCTTGACGGCAATGGAGGCCAGCAGAACTCCCACAGCCACCGGGGAAAAGTCCACCGGCGACGGATGGAGAATCTTGTCAAAGGAGCTCTTCACCAGCTCCACACCGATGACCAGAATCAGGGCTGCCACCACCAGTCCGCTGAGGTATTCCGCCCGGGCATGGCCGTAAGGGTGGCCCTCATCCGCCGGCTTATCCGCAAGCCGGAAGCCGATCAGGGTCACAATGGACCCGGAGGCATCGGACAGGTTGTTCATGGCGTCGGCGGCAATGGACACCGAGCCGGTGACCAGGCCCACAATTCCCTTGCCCAGAGACAGCAGCAGATTGCACACGATTCCCACCCAGCCGGACATGGCGCCGATGGCCGCCCGGGTCCGGGGGTTGGCAAAATCCGGGTTCTTCTTCAGAAAAATACGCAGCAAAAGCGAAGTCATACGCTCCCTCCCATTGCAAAGCCCCCTGTTTTTCCTCTCTACCCAGGGTAGAGTCCCCATTCTACCGCCAGTAGGCGGACACCGCCGGGGAATTCTCCCCAGAATGGCGTGACACCAGGGCGATTTTTCGGTATGATATAGGGAAATGGGGGGCAGTGCCTTCGTACCAGTATAGCGCAAAACCCCAACTCTGTCTATTACTTTTTGGGAGTGTGAAGCACCGTGTCTTATAAAATTCTCACCGACTCCTGCTGTGATTTTCCCAGCGGGATGTATGCCGAGCTGAATCTGGCTGTGGTACCTCTCACCGTGGAATTCCGGGGGAAGGTATTTGATGACCGCAACGATGACTCTCTGAAAACCCTCTATGACGGCCTGCGATCCGGGGAGTCCGCCAAGACCTCCGCTGTGAATCCGGACCGCTGGGCCCGGGCCATGGAGCCCCTCCTGTCCGCAGGAGAGGATGTGCTGGTGCTGGCCTTCTCCTCCGGCCTGTCCACCACCTACCAGTCTGCGGTGATTGCTGCAGAAGAGCTGAGGGGAAAGTATCCGGAGCGGACAATCCGGGTTGTGGATACTCTGGCCGCTTCCATGGGTCAGGGTCTGCTGGTTTGGTACGCCTGCAAGCAGCGGGACGCCGGCAAGTCTCTGGAGGAGGTTTACACCTGGGTGGAGGAAAACAAGCTTCACCTGTGCCACTGGTTCACCGTGGACGACCTGATGCACCTGAAGCGGGGAGGCCGTGTCAGCGCCACCACCGCCCTGGTGGGCACTATGCTGCAGATCAAACCGGTGCTCCATGTGGATAACGACGGCCACCTGATCAACATGGCCAAGGCCCGGGGCCGGAAGGCCTCGCTGGATGCCCTGGCCCGGAAGGTGGAGGAGCTGGGCACAGGATACGACAACAGCACCATGTTCATCTCCCACGGCGACTGCCGGGAGGATGCGGAGTATCTGGCCCGGCAGCTGAAGGAGCGCTATGGCGCCAAGGAGGTTATCATCAGCTATGTGGGCTCCGTCATCGGCTCCCACTCCGGCCCCGGCACCGTCGCCCTGTTCTTCCTGGGCGAGCACCGCTGAGGACATCCCCATTATTTTCCAGCGCCCCGGGAATCCCGGGGCGCTTCGGTTTTCTGTGCGGCCTCTGCCCGAAGGGCTTTGCCCCCGGCGAAAGGGGGATTTCCCCAACATTCCGGACTCCGGTGAATCCGCCCCCGGACGGCAGACATCCGGGCAGAACCCAGCAAAACACCCCCGGCCTCAATGGCCGGGGGTTGATTTTTCGCATCAGCGCATGAACCGGGGGTCGTAGGTTTTGCGCCGCTTCTTGGTTACGGCCCGAATCAGCAGCACCACCAGCAGGGTGACCACCATTCCGGCAAAGCAGGATACACCCATCAGTGCCAGCGTCACCGGGGTGAACAGGGAAGCGGGTTCCTCCGGCTCCACCACGGCGGGCAGGGTGGCCTCTGTGGCCACAGTGGCCGGGAGGGTCTCCTCCGTGGGAACGGTGGCGGCAGTCTCAGTGGGGGCCGCTTCCGTCACGGCTACAGGCTGCTCCTGGGGGAAGGGGTTGGCGGCATAGTACTGCTGGGCGTATTTCAGCAGCCAGGTGGACTTTTCATACCGCTCCGCATCGTCCTCGGCGCCGAAGATCACCACCACCAGGTCGTGGGTGTCGCCGTTGCTGTCCGTCACCGGCAGGCCCGCCACCAGGTTGGACCCGGAGCGGTTGGTGGTGCCGGTTTTGAAGCCCAGGCAGTCCGGCAGGTTGTACAGCAGGGAATTGGTGTTGCGGGTGTAGGCGGTGACCCCATCCTTGGTCTGGCCGAAGCTGGGCAAGTCCGCCTCGATCTGCCGGGTAATGGCGGTGAGGTGTTCCCGGTAGTGCTGGAGCAGGTACTGCACCAGCCGGAACATATCCCCGGCGCTCATCTCATTCTGCCGCTTGGTGGTGGTGGCGTCCTGGGTGTAGCTGGGCAGCCCGTGAGGGTTGTAGAACACCGCACTGGTCAGCCCCAGCTCCTGGGCCCGCTGGTTCATCAGCTGAGCGAAGGCTTCCTCGGAGCCGGACACCATCTCCGCCAGGGCGGTGGCGGCCTCATTGGCGGAGATCATCAGCATGGCCTTCAGCAGGTCCTCCACCGTCACCTGGTCCCCTTCCTTGAGGGTGCCGTATTTCCCGCTGCGGCGGTAGATGCCGTCCTCGGAGTTGGCCAGCCGGTATACTTCCTCGGAGACGGTGTACAGGCTGTCCTCGGCAAAGGCCCCGGCGTCCAGGGCCTCCTTCACCAGCAGATAGGTCATCAGCTTGGTGGTGCTGGCAATCTGGGTGGGCTGGTCGGCGTTGCTGCCGTAGAGGATGCAGCCGGTGTCGGCATCTGCCAGGACGATGGCGTGGAGGTCCTGAAAATAGCCGTCGGCTTCCAGCCCCATCAGATCATAGACATAGTCCGCAGCGGTATCGATGGACAGGGCGTCCTCCCCGGTGTAGGTCAGAGCCAGATTCCAGTACATGCCCAAATCCACCAGCCGCAGGTAGATATCCGCGGGCCGCTCCTCGGATTCGGTGTGCAGGTATGTGGGCAGACGCATTTCCTGCTCGTCTATGTACAACTTGTTGTAGGCGGTGCTGGCGTAGAAGCTGTCCGTCACCTCCAGATCGTCGGTGGGCTCGTTCTCGCCGCCCACGGGGATGTAGTCGCTGCCCATCCGCACGGCAATGTGGGTGCCGGATTCCTCGTCCGGTTCAGTGGCGATGTCGAAAGCCTTGTCGGTGCCGGACAGGGCGGCGGCCAGGTCCCGCAGGGAGATGAGAAGATTGTTGCCGTAGGAGCTTTGATAAGCCTTCACCGTCACCGGGTCTCCGCCGTCGATGGAGACGGCCAGATTGACCCCGTCCAGCTGGGCGGCATCCACTCGGGGCGCCAGGCTGAGCAGCAGGCAGAGGCAGAAAAGCAGGCTGAAGATACGTTTGCCCATGGAAATTCTCCTTTACACAGGGTAATATGCCGTATCATATCATATTCAACGGGAAAATGCAATTCGCCAAAATTTGACGGGAGGCTTCCCGTTTTCCGGGGCTGATTACGCCCATCGCCCGGCGGAAATTTGGAAACGGCGCCTGTGGCAGCTGCAGAGACTGCCCCCAGGCCATGCGGGAGCTGCGGCCATAGCGGGGCTACTGGCGCAACGGCTGACCCGGCATCCCCCGCCGCGGAATCCGGCAGGGGATGTCATCGAAAGAACGGGCCGCAGCTTTCCCGGTCTATCTTCTCAGAGCGGACGCCCGGTTCCGCTCCCGCCGGTTCAGCCACAGGAAGAACGCCACGTTCAGCACAATGCCGGATATGGTAGCCACCGGCGCGGAAAAGCCGATGGCCGTCAGACTGGCGTTGGGCTGGATGCTCATCCCATAGGCCAGGGACAGGCGGACCAGCAGGGTCTGCCCGTGGCCGTTGAAGTAGCCCACCATGCTGAACATCACCGCAGTGACAATGGTTTCCAGGGCAAAGCCCTTCAGGTAGGCATACCCGTTCTGAATCACCGCCGGGTCCGTGGTAAAGAGGGCGGTCAGCAGGTCCCCGCGGAACCAGATGAACACGAACACCACGCAGCCGATGGCCAGGCCGATGCCGCTCCCGGCCAGCATGGCCTGCCGGGCACGCTTCTCGTTGCCGGCACCCACATTCTGGGACACAAAGGAGGCCAGCGACTGCATCAGCGCGCTGGGAATCAGCATGGCGAAATTCACCAGCTTGCAGGCCACGCCGTAGCCCGAGGAGGCCTCCAGGCCCAGCCGATTGATAAAGGCGCACAGCGCCAGGAAGGAAATCTGGGTGAGAAACTCCTGCAGCGCCAGGGGCAGGCCCACGTTCAGCAGCCGCCCGCACTGGGGATTGATGCGGAAATCCTTCCGGGTGATCCGGAAGGGCAGCTTGCGCTTGGCCAGGAGAAGCAGGGCAAACACCACGCTCACCGCCTGGGCGAATACCGTGGCAATGGCCGCTCCTGCCGCGTCCATGCCCAGGCCCGCCACCAGAACCAGATCGCCCACAATGTTCACCACGCAGGCCACCGCCACAAAAACCAGGGGGGACTTGCTGTCTCCCAGCCCCCGGAAGATGGCGGAGAGCAGGTTATAGGCCACGATGAAGAATATGCCGCCGCCGCAGATGCGCACATACACGGTGGTGAGTCCCACCGCCTCCGCCGGAGCCTGCATCAGCACGGACAGGGGGTGGGCAAAGGCAATCAGACCGGCGAAGAGCACCGCGCAGATCAGACCGAACACCACCACCGAGCCGCCGATGAGGGAGCCGATCAGCTCCGGCTTCCGCTCCCCCAGATACCGGGCAATGAGCACGGTAATGCCCATGGCCAGCTGGGTCAGAACAAAGGTAACCAGGTTGAGAATCTGGCTGCCAGTGGATACTGCAGACAGGCCGGAGGTGGAGCCGAACCGGCCCACCACCAGAAGGTCCACCGCGCCGTAGGCGGCCTGAAGTACCAGGGCGCCCAGAATGGGAATCATAAAGGAAATCAACTTTTTGGGGATGCTCCCCTGGGTGAAATCACTGTTGTTGTTACGCAATGTCCATTTTTCTTTCACTCATTATTTGGTAGAACCGGGAGATGGTGCGGATCATGGTGTCCGCATCCGACTCGGAAATTCCGTCCATACACCCTGCCAGCCGGGCAAAGTACTGCTTGTCAAACTCCTCGGACAGCTGCCGCCCCTTCTCGGTGACGCTCACAAAGGTGATGCGTCCGTCCTCCCGGGATGCGGCCTTGTCCAGATAGCCCTTGGCCTGCATTTCCTTCACGGTCTTGGTCACCCCGGGCCGGGGAAGGCCCAGCGCATCGCTGATATCGCTGACCTTGACGCAGTCGCCCCGGGCCTCCAGCTTCTGGATGGCGTCCAGAAACTGAATATAGGACGGCAGAACCCCCTCCGACAGCGTGGGAAGCATATCCCGGACCCGCTTGGCCAGGTAGCAGGCGTTGATCATCTCTTTGACCTTTTCCGGTGTCATGGCTGTGCTCCTTTCATTATCTAAAGTAATTACATTAGATAATTATGTAGAACCAATCACCTGTTGTCAAGGTTTTTTCGCTCCGGAGAGGAAAATTTTGCCCCGGCAGAGGTTGAAAGTCCTCCGCCGGGGCCGCTGAATTCTGTTGAAAATCCGGTCACACCGTCAGGAACCGGGAGAAAACCACATCCGCTCCAGCCAGAACCCCCACGTTGGGGTCCTGCACCGCAGGGAAAATCCGAATATCCCGGCTGCTTTCATCCAGGGCCTTTGCGCCGATTTCCCGCCGCAGCCGCTGAACCAGCAGCTCATGGCGGTAGCACACATCCCCCGCCAGATAGATGGTATCCACCGGAATCAGATTGACCAGGTTGATCAGTCCGGCGGACAGATACAGGGCCTCCTGGTCCAGCAGCCGCCGGGCGTCCGGATCCTTGTCCACGCTGTCCGCCAGGTCGGCCCAACTGGAGAATCGGGTTCCCTCCAGCAGGGCGGGAATGGAAGCATAGGTTTCCAGGCAGCCCCGGTTGCCGCACTCGCACTGCCGCCCGTCAAAGCGGATGGTGGTGTGGCCCAGCTCGCCGGTGAAGTATCTGGAGTTCCCCAGCAGCCGTCCCTCGGACATAATGGCCGCGCCGATGCCGATGTCTATAAACACCAGCATAAAGTTCTGGCTCTGGCCCATTTCCAGCTGGTGCAGGGCCAGGGCGCAGACGTCATGCTCCAGGTAGGCGGGCATCTCCAGCCCTCGGGACAGAAGGCTGCCGATTTCCACGCCGTGCCACCGCTCAAATCTGGGGGGATTCAGAATCCGTCCCCGGCCGCAGTCCAGAGGGCCGGGGGAGCATATCCCCACACCCAGCACCCTGTCCCGGTCCACCGTCTCCAGCAGCGACCCCAAAGCCTCCAGAATGGCCTCCACCGGGTTGTCCTGATCCGGGAGCTTCCGGCATTGCAGCAGGTTGCCTCCGATGTCGCACAGCCCCACACTGCAGCCCTTTCGGGCCAGGTCCACGGAGAGGGCATAGTAGCGGTCCGGGCGCAGGGCAACGGGAATGGCGCTGCGGCCCCGTCCCACAGACTGGGGCGCCAGCTCGGAAACCACCCCGGCGTTCAGCAGCTCCTCCACAATCAGAGAGGTGGCCGCCCGGGTCAGGCCCGTGGCCCGGGCCAGCTCCGCCCGGCTCATGGCGGTGCGGCGCAGAATGCGCAGGACCGCCTTGCGGTTATATTCCTTTGTATAGTCCGCGTTTCGCGGTTTCTGCCCCATATGGTTTCCCTCCCCTGCAATTCTTTGTCTTATTATATGGTTCTCCGGTTCTTTTGTCAATTTCCTTGACTGTTCCCGGCGGAATTCCTATAATAGCGGTATCTGATTCATTCCGGAGGAACGGCCTATGAAAGCACTGGGACTGGACATCGGCACCACATCCATTTCCGCCGTACTGTATTCACAGGAAACCGGGGTTCAGCAGGCGGTTACCCTGGACACCGGCGGATTCCTGCCCGGCGAGAGCTGGGAACGGCTTCAGGACCCCGGAGCAATCCGGGAAAAGGCGGAGGCCCTGGTCAGGGAACTGCTGGAACAGGCGCCGGATGTGCAGGCCATCGGTGTCACCGGGCAGATGCACGGCATCCTGTATCTGGACCGCCAGGGCCGTCCGGTGAGTCCCCTGTTCACCTGGCAGGACGGCCGGGGCGACCTGCCCTTTGCCCCGGGAGTTTCCTGGGCGGACCGGCTGTCTGCGCTCACCGGCTATCCCCTGTCCACAGGCTACGGTCTGGTAACCCATTTTTACAATCTGCGCCACGGCCTGGTGCCGGAAACCGCCGCCAGATTGTGCACCATCGGCGACTACATAGCCATGAGCCTGGCGGGACAGTCCCTGCCCCGGATGGAGCCCACCAACGCAGCCAGCCTGGGGCTGCTGGACCCGGACTCCCTGGCCTTTGACCCGGCGGCGCTGGAGCGGGGGGAGATTCCCGGAACGCTTCTGCCCCCGGTATCCCGGGAGGCCTTCCTGGGCATCGGAGCCCTGGGGAAGCCGGTGTTCCAGGCCATCGGGGACAATCAGGCGGCGTTCCTGGGCGCCGCCGGTTCCCGGCGGGATCATCTGCTGGTGAACGTGGGCACCGGCAGCCAGATTTGTGTGTATTCTCCGGTATATCTGACGGTTCCCGGGCTGGAAACCCGGCCCTTCCCCGACGGCGGCTGGCTGCTGGTGGGGGCTTCCCTGTGCGGCGGCAGGAGCTACGCCCTGCTGGAAGGCTTCTTCCGCCAGACCGTGGAGATGGTCACCGGCTCCTCCCAGAGCGCCTACGCCGCCATGGACCGGGCGCTGACCCGGGCGGGGGTCCTGGAAAACTGCCCTGTGGCGCAGACCACCTTCCAGGGCACCCGGCAGAATCCCCGGCTTCGGGGCAGCTTTTCCGGCATCGGCCCGGACAACTTCACCCCGGTGCACATGATCCGAAGTGTGATGGAGGGCATGGCCCGGGAGCTGTACGAAATGTACCGGGGTTACCTGGATATCGGCGGGCAGCCCCCCAAAGCCATGATTGGTTCCGGAAACGGGCTGCGGAAAAATGCTCACCTGTGCCGGGTGTTTGAGACGGTTTTCGGCTGCCCCCTGACCCTGTCTCCCTGCCGGGAGGAGGCCGCCTGCGGCGCGGCCATATACGCCGCCTGCCACGAAGCCGCCCGTTCCTGACGGTGTCCCAAAAAACAGACCCGGAGAAGCGTTTCTCCGGGTCTTGTCCTGTTCAGAAGCGGTTCCCGCAATCTCCGGCAGGGGGATATTCGGTACACAGCAGCCGGTAGGGCGGCTCGTCCTCCTCAATGGCAGGGAACCGGCCCATGGGGGGATTGAACCGGTTGTCGTTTGCGTCATCGTTGCACTGGCTCACCTCTCCCAGAAGCACGGGCCCCGTGCCCGGCTCCACGGTGAAATCGTGATACAGCCGCTGCGGAATGAAGATGGACTCCCCGGGGGTCAGGCGAATCTGGGTGCCGGCGGGAACGGTATAGGTTCTGCCGTCGGTGTGGACGGTTACTTCACTTTCGTAGTCAATCTCCTCCTCCGGTGTGGAGTTGTACACCCGGATGAGCACGTTTCCGCCGCCCCGGTTGATGATATCCTCCGTCTTGTACCAGTGGAAGTGATTGGGGGAATACTGCCCCTCCTTCAGGTAGAGCAGCTTCTCGGCATAGACCTTGGGATATTTCTCCGGCAAGGCCCGGCTGCCGTTTCGGATGGTAATCAGGGAGAAGCCCAGCTGGTCGAAGGCTCCCTTGCCGTAGTCGGTGATATCCCAGCCCAGGCAGCACTCCCGGACTTCGTCATATTCATGGCCTTTGGTCTGCCATTGCTCCGGGGTGAAGTGGCAGAACGGCGGCAGGTAGCAGCAGTATTTTTCGCACATGGCCTCCAGCTCCCGCAGGGCCTTGTTGACTTCAGAACGCTTCATGGCAATCGCTCCTTTGCGAGATGGGATTCCGGGTCCGCCCGGGGACGGGAGCTCGTCTCCCCTTCCTCCGCCGGACAGAAACGGCTCCCAAGGATGTTCAGGAAAAGCGCCGGAAAGCCCGGCGCTTTTCCTGAAGGGGAGGTAGGAATTTACTTGGTCAGAACGGATACGCCGGTGTCGGTGACAGCGCCGCCCAGGTCCTCGCCGTTCAGAGCGGCAACGGCGGCCTTCACGCCCTCATAGCCCATGACATCGGGGTTCTGGGCCATGGTAGCCAGGATGTAGCCGTCCTCGATCAGGCCCAGGATGGCGTCGGACTTGTCAAAGCCCACGCAGACCACGTCCGCGCCGGAGGCCTTCACCGCATTGCCCGCGCCGTTGGTGGAGCCTTCGTTGCAGCCGAAGATGCCCACAACGCCCTGGGTGATGTAGTTCTCCGCGATGGACTGGGACTTGG
>CALXFW010000021.1 GCA_944387685.1 uncultured Oscillospiraceae bacterium
TGGATGCCCCTGTGCCTGGACCTGTACCACCTGAACCGGTGCTGCGGCGATATGCCCGGCTACATCCGCCGCCACGCCGGGCGGATCTGCATGGTTCACTTCAAGGACAGCCGGGACGGCCGTCTGGTTCCCGCCGGTCAGGGAGACACCCCCTGGGCTGGCGTTGCCCAAGCCTGCCGGGAAGCGGGGGTGGAATACGCCTTCGTGGAGCAGGAAACCTGGGACGGCGACCCCTTTCAGTGCCTTCAGGAGGCCCTGGACTGGCTGAAACAACAATGATGCGCCAAAAAAGTCTCACAGCGTTTGCCGCAGCGGGCGGCAAATAAAGTCACAACCTGTCGGAAAGCCCCAAAGGGGTTTTTCGACAGCGTGAAAAACCGGGAGCAAATCGCTCCCGGTTTTTGTATTCCCAATCAGATGCAGCAGAACATTCCCCGTCCGCCGCAGCAGAACAGATTGGCCAGATAGCACAGGCACAGACTGGTGCAGGGGTCGGCGCCCATGGTGAAGCCCCGGAAATTTCCCGCAGCCTGGCGGTAGGCTGCCCCGCCGTGCTCGATCTGGTTCAGCACCCGCAGGTACTCCATATTGTCCGGCTCCATGCTCACCGCCCGGCGGATGTGCTCCAGGGCGGTCACCTGGTTGCCCAGACCGTTGTTGGCCAGGGCGCTGAGGTAGTACCACCGGGCGTTGCGCTCGGTGCTGCTGCCCAGGGCATTCAGGGCTTCCTGATACCGCCCAAAGCGCAGATACTGGTATGCCGCCTGCTGATATTGGTCCTCGGTCTGACTGCCGCCGTAGCTCTGCTGACGGTAGCCGCCAAAGGGATCGTAGTACCCGCCGCCATAGCTGCCGTATCCTCCGGCTCCGCCGTAGCCGCCGGACTGCTGGGCCTTCTCCGGATTCTTGATCTGCTCGTAGGCGGCGTTGACCTCCTGCATTTTTCGGGCGGCCTCCTGGTCTCCGGGATTCCGGTCGGGATGGTATTTCTTGGCCAGCCGCCGGTAGGCCTGCTTGATTTCCTCGTCAGTCGCGTTGGGACTCACCCCCAGCACTTTATACGGATCGTCCATCATCTGCCGATTCCCCCGCCTTTCTTCTGTAATTCAGCCAAACCCCGCTGTAGAGGATGTTGTCCAGAATCCCCTTGTCCTGAACCAGCGGAAGCCGCTCAAAGCTGTCCGTGCAGCGGCCCATGGCCAGGACCAGATATTCTTCCCACCGGGTCCAATCCTTTTCCATGCCCATGGCCAGGAAGGGATTGTATTTTCCCTGACGCTTGTCCTTGTCGTAGTCCACCGCCGCGTCCAGCAGGTAGATGAACCGCCCCAGGGCGAAGCCCATCTGGGCCAGGGTGAGGGCCCACAGATCCTGCTGATATGTAAGAATCTGGGCCATCAGCTCCCCGAATACCCCGGCGGGCTCGTCGGGATTGGGGCAGTTCTCCTTCTCCAACTGGCTCAGCCGTTCCACAGACCGGGCGATGGCCTCGCACTGCCGGGGATAGCGGTCCCTCACCTCCGGCAGGCGGCTGCCCAGCAGCTTTGCCAGCAGCCGGGAGGAGGCCTTGTGGTCGTCCTGCCAGTCGTCCAGACAATTGTAGTAGGCAAGGGCGGTGTTCATATCTGCGGCATAGCGGACGAACCGATTGTCCACCCATGGCCGCTTGGTCACCGGGTGGAGCCAGCAGGCGTTTTTGCCGCCGGTCTCCTCCGGCTCGTACAGGCTCATCAGCAGCAGCGCCAGGAAAGCCATGTCATAGCTCAGCCCCAGCCGGGCAGCCTGGGAGGACTGGCAGCGAATCCGGCGGCAGATGCCGCAGTACACCGCGCCGTAGCGCTCCTGCTCCTGCTTCGACAGCTCCTTCCAGCTGGCGGTGACATATCCGAACATGGGCAATACTCCTTTATATTCCAGAAAACCGGAGAAAATCCGGCTTTTTTCTTTTCATCCTAAGAACAAACTGTGAACCAGCGGTAAACAGGAAAAAAATTTACAAAACCGCCATACTTTCCTACCGCTCCGTCAGATACCGGTTCAGCGCCCCGCCGTAAAACATGATGGATACGCAGCAGTACAGCCACAGCATGGAAAGCGCCACGGCGTACACCGAGCCGTACACGCTGGTCAGCCCGGCGAACCGCTCCACATAAATGGAGTACAGGTCCGAAAAGATCAGCCAGCCCAGGGAAGCCAGCAGGGCGCCGGGCAGACTGTCCCAGAACCGATTCCGGCGGTTGGGCAGCACCATGAACATCAGGGTGAAGATTCCGGTCTGAGCAACCATCAGCAGGAAAAACCGCAGGTCCACCAGATTCAGCAGAAACCCCACAAAGGGGGAGGAGGCGCTTTGCAGCAGCCGCAGCAATCCGGAGCTGAACACGTGCAGGCCCAGGGTCAGCAGCAGCACCACCAGGAAAGCGAAGGTGTATACCACGCTGATCAGCCGGGTGCGCACATAGCCCCGATCCTCCTGGACGCCGTAAATGGCGTTCAGCCCGGTGAGCAGACCGTAAATTCCCCGGCTGGCGGACCACAGGGCGGTAAACGCGGACAGCCCCAGGGCTGCTCCGGAGGTATTGTCGTAGGTGAGGAGAATCAGCTCCTCCGCCGGCTCCAGCAGCACCTCGGGGAGAATGCCCTGCAGCATCTCCCCCAGCCGCTCCACCTCCAGGGGGGTGTACTGCAGCAGGCCCAGCAGAAGCAGCAGGGCGGGGAACACCGCCAGCACAATGAAGTAACAGGCGTTGGCGGCGTACACGGGAATGTGCAGTCCGGTGATCCGCCGGACCAGATGTACGGTTTTTCCGATCAAACCGCCTCGGGGAAACGCCCGCATGGGGATGCCTCCTTTCCTTCCGGCGGATGGGATACGCCGGACAGAACTAGTTTGCCCCATTCCCCCCGGCTGTTATCCCCCAAAAAACACCCGGCCCGCTGCCCCAGGGCAGCGGGCGGTGGCATACAGAATGGTTATTCTGCGGCAATCAGGTAATAGTACACCGGCTGACCGCCGCTGAGCAGATTCACATCCGCATTGGGGCAGATATCCGCGAAGATGTCCGCCGCCTTCTGGGCGTGCTTCTCCTTCACATCGGCGCCGTAGTAGATGGTGACGTACTCCTTGCCGTCGTCCCGGACCTTTTCCGCCAGGGAGCGCAGGAGCACCTTGATATCCTGGCTGGTGCCGAAGAGCTGGCTGCCGTACAGAGCCAGATAGTCGCCCTCATGGATGTCATAGCCGTCGAAGTCGGAGTTCCGGGCGGCGTAGGTGATCTGCATGGTGTCCACGGTGCCCAGGGACTGGGTCATGGTTTCCACATTCTCCTCCACGGAGCCCTCGGGGTTGAAGTTCAGCATGGCGGTGACGCCCTGGGGCACGGTCTTGGAGGGGATGACCACCACGTTCTTGGGGGTCAGCTCGTTGACCTGCTCTGCAGCCATGATGATGTTCTTGTTGTTGGGCAGCACAAACACGGTTTCCGCGGGAACCCGGTTCACCGCCTCCAGGATGTCCTGGGTGCTGGGGTTCATGGTCTGGCCGCCGGAAATGATGGCGTCCACGCCCAGGTTGGTGAACACATCCGCCAAACCGGCGCCGGCGCAGACGGACACCGCGCCCAGAGGCTTCTCCGGCTCGGCAATCTTGGGGGCCAACTCGTTCTCGGACATGACCTTCTCGGTGTGCTGCAGGCGCATATTCTCGATCTTCACGGTGACGAAGGAGCCGTACTTCACCGCCTCGCTCAGGGCCGCGCCGGGGTCGTTGGTATGGACGTGGACCTTAATGATCTCATCGTCGTCCACCAGTACCAGACTATCGCCCAGACCGTTCAAAAATGCCCGCAATGTTTCCGGATCATTGTCGTTTTCCCGGTCGATGATAAATTCCGTGCAGTAGGCGAAGGTGATGTCCCCGGTATCGAACTCGCCGAAGTCGGCGGCATCCTTCACCTGGACCGCCTCCCCACCCTCGGGGATGACCACGTCCTCGCCCCGGAGGGAGGACATCATGGCTTCCAGCGCCACCAGCCAGCCCTTGCCGCCGGCATCCACCACGCCGGCCTTCTTCAGCACCGGGTTCTGGTTGACGGTGTTGGCCAGGGCCACCTTGGCCTCGGCAATGGCGGCAGCCTGGACGAACTCAATGTGGTTGTTCTCCTGGGCGGCCTCGGAAGCCTTGGCCGCAGCCAGACGGGCCACGGTCAGGATGGTGCCCTCGGCGGGCTTCATCACCGCCTTGTAGGCAGCGTCCACGCCCTCCTGGAGGGCCATGGCCCACAGCACGCCGTCGCTGGTTTCGGTGCCCTTGAGCTTTTTGGAAATGCCCCGCAGCAGCAATGACAGAATCACGCCGGAGTTGCCCCGGGCGCCCCGGAGCATGGCAGAGGCGGCGATTTTGGCGGCAGAGCCCAGGTCCGGGTCCTCCGCCTTGCGCAGGTCGGCCGCCGCGGCGTTGATGGTCATGGACATATTGGTGCCGGTGTCCCCGTCAGGAACCGGGAATACGTTCAGCTCATTGAGCGCCTGCTTGTTCATTTCTATGGCGGCGGCCGCGCTGATCAGCATTCTGCGAAAGTCGGCGCCGTTGATGATTTGCTTCAATTTTGTTCCCTCCGAATTCTCAACCGATCACCATGGAATCGATATAGACATTGACAGCCCGGACTTCCGTGCCGGTGCACTGGGTCACCACGTACTTGACCTCCGAGATGATGGACGCACCCACGGCGTTCAGGTTCACGTTGTTGTCCACCATGATGTGCAGATCGATGGAGATGGAGTTGTCCTCGTGGAAATGCACCCGGACGCCCTTGCCCACGGATTCCTTGCGCAGCAGGTGGTACACGCCGTCGGTGACGCTCCGGGCGGCCATGCCCTTCACGCCGAAGCAGTTGGTGGCGGCGGTGCCCACGATGTCGGTGTAGACGTTGGTGCTGACGTTGATGCTGCCGTTTTCATTTTCGTGACGGATCATGAATCAGACCTCCTTGAAAAATGGGTTGTGTTTGCCCGCCGGGCTCAGACCATGCTGGCCTCCCAGCAATCGGGGGCGGTCAGGCCCATCATCTTGACGATGGTGGGGGCCACGTTGGCAAGGCCGTAGGCGCCGTCCTTGATGACCCAGTCGTGATCCTTGTCATAGATGATGAAGGGAACCGGGTTCAGAGAGTGGGCGGTACGGACGGAAGTCTTGCCCTTCTTGGTCTCGGTCATCTGGTCGGCGTTGCCGTGGTCGGCGGTGACCAGCAGGGTGTAGCCGTACTTGTCGGCGGCCTCCACAATGGCCTTCAGGCCGCTGTCCACGCACTCCATGGCGTAGACCACCGCTTCCATCACGCCGGTGTGGCCCACCATGTCGCCGTTGGGATAGTTGCAGCGCAGGAACTGGAATTTCTTGGAGGCCATATTCTCCACCATCTTCTCGGTGATTTCCTTGGACTTCATGGCCGGAGCCTGCTCGAAGGGAATCACATCGGAGGGGATTTCCTCGTACACTTCCAGATTCTCGTCCACCTTGCCGGAGCGGTTGCCGTTCCAGAAGTAGGTCACATGGCCGTACTTCTGGGTCTCGGACAGGGCATACTCGTGGATGCCTGCCTGGCACAGCACCTCGGTGAGGGTATTGGTGATGACGGGGGGCTGAACCAGATAGTGCTCGGGGATGTTCAGGTCTCCGTCGTACTGGAGCATACCGGCGAACTTCACGCCGGTGTAGTCACCCCGGTCAAACTTGTCAAAGTCCTTCCGGTCGAAGGCCAGGGAGATCTCCTGGGCCCGGTCGCCCCGGAAGTTGAAGAGGATCACGCTGTCCCCGTTGGCGATGGTGGCCACGGGCTTGCCATCCCGGGCGATGACAAAGGCAGGCAGGTCCTGGTCGATGCAGCCGGTCTCGGCGCGGTAGGTCTCAATGGCCTCCTTGGCGGAGGCGAACATCCGGCCCTGACCCTGGACGTGAGTTCTCCAGCCCTTTTCCACCATGGCCCAGTTGGCTTCATACCGGTCCATGGTCACCTGCATCCGGCCGCCGCCGGAGGCGATGGCATAGTCACAGCCCGGTGTATTCAGCTCCGCCAGCACGGTCTCCAGCTGGTCCACATACTCCAGGGCGGAGGTGGCGGGCACGTCACGGCCGTCCAGCAGGATGTGGCAGTAGGCCTTCTTCACGCCTTCCTTGTGGGCCTGGCGCAGCAGGGCGATCAGGTGATGGATGTTGGAATGGACGTTGCCGTCGGACAGCAGGCCCAGGAAGTGCATCGCCTTGCCGGACAGGGCGTTGGCCACCAGGTCCTTCCAGGTTTCGGACGCGTACAGCGCGCCGTTTTCGATGGACTCGCCCACCAGCTTGGCTCCCTGGGAGTAGACCTGGCCGCAGCCCAGGGCGTTGTGGCCCACCTCGGAGTTGCCCATATCTTCATCACTGGGCAGTCCCACAGCGGTTCCGTGGGCCTTCAGATAAGTATGGGGGCAGGTTGCCAGAAGATGATCCAATGTGGGGGTCTTGGCCACGGCCACCGCGTCTCCGCTGCCGCCGTCACCCTTGCCGACGCCGTCCATGATTACCAGAACAATGGGTTTTTCCATAACGTATCCCTCCAAAATACCCGTATGCAGGCATAATTATGCAGTTTATAGTTCGTATTATTTTACATCATTTTTTCCGAACTTACAACTGTTTTTTTATTTTTTCCGTTCCCAACAAAAAAGCTTCCGGGAAACCACCCGAATGGGTGATTTTCCCGGAAGTTGTTAAAAATGTTTGAACCGGTTCCCGTGGTTATCCGGAGTATTTTCCGCCCTTGTGCCGGGCGCCCCGGAGCACCAGTCCCAAAATCAGCAGCAGCGTCAGCACCGCCACCACAATCACCACGCCGATCCAGCCGTCGCCGCCCACCTTTTCCACCAGGGTGGGCTCAGTGGTTTCCGTTACGGGCTGGGTTTCCGGCTGGGTAGTGGCCGCCGTGGTGGGCACGGTGGTGGGCGCTGTAGTGGGGGCTGTGGTGGGTGCGGTGGTGGCCTCCGTGGTGGGCACAGTGGTGGGAGCGGTGGTAGGCGCCGTAGTGGGGGCTGTGGTGGGTGCGGTGGTGGCCGCCGTGGTGGGCACAGTGGTGGGAGCGGTGGTAGGTGCCGTAGTGGGGGCCGTGGTGGGCTGGGTGGCGGCCTGGGTTTCCGCAGGCAGGGCCTCGGGAATGGGTTCTCCGTCGGAGCCCATCTTCAGGATGTTCAGCCGTCCGCCGAAATTGTTCACCAGTTCATCCACAGCGGTCTGGGGCCAGGGGTTGTCAATGGGGTAGTAGATGGTGATGTTGTTGCCGTTCCACAGGCAGTTGCCCCGGAAGGAAGGCATGCCTCCATCACAGTATACCGTGGTCAGCTTGCCGCAGTTCATGAAGGACTCCGGCCCGAAAAGCTTGAAGGTGGCAGGCAGATGGATGCTGGTCAGGCTGTCGCAGGAATAGAAGCCCCGCTCTCCCACCTCCCGCATGGAACCGCCGAAGTCAATGGAGGTGAGGTTGTCGCACTCGGCGAAGGCATTCTCCCCCACCTTGGTGACGCCGCCGGTGAAGACCACCTTTTCAATGTCGCTGCGGTAGGCCTCCCAGGGGCAGCCGGAGTCCATATCGCCGCTGCCGGAAACCGTCAGGGTGTTTCCTTCCAGGGTCCAGGTCAGCCCGTCGCCGCATTCGCCGCTGGCAGTGGCGGTTTCCGAGGCGGCGGCAGGCAGCGCCGCAAAGGCCAGCAGCATAACGGCCAGCAGTAGGGAAACGATCTTTTTCATGGGAATATCTCCTTTCTTCGCTCCGTCCCAGGGACGGGATGTTCAGTTCATGGTGCCCTCCCATCGGAGGAACAGGGCGCCGATCCGGCGGCGCAGGGCGGCGGCCTCCGGGGCATCCGACTGGCCCCAGGCTTCAATCCACTCCATGGACGCCTGCTGGGCGTCCTTCAGAGTCTGCAGGTCCCCGCTCAGGTCTCCCACCCGGAAGGCGGGCAGACCGGACTGCCGGGCGCCGAAGAAGTCTCCGGGGCCCCGGAGCTTCAGATCCTCCTCGGCGATGCGGAAGCCGTCGGTGGTTTTGCACAGGGCTTTCAGCCGCTGGAGGGTGTCGGGATTCCGGTTATGGGTGGTGAGAATGCAGTAGCTCTTCTGCTTCCCCCGGCCCACCCGGCCCCGGAGCTGGTGAAGCTGGGACAGGCCGAACCGGTCCGCATCCTCCACCACCATCAGCGTGGCGTTGGGCACGTCCACCCCCACCTCGATTACGGTGGTGGCCACCATCACGTCCGCCTCTCCCCGGGCAAAGGACGCCATGGCGGCCTCCTTTTCGCCGGCTTTCATCTGTCCATGGAGCAGCACAATCCGCAGGTCGGGAAACACCGTCTTCTGCAGAGTCTCCGCCCAGGCGGAGGCAGCCTTCACGCCCAGCTCCTGATTCTCCTCCACCGCCGGGCAGACGATGAAGCACTGGCTGCCGGCGCTGACCTGCTTGCGGATAAAGGCGTTGATCCGGGGGCGGTAGCTCTCCCCCACCAGGAAGGTCTCCACCGGCTCCCGGCCGGGGGGCAGCTCGTCCAGAATGGACACCTCCAGGTCCCCGTACAGCAGCAGGGCCAGGGTCCGGGGGATGGGGGTGGCGGACATCACCAGCACATGGGGGTCCTCCCCCTTGGCCCCCAGCCGAGAGCGCTGGGCCACGCCGAAGCGGTGCTGCTCGTCGGCAATCACCAGCCCCAGCCGGGCAAACCGGGTGGCGTCGGTGAGCAGGGCATGGGTGCCCACCGCCACCTGTATGTCTCCGGCTTCCAGCTGCTCCCGAATCTCCCGCTTTTCCCTGGGGGTCATGGAGCCGGTGAGCAGCCCCACCCGGATGCCCAGGGGGTCGAAGAGCCTGCCCAGAGAGGCGGCGTGCTGCTCCGCCAGAATTTCCGTGGGGGCCATCAGGGCGGTTTGAAAGCCGCTGCAGGCGGCGGCATAAGCGGCGGCGGCGGCCACCATGGTCTTTCCGCTGCCCACGTCACCCTGAATCAGCCGGTTCATAGGGCGTCCGGCCCGAAAATCCGCCAGAATTTCCCCGATGGCCCGGTTCTGGGCCCCGGTGAGGGAAAAGGGCAGGGCAGCGTAAAAGGGCGCCATATCCACCTGGGGGTAGGGCGGCACCCGCTTCTCCGCCCGGGCGGCCCGCATCAGGGCCAGCCCTGCGGAAAAGACGAAAAATTCCTCAAAAACCATCCGCTTCCTGGCCTGGTCCGCCTCCTCCATGGACTGGGGCTGGTGGATGGCCCGGTAAGCCTGCTCCGCCGGAAGAATGGCGTAGCGCTGCCGCAGGGCCTCCGGCAGAATCTCCTCCGGAGGGTCGCAGAGGGCCAGGGCCTGGTTTACCGCCCGGAGCACCGCGGCGTTGGTCAGTCCTGCGGTGAGGGGGTAGATGGGCAGAATCCGCCGGGTGGTCACTCCCGGGCTGCCCACCGGCTCAAACACCGGGTTGGTCATCTGATAGCCGATAAAATCCCCGGTCACCGCGCCGTAGAAGATGTACTCCTCCCCGTAGTGCAGCTGCTGGGCGGCATAGGGGGAGTTGAAGAAGGTCAGATTCAGCCTCCCGGTGGCGTCGGCCACGGTGACCTTGGTCAGGTCCAGGCCCTTGCGGATGTGGGCGGTGCGGGGGGTGTTCATCACCATGCCCCGGAAGCAGGCAGGCACATCCGCCTGGAGCTTCTCAATGGGCACCAGCCGGGTCCGGTCCTCATAGCCCCGGGGAAAGTGGCAGATCAGATCCTCCAGGGTGACAATATTCAGGTTGGCGAACTGCTTCGCCCGGGCCGGTCCAATTCCCTTGAGCAGGGTGATGGGATCGGACAATCTGGCCATGGCGGTCACCTCCCGGAGCGGTTTCTCCCATTATACGAAAAAGCGGCAGGTAAAGCAACGGACAATGTGTAAATATTTTCGGTTTCGGGCATGAAAAAACTCCCTCCGGAAAATCGGGAGGGAGATATTTTCAGAGAATTCAGGCCAGCTTGTTCAGCTTCAGGGTCATGCTGCTCTTCTTGCGGGCAGCGTTGTTCTTGTGCAGAAGACCCTTGATCACAGCCTGGTCCACAGCCTTAACAGCCTGCTTGTAAGCGGCCTCCGCACCGGACTTGTCACCGGCCACCAGGGCGGCGTCAAACTTCTTCAGGCAGGTCTTCAGCGCGGACTTCTCAGACTTGTTCTTCTCATAAGCGATCTTGGAAGACAGGACATCCTTCTTAGAGGACTTGATGTTGGGCATAGGTTCCACCTCCTTGCGTGCATAGTCCATACAGGAGAGTATTATAACGGGTTTGTCCCACAAAATCAACCCTTTTTTCAAAAAATTTTCCCCTTCCCGGGTCCGCCCTCCCAGGAGACAGGCCCATGTCCGGTCCCGCCGAACCCCGGGCCGGGACGCAGGCTTGTCAAGGGCCTATTTTTTGGACAGATTCCCCCCTGTGGTAAAAACCACAACGGTCAAAAAAGTGGGGATTTCGTCGAATTCCGCCGCAGAATATTATGTAAACTTAAACTGCATATCCACAATTCCGAAAGCCTGTGGAAAACTCCTGTGGAAAAACCTGTGCATACTGTGGAAAACTCCGAGTTATCAACAGGTATTGGCCCGGTTTGCCCTGTGGAGAGGGGCTGTGGAGAAGTGTGCATATCCGGGTGCATACAGCGTCCGGACAGGACAACCAGCCCGTGTTACGTCACCGGAAGGGGGGAAACCCGTTCCCGGAAAAAGGGGGAGAAAAAGTTTACAAATTGTAAAAAGTCGCTGTCACTTTTTGTAGCCCTTTGAACGGAGGGTTAAAATTTTGTGAAAACCGCCCAAAATTCGGCCGGGTCCCCTCCGCCCCGGGAAAAGGGGGCCGCCGCCGCATTCTCAGAGCTCGCCGGCCTTTTTCTCCCGGGGAATTGACGGCCCGGCCGGAACGTGCTACAGTTTAGGAAAACCCTGGCGCGGCCAGAGAAAAGAGGAACCTGCCATGACGGATATGACGGTGGGACGGCCCCGCACCCACCTGTGGCGCTATGCCCTGCCCCTGCTGCTGGGCAACTGGCTCCAGCTGAGCTACAACGCGGTGGACTCCATCATCGCCGGGCGGTTCATCGGCCGGGACGCCCTGGCGGCGGAGGGCATCGCCGGGCCGGTGATGAATCTGGTGATTCTGGCCATCACCGGGCTGTGCATCGGCTCGGGGATTCTGATGAGCGAGTCCTTCGGCGCCAAGGACTACACCCGGCTGCGGAAAACCCTGGCCAACACCCTGGTGCTGGGGGCGGCCATGTGCCTCGCCGCCGCGGCGCTGGGGATCGGGCTCACCCCCTGGATTCTGCAGTGGCTGACGGTGCCGGAGGAGATCCGGGCCATTACAGGCACTTATCTGCGCATCACCTTCCTGGGGGCGCCCTTCACCTTCTGCTACAACGCCCTGGCGGCGGCGCTGAAAAGCGTGGGGGATTCCAAGACGCCCCTGAAATTTCTGGCCTTCTCCGCCATTGTCAACGCCCTGCTGGACCTGTGGTTCCTGGGCGTCCTGGGCTACGGCATTGTGTGCAGCGCCGCCACCACGGTGTTCGCCGAGGGGCTGTGCGCGGCGCTGGCGGTGGGGTACCTTCTGCACCGGGTGCCGGAGCTGTGCCCGGGGAAAGGGCAGTGGCGGCCCGACCGGGCGCTGCTGGGCCGGATTGTGGCCTACGGCGGCCCCAGCGCCCTCCAGCAGGCCATTCAGCCGGTGTGCAAGGTGCTGATTCAGGGCCAGGTAAACGCTCTGGGCATCAATTCCATTGCCGCCTTTAACGCGGTGACCCGGGCGGACGACTTTGCCTGCATTCCCGAGCAGAGCATCTCCTCCGCCATCTCCACCTACATCGCCCAGAACCGGGGGGCGGGAAAGCCGGAGCGAATCCGCACCGGCTTCCGGGCGGGCATCCGGCTGGAGGTCGGATACTGGGTGCTCATCGGCACGGTGGTGGCCCTGTTCCGGCGGCCCATGGTGGGCCTGTTTGTCACCGGGGAGGGGACCCAGGAGGTCATCGCCCTGGGCAGCCAATACCTGGGGTATATGGCGGTGTTCTACCTGTGGCCCGCCCTGACCAACGGGGTACAGGGCTTCTTCCGGGGCATGGGAAAGGTGTACACCACCATGCTGGGCACCCTGATTCAGGCCTCCATCCGCACGGTATGCACCTACCTGCTGGCCCCCCGGATGGGCATTTCCGGCGTGGCGGTGGCCTGCGCCGTGGGTTGGAGCGCCATGCTGCTCTTTGAGATTCCCTACTATGTCTACACCTGCCGGAAACGGGGTCTGCCCCGGTCCCTGGCGGGGCAGAATAGATAGAACGGACAAAAACGAAGGTTCATTCGTTCACAAATTTGTCGTTTTTTGTTTTCAAATCCGTTATGCACCGTTCAAAACCCCATTGTACCTTAATAACAGAAAGGTTGCGGAAGCCGTGAGCCGCTCCTTTCGAACTCCGTAGATCCTCTTTTCTACCTCTCTTCTTTCCAAACCCTTTTGCGGAAACCCCGGCGCCTACCCCGGCGCCGGGGTTTTTCCGATCTTTTTACAGAAAATGCCCCCGCCGGATTTTCCGGCGGGGGCGATGTGCGTTTCGGGAAACTCAGCCGTTGCGCACTTCCATGAACAGGCTTTCCATATACCGGGAGGTTTCCTCCGGCAGGTAGTCAAAGCTGGTGGCGTTGGTCAGCGCTTCCTGGCTGGGGTAGGCGATTTCATCGGCGGCCAGCTCCGGGTCCAGGTACTCCTTGGAGGCGGAGGCGGGAACGCTGTAGCCCAGGTAATCCATATTGGCGGCGCTGATCTCCGGGTCGCACAGGAAGTTGATGAACAGCTCGGCGGCCTCCTTCTCCTGGCAGCAGGAGGGGATGCACATGGCGTCAATGAACATATTGAAGCCCTGCTCCTCCGGACGGTAGAAGGCCAGGTCCGGATTCTCCTCCGCCATGGTCAGGTAGTCGCCGGCGTAGTAGGGGGCAATCCAGGCCTCCTCATTCTCCATGGCGTCGAAAATCTGGTCCATGACATACTGCTGCACCACGGGCTTCTGCTCCGCCAGCTTGTCGGCGCAGGCCTGGAGCTGGGCCTCGTCGGTGGTGTTCACGTCGTAGCCCAGCAGGTACTGGGCGATGCCGAAGGCATCCCGGGAGTTGTCGAACATCAGGATTTTTCCCGCATACTTCTCATTCCACAGCAGTTCCCAGCCGGTGACGTCGGCCTCGTCCACATACTTGGTGTTGTAGATGATGCCCACGGTGCCCCAGGTGTAGGGCACGGAATACTTGTTCTCCGGGTCGTAGGAGGTATTGCGGAAGGACTCGTCAATATACTGATAGTTGGGGATGTTGTCGAAGTCCAGCTCCAGGAGCATTCCCTCCTGACGCATCCGGCCGATCATGTAGTCCGAGGGGATGATCACGTCCACGGTGATGCCGCCGTTGGAGAGCTTGGAGTACATGATCTCGTTGGAGTCATAGGTGGAGTACTTCACCTCAATGTTGGGATAGGCCTCCTCAAAGGCGGCAATCACATCCAGGGAGTCCTCGTCGCCCTCGGAAATGTACTGGCCCCAGTTGTAGACGTACAGGGTGGTTTTCTCCTGGCTGCTGCCGCAGCCGGCCAGGGCCGCGCCGCAGCCCAGAATCAGGCACAGGGCCAGGAGGAGGGAAATGGTCTTTTTCATGGCAGTTTCTCCTTTCACATACCCGCCGACCGGGTATGGGCTTTCTTTTTGTCGCCGTAGAGCTGAATCACGTTCATGGCAATCATCAGCGCCAGAATCAGCAGGAACAGCAGGGTGAACATGGCGTAGATTTTGGGCTGCAGGGGCTTTTTGGTGTAGGAATAGATTTCCACCGGCAGGGTGACAAAATCCAGGCCGCTGACGAAATAGCTGATGACGAAATCGTCCAGGCTCATGGTGAAGGCCATAATGGCCCCGGAGACGATGCCCGGCATGATCTCATACAGGGTGACCTTGAAGAAGGCCTGCACCGGGGTGCAGCCCAGGTCCATGGCCGCATCCGTCAGGGAGGCGTCCATCTGCTTGAGCTTGGGCATGACGTTAAGAATCACATAGGGCAGGTTGAAGGTGATGTGGGCGATGAGCAGCGTCCAGAAGGTCAGGCTGTTGCGCTGGCCCAGCATTTTGGTGCCCACGAACACGAACAGCAGGGACAGGGAAACGCCGGTGACGATATCCGGGTTGGTCATGGGGATGTTGGTCAGGGTCATGGCGGCCTTGCGCATCCGGGGGTTCAGGCTGTGAATGCCCACCGAGGCCACGGTGCCGAAGATGGTGGCCGCCGCACTGGCCAGCACCGACACAACCAGAGAGTTTCGCAGCAGCTCCAGCAGGCTGCTGTCCTGGAACAGGCGGACATACTGCTGGAAGGTGAAGCCCTCAAACTCCGTGATATCCTTGCCGGTGTTGAAGGACGCCACCACCAGCACCGCCATGGGGATATACAGAAAAACGAAAATCAGAATGGTCAGAATCCGGTTGGCCCGTTTCATACCAGCACCCCTCCTTCCTCCTGGTCACCGCCGAAGCGGTTGAGAATGCTGGT
>CALXFW010000022.1 GCA_944387685.1 uncultured Oscillospiraceae bacterium
GTTGCATGCCACCACCAGGGCCTTGATGCGGTGTTCATTCACCAGCTTTTCCGCCGCCGCCAGGGTCAGCCGACGGACCTCTTCGGTGCTGCGGCAGCCGTAAGGGGCGTTGGCGGAGTCGCCGAAGTAGACATAATTTTCCTGGGGCATCAGCCGCCGCAGATGCCGCAGCACGCTGATCCCGCCTACACCGGAGTCAAAAACCCCGATGGCATCGTCCTTGGAATTCATGGTTTCACCCGATCCTGAGAAGGGAAAGGCCCTTCTGATTCTTGCCCCTTATTTTATCAAATTTTGCCGCTTTCTGCAATCCTTCCGGGGGCGGTTTCCGAAATTTTCCCCATATGGGGCGGCCTTGACATTTTTCCGGCCCCTTGCTATGATGGTGGCAAAGAAAAAACAGGAGGAATCCCAATGGAATATCGGATGGAACACGACTCCATGGGCCAGGTCCGGGTGCCTGCCGACAAATACTGGGGAGCCCAGACCCAGCGCTCAGTGGAGAATTTTCCCATCGGCGTGGGTCTGGAAACCATGCCCCGGGAGATTATCCATGCCTTCGGCATTCTGAAAAAGGCAGCCGCCCAGGCCAACCACGCCCTGCGCCCGGAGCGGATGACGGAGGAAAAGCGAAAAGCCATCTGCGCCGCCTGCGGCGAGGTGATTTCCGGCGCGCTGGGGGCGCATTTCCCCCTGGTGGTGTGGCAGACCGGCTCCGGCACCCAGTCCAACATGAACGCCAACGAGGTCATTGCCAACCGGGGCAATGAAATCGCCGGGAAAAAACTGCTCCACCCCAACGATGACATCAATATGTCCCAGTCCTCCAACGATACCTTCCCCACCGCCATGCACATTGCCGCGGTGTGCGCCGTGGAGGACCGGGTGCTGCCTGCCATCGACGTGCTCACAGCCGCCTTTGCCCGGCTGGAGGAGGAGAACCAGGGAGTGGTGAAGTCCGGGCGGACCCACCTCCAGGACGCTACCCCCATTGCCTTCTCCCAGGAGATTTCCGGCTGGCGGACCAGCCTGGAGCGGGACCGGGAGCTGCTGAAGCTGGCCCTGGAGCCGCTGAAGGAGCTGGCTCTGGGCGGCACCGCCGTGGGCACCGGTCTGAATGCCCCCAAGGGTTTTGACACCGCCGTGGCGGCGGAGGTTTCCAGGCTGACGGGGAAAAATTTCCGCACCGCCCCCAACAAGTTCCACGCCCTGACCTCCAAGGATGAGCTGGTCTTCGCCCACGGCGCCCTGAAGGCCCTGGCCTGCGACCTGATGAAAATTGCCAACGATATCCGCTGGCTGGCCTCCGGCCCCCGGCTGGGCCTGGGGGAGATTACCATCCCGGAGAACGAGCCCGGCTCCTCCATCATGCCCGGCAAGGTCAACCCCACCCAGTGCGAGGCGGTGACCATGGTGGCGGTGCAGGTGATGGGCAACGATACCGCCGTAGGCCTGGCGGCCAGCCAGGGCAACTTCCAGCTCAACGTGTTCATGCCCGTGCTGATTTACAATTTCCTCCAGTCTGCCAGGCTTCTGGCGGAGTGCATGGTGTCCTTCCACGACCACTGCGTGGCGGGCATCCGGGCCAACCGGGAGAAAATGGCAGGGAATCTCCACAACTCCCTGATGCTGGTCACTGCGCTGAACCCCTACATCGGCTATGAAAACGCGGCGAAAACCGCGAAAAAGGCATACGCCGAGAATATCTCCCTGAAGGAGGCTTGCGTGGCCCTGGGCTTCCTCACGGCGGAGAAATTTGACGAAGTGTTCCGCCCGGAGCAGATGATCTGAATAAAAAATACATCCACCGGAGAAAATCCAGTGGATGTATTTTTTGTTCAGCAGTAAAAGTCCCGGATCTTCTTGGCCCGGCTGGGGTGACGGAGCTTGCGGATGGCCTTGTTCTCAATCTGCCGGATCCGCTCCCGGGTGACGCCGAAAATCTGACCCACTTCCTCCAGGGTATGGGTCCGGCCGTCGTACATACCGAACCGCATCCGCAGCACGTCCGCTTCCCGCTCGGTGAGGGTGTCCAGAATTTCCTTCAGGGCCTCCGCCAGCAGGGCGTTGGAGGTGGCGTCTGCGGGACCGGGGGTCCGCTCATCCTCCACAAAGGAGCCGATGGAGGTGTCCTCTTCGTCTCCCACAGGGGTGTCCAGGCTCAGGGTGTCGGCGGCGGTGCGGTTGGCCTCGATGATCTTCTCCACCGGCAGGTTCAGCTCGGCGGCAATCTCCTCCACGGTGGGCTCCCGGCCCAGTTCCTGCACCAGTTTCCGGTTGCACCGGGTGGCCTTGTTGATAACCTCTACCATATGCACCGGCACCCGGATGGTCCGGGCCTGGTCGGCAATGGCCCGGGTAATGGCCTGCCGAATCCACCAGGTGGCATATGTAGAGAATTTGTTTCCCTTTGTCCAGTCAAACTTGTCCACCGCCCGGATCAGGCCGGTGTTGCCCTCCTGAATCAGGTCCAGAATGTGCAGACCCCGTCCGGAGTACTTCTTGGCGATGGAGACCACCAGGCGGAGGTTGGCCTCGGTGAGCTTGTTCTTGGCGGCCTGATCACCGGCGGCAATCTGCTTGGCCAGCTCTACCTCCTCGTCGGCGGACAGCAGCTTCACCTGGCCGATTTCCTTCAGGTACATCCGCACCGGGTCATCCAGGCTGTATTCAGCGGCCAGGTCCACCGGGTCCACCAGATCCTCTTCCTCCAGGCTGGACAGGTCAATGTCCCCGTCGTCCAGACTCAGGTCGTCATCTCCCAGGTCCAGCTCCAGATCCGCAGTGACGATCTGAATGTTCATGGACTCGAAGCGGTCGTAAATTTCTTCAATTTTTTCCGGGGTCAGCTGCATCTTTTCCAGCTGGGCATTCAGGTCTGAGGCCCGGATCATGCCATCCTTTTTTCCCTGGGCGATCAACGCCTGGAGCGCGGCGTAAACATCTTCCAGATTTTCCTTCGGCGTCTTCTTGGCAGTGCTCATAGAAAATCCCCTCTTTTGTCTATGTAACAGCATATTTAGTCCTGTGCCGTTAAACTATACCCCATTTTCTCCCCAATGGCAAGGGTGTTTTATGGTTTTTTTCTGGAAAATCCCGGTTTTTTTCAGGACCATTCCAGGTACGCAGACAGTTTTCCCCCGTTTTCCCGAAAACATACGGTTTACATTTGGAGAAAATTTCGCTATAATTGAGAAAATGTGTGATTCTGCCCTTTGCCCAAGGGGCGGTTCGGCCTTCCGGCCGATTTCTGATTTTCCCATGAGGAGCAACCCGATATGACTGATTTGCAGCAGATCCGAAATTTTTCCATCATTGCCCACATTGACCATGGCAAGTCCACCCTGGCCGACCGGCTGCTGGAGGCCTGCCATGCCATCGACCAGCGGACCCGGGCCGAGCAGCTGTTGGATTCCATGGAGCTGGAGCGGGAGCGGGGCATTACCATCAAGGCTACCGCCGTCACCCTGGACTATCTGGCCGACGACGGGGAAGTCTATGCCCTGAACCTGATCGACACCCCGGGTCATGTGGACTTCAACTACGAGGTTTCCCGTTCCCTGGCCGCCTGCGAGGGGGCGGTGCTGGTGGTGGACGCCTCCCAGGGCGTGGAGGCCCAGACCCTGGCCAACACCTATCTGGCCATTGACGCCGGGCTGGAGGTCCTTCCGGTGGTCAACAAAATCGACCTGCCCTCCGCCCGTCCGGCGGAGGTGAAGGCGGAGATTGAGGACATCATCGGCATTCCCGCCGAGGAGGCCCCGGAGATTTCCGCCAAGAACGGCATCAACATCCATTCCGTTCTGGAGATGATTGTCCGGGATGTGCCCGCCCCCCAGGGAAACCGGGAGGGGCCCCTCCAGGCGCTGATTTTTGACAGCCAGTACGATTCCTACCGGGGGGTTATCGTCTACACCCGGGTGAAGCAGGGAACGGTAAAGCCGGGAATGGACATCAAGATGATGGCCACCGGCGCGGTATACAAGGTGGTGGAGGTGGGCACCATGAGCCCCAACGGCCTGTGTCCCCGGGAGGCTCTGGGAGCCGGCGAGGTGGGCTATATCACCGCCTCCATCAAGACCGTGGCGGATACCCAAGTGGGCGACACCATCACCGGGGTGGAGAATCCCGCTCAGGAGCCCCTGCCCGGCTACCGGGCGGTGCAGCCCATGGTGTTCTCCGGCATCTATCCCGCCGACGGCGCCAAGTACCAGGACCTGCGGGACGCCCTGGAAAAGCTGAAGCTCAACGACGCCTCCATGAGCTATGAGATGGAGAGCTCCATTGCCCTGGGCTTCGGCTTCCGCTGCGGCTTCCTGGGGCTGCTCCATATGGAGATCATCCAGGAGCGGCTGGAGCGGGAGTACAATCTGGACCTGATTACCACCGCCCCCAACGTGGTCTACCGGGTGACCAAGACCAACGGCGAGGTGATGCTGGTCTACACCCCCCTGGACTACCCCGACCCCATGGAAATCCAGCTGGCGGAGGAGCCTTACGCCAAGGTGAACCTGATCGCCCCCCAGGAGTATGTGGGCAACATCATGGACCTGTGCCAGCAGCGCCGGGGGGAATTCAAGGACATGGTGTACCTGGATGCCCGGCGGGTGGAGCTGCACTATGAGATGCCCCTGAATGAGATTATCTACGATTTCTTTGACGCGCTGAAGTCCCGGACCCGGGGCTACGGCAGCCTGGACTATGAGCTCATCGGCTACCGGCCCAGCCGGCTGGTGAAGCTGGACATTCTGCTCAACGGGGACATTGTGGACGCCCTGAGCTTTATCCTCTTTGCGGACAACGCCTACCCCCGGGCCCGGAAAATCTGCGAGAAGCTGAAGGAGAACATCCCCCGGGCCCAGTTTGAGATTCCCGTGCAGGCCGCCATCGGCGGCAAGATCATTGCCCGGGAAACCATCAAGGCCCTGCGCAAGGATGTGCTGGCCAAGTGCTACGGCGGCGATATTACCCGGAAGAAGAAGCTGCTGGAAAAGCAGAAGGAAGGCAAAAAGCGGATGCGCACCTTCGGCACCGTATCCGTGCCCTCCGAGGCCTTTATGGCCGTGCTGAAGCTGGACGAAGACTAAGGGAGGTAACCGACTCATGCCCATTCTGACCAAACGACCCAACAAGACCCCCCTGGGGCTGTATATTCATGTTCCCTTCTGCCGCAGCAAATGCCAGTACTGCGACTTCTACTCCCTGGCCACCAAGGATGACAAGCTGATCGACGGCTATCTGGATGCGGTGTGCGACCACATCAAGGAGGCCGGGGACCTGGCTCCGGGATACAAGGTGGACACCATCTACTTCGGTGGCGGCACCCCCTCCTTCTTCGGGGCCGACGGCATGGCGGTGATTCTCACCACCATCCGCCGGAATTTCGACGTGGACAACAGTGCGGAAATCACCTTCGAGGCCAATCCGGATTCCGTCTCCGACCGGCTGCTCCACCGGCTCCGGGCGGAGGGCTTCAACCGGGTGAGCCTGGGCATCCAGTCCGATGATGATGAGATGCTCAAGAAGCTGGGCCGCCCCCACACCTACTCCCAGGCGGTGTCCGCCTACTACAAAATCCGGAAGGCGGGCTTCCGGAACGTCTCGGTGGACCTGATGTACGGCCTGCCCGGCCAGGACCTGCAGGACTGGCAGGAGACGCTGGACAATGTGCTGCGGCTGAATCCGGAGCACATCAGCTGCTACGCCCTGAAAATTGAGGAGGGCACCCCCTTTGCCGAATACAAGGAGGCGCTGAACCTGCCCGACGACGAGACCCAGGCGGATATGTACCTGACCGCGGTGGAGACCCTCCGGGGCCGGGGATTCCGGCAGTATGAGATTTCCAATTTCTGCCGCAAGGGCCTGATTTCCAAGCACAATATGAAGTACTGGACCGGCGGGGAGTACCTGGGCTTCGGCCCCAGCGCCAGCTCGGACTTTGCCGGGAAGCGCTACACCCTGAAGCGGGACCTCCGGGCCTACATCACCGGCATCCGGGAGGGCGGGGACATTATGGAGGACCTGCAGGAGATTCCCATGCGGGAGCGGGCGGGGGAGTATCTCATGCTCCGGCTGCGGACCAATGTGGGCATCGAGGCCCAGGAGTACGAGAAGATGTTCCTGCTGCCGTTTGCGCCCCTGGAGGAGGTGCTGGAGAAGCGGCGGCGGTTCTTCCACGCCACCCAGACCGACACCGGCCGGTGGGTGCTGACCCCCAAGGGCTACCTGGTGAGCAACGACATCATTACCGACCTGCTGCTGGCCCAGGACAAGTCCAGCCCCATGAACCGCATCTAAGGCTGCAAGCGTGGAATTTGTCCCCTGCAGGGGGACAAATTATGAGCGCACCAGACTGCTTTGACACGCTGCGCTGCCCCGGCGGAAAATCCGCCGGGGCAGTTTTTATGCCGTCTCAAACAGCTCCGTCAGGGTGCCGAACCGGTACCCCTCCTGCTCCCAGCAGGTCAGCAGCTCGTCAAGAATCTGCGCGTTGGTCCGGGAGGTGGAGTGGAGCAGCACCACCGCCCCGCAGTGGGTCCGGGGCAGCAGCTTGGCAAAGGCCTGCTCCCGGGTGGGCTGGGCATCGTTGTTCCAGTCCACATAGGCAAGACTCCAGAACACGGTTTTGTATCCCAGCTCCTGGGCCATTTTCAGATTGTCCGGGCTGTAGATGCCCTGGGGCGGGCGGTAGAACTTAGCCAGCTCCTGACCGGTGGTCTCCCGGAACAGGTCTTCCAGGTCCTTCAGTTCCTTGGCAAAGGCTTCCTTATCGGAAATCCTGCTCATGTCGTAGTGGTGCATGGTGTGGTTGCCCACAATGTGTCCCTCCTGAACCATCCGACGCACCAGGTCGGCGTTGCTCCGGATGTAGTGGCCCACCAGGAAGAAGGCCGCCTGGACGTTGTGGGCCTTCAGGGTGTCCAGAATCTGGGCCGTGGAGCCGTTTTCATACCCGGAGTCGAAGGTCAGGTAGAGCACCTTCTCCCGGGTATCGCCGATGTACATGGCGTCGTAGCGTTTCAGCTGATCCACCCCTGCGTTGCCGATGGGAGCCTGTCCCTCCTGCCGGAAGCTTAGACCCCAGGCTCCGGTGGGCAGGGAGCTTCCGGCGAACACCGTCAGGGCCACCGCTGCCGCCACAGCCACCGCCGCCAAAAGAATCAGAATATCCCGTTTGCGCAAAAACATCCCCTCCTGCTGGGACAATCCTATGTCCGCAGGAGGGGATGTATGTCAATTTCCATTTATTGTCCGCCGTGGAGATATTTGTAATCCCAGTCCAGGTCGAAGAGCTTGTTGCCCATTTCCATGGGGCAGCCGGTGTACAGGTCGTCCGCCAGTTCCCGGAGCACCTCCGCCGGCTCCAGGCACTCAATGTAGAAGTCCGGCAGGGCTTCCTCCCCCAGCCGGATGCCCAGAATGGCCCCGGTGAGGGCGCCCACTCCCGCGCTGCGGCCGGAGTGGTTCACTGCGGCAATCATGGCGCCGTCAAAATCATCCTCCCAGCCCAGACAGGCGTACACCGCTCCCGCCAGCACCTGGGCGGCGTTGCCGCAGGCCAGCCGCTCCATCACATCCACCGGTCGGAGATTGGGGGATTCGGCATAGGTGACGGCATGACGGATCAGGGTGCCCAGCTCATAGGCCTGGCTGTACTGGTGGCCAAACTGCTCCTTCATGGTTTCCGAGGCCTCCAGAATCAGGGCCTTGAGCGGGGCGGCGGGATTCTCCAGCAGCTTGCTGATGATGTGGGCCAATACGCTGCCCGAGAGGAAGGCGGTGGGGCTGCCGTGGGTCAGGGCCACGGCCTCCGCCCCCAGACGGTCAATTTCCTCCTGGTCCATCCGATCCTCGTGGAAAAACAGCCCCACGCCGATGGCGCTGGTCAGCCCTCCGGGGGAGGAGAAGCTGTTGACAGGCTGCTCCAGAGTGCCCAGATTTTCCCGGCCCAGGGTGTCCAGCATCCGGGTGTCCATACAGTGCCGGCGGCACAGCTCCGGACGGCGCAGCAGCCAGCAGTAGCTCCGGCTGGGCCGGCCCCAGGGTCGCTGGGAGGCAGCCCATTCCCGGCTGCTCAGGCCGATGTATTTGATGAAAGGGGCCATTTTTCCCAGCATCTGGCCCCGGGTCAGGCCGAAGAGCAGGCCGTTGCAGGTGAAGGCCGCCAGCTGGGTATAGGAGGTCACGTCTGCGTAGCCGTTGACCAGGTCATAGCCCAGCAGGCCGTTGGGACCATAGTCCTCCTGGATTTCCCGCCAGCTGCGGCTGTCCACGGTGTAGCCCATGGCATCGCCCACCGCCAGACCCAGCAGGCAGCCCCGATAGGATGAAGGCTGTGCGGCCATCGCTGACCCCCCTTTCCGCAAAATTCCCTCGATTTTCCTTATTATATCGTTTCCCGGCGGAAAAGGCAAGGGAAAATCCGGCGGGCGCACAAATTTGTTTACATAATATCGGACAGCCGCTTCAGGGCCTCCGCCACCGCCTCTTCCCGGATGCCGGAGTAATTCACCACCAGGCAGTGCCGGTCTTCCCGGCTGTCGTGGAAGTAGGCGCTCAGAGGATGCACCCGGATTCCCGCAGAGGCCAGCAGCGTTTCCAGCTCCCGGTCAGTGCGGCGGGTATCCACCTTCACCAGAAAATGGAGCCCGGCGTCCTGCTCCAGAATGGTGAGCCGTCCGGCGAAGGGGCAGGTCTCCAGCAGGGAAACCAGGGCGTTGCGCCGGCTGCGGTAAAATTTGCGCATCCGGTTGATGTGCTTTTCAAAATAGCCCCGGCTGAGAAACCGGGCCAGGGTGTACTGCTCAAAGCTGGCCACGGTGCAGCTGTAAAAACCCAGTTCCTGCCGGAACCGGTCCATCAGCGCCGGAGGCAGCACCATGTAGCTGATCCGGATGGAGGGGGCCAGGGTTTTGGAGAAGGTGTTCATGTAGATCACCCGGCCCTGCCGGTCCAGGGACTGCATGGCGGGCATGGGGTGGGCGTCGAAGCGGAACTCCGAGTCATAGTCATCCTCGATGATCCATTTGTCCGTTCCCGCCCAGTCCAGCAGAGCCAGCCGACGGCTCACCGGGGTCACCAGCCCTGTGGGAAAGTGGTGGGAGGGGGAGCAGTGGAGCACGTCCGCCCCGCCCAGGGCTTCGGGCAGAACTCCCTGGGTGTCCATGGGAGCGCTGACGCAGGCCACCCCGTTGGCGGCGTAGATTTTCCGGATTTTTCCGTAGCCCGGCTCCTCCACCGCGTAGACCTTCTCCCGGCCCAGAAGCTGAATCAGCAGATTGTACAGAAAGTCTGTGCCCGCACCGATGAGAATGGACTCCGGGTCTACCTGCATTCCCCGGAAATCCGTCAGATGCCGGGCGATGGCCTGACGCAGAACCGAAATGCCCTGGTTGGGCAGGGGCAGCAGCAGGGTCTCCCCGTAGTCCAGCATCACCTCCCGCTGGAGGCGGCTCCAAACGGAGAAGGGAAACTGCTCCGTGCCGGTGCCGGTGAGGTCCAGCAGCCATTCCGGCTGGGCCGGGTCGGGCTGGGGCTGGGCAGGCGCCGGAGGCGGCGCCTGGCGCTCCACCGACTCCACAAAGTACCCCACCTTTTCCTGGGAGCGGATATACCCCTCGGAGAGCAGCTGACTGTAGGCGGTTTCCACGGTGATTTTGCTCACCTCCAGGTGCTCTGCCAGAGCCCGCTTGGAGGGCAGCTTCTGCCCGGGCTTGAGGGTTCCGTCCAGAATGTCCCCCCGGAGGCATCGATACAGGGCTTCATACAGGGGAACCCCCGGGGTTTTTTTCAGCTGATAGGTTACCATACTGTCATGATCCTTTCCTGACGGCCCGGGTCACCCAGGAAACCACCCGGTTGTAACCCCTCTCGCCCCAGTCGAACAGCCGCTGCATGGCGAAAAACACCGTGGGGGTCATCAGCAGCAGCGTCATCATCACCAGCTTGTTGGCCTGATTTCCGGCATGGAGCTCAAACAGCTGCCCCAGGAAGGTGAACACCACCACCAGCCCAACCAGCATCAGGCACCAGATAATCTTCCGGAACCGGTCAAAGGGCTTGCACACCTGGAACAGCACCATCATGCCCACTACCCCCAGGATACCCGCGCACACCGTGGCGATTCCCGGGGCCGGGAGGGAAAAAATATCCATAAATGCCTGGCATACCAGCACGGCGAACACATTGGTCAGCCCGCCGGGGAAGGCCCGGCGGAGCACCCCCCGGAGGAAATGCCCGGTCACCCGGTCATAGTTGGGCTCCATGGCCAGGAAGAAGGAGGGAATGCCGATGGTCAGGGCGGAAATCACCGTCAGGTGCATGGGCTGCAGGGGATAGGGCCAGTCGGTGAACAGGGAAATCACCGACAGGAACAGGGAAAAAATATTCTTCACCAGGAACAGGGTGGCGGCCCGCTGGATGTTGTTGATGACCCGGCGGCCCTCCGCCACAATGCCCGGCATGGCGGCAAAGTCGGAGTCCAGCAGCACCAGGCTGGCCAGCTGACTGGCGGCCTGGGCGCCGGAGGCCATGGCCACGGAGCAGTCCGCCTGCTTCATGGCCAGAAGATCATTGACGCCGTCGCCGGTCATGCCCACGGTGTGGCCCTGGGCCTGGAGAACCTGGACCAGCTTCCGTTTCTGCTCCGGCGTCACCCGGCCAAAGACCACCGACTCCGCCGCAGCCCGGACATAGTCCTGCTCCGTGTCCAGGGTGGTGCAGTCCACCCAGCGCTCCGCCCCGGGAATGCCCGCCTGCCGGGCGATTTCACTGACGGTTTTGGGGTCGTCTCCGGAGATTACCCGGACAGATACGCCCTGCTCCACAAAATAGGAGAAGGTTTTTCCGGCGGTTTCCCGGATGGGATTGGACAGAATCAGCAGGGCCAGGGGGGTCACCCGTTCCGGCTCCAGCTGTCCGGGCCTGGGGTCCCCGGCGTACTGGGCCAGCAGCAGGACCCGGCAGCCCCGGCTCGTCCAGCTCTCCAGGTCCAGGGCCTTTGCCCGGCTGCCCAGAATGGCGCCGGGAGCCCCCACCAGAAAGGCCCCGGCGGTTTCGAACACGGCGCCGCTCCATTTGTTCTCCGGGGAGAAGGGAATCCGCTTCTTTTCCTTCCAGTCCGGCGGGGTGTGGAACAGCTCCCCGATGGCCCGGGCGGTGGCGTTGTCCGGCTCCCGGTCTCCGTACAGGGCGCTGAGAATGGACTCCAGATATTCCGGCTGATGTCCGGACAAGGGTACCAGGTCCTCCACCCGCATATCCGGCTGGGTGATGGTGCCGGTTTTGTCCACGCACAGCACATCCACCCGGGCGAGGGCCTCCATGCAGTTCATATCCTGCACCAGCACCCGGCTCCGGCTGAGCTTCAGGGCGGAGGCCGCCATGGCAATGGAGGTCAGCAGATACAGCCCCTCGGGAATCATCCCCACCAGGGCCGCCACAGTGCCCTCCACACTGGCCTGGAAGCCCAGCCCCAGCACCTGCCACTCCTGATAGAACAGGATCAGTCCCACGGGAACCAGGGCGATGCCCACCACCAGAATCAGCCTGTCCAGGGAGCGCATCATTTCGGACTTCCGGGCGCTGGGGTTGGCCTTGGCCTCCTGGGACAGCCGGGCGGCGAAGGAGTCATCTCCCACCGCCGTCAGCTGCACCCGAGCGCGGCCCGCCAGCACCACGCTGCCGGAACGGACGGTATCTCCCTCCCCCCGTTCCACCGGATCAGCCTCTCCGGAGATCAGGGACTCATCCAGCCACAGCCTGCCCTGCCGGAGAATGCCGTCGGCGCAGAGCTGGTCGCCCTGTCCGAATTCCGCCATCTCGTCCCGGACCAGAAATTCCGGGCCCACCATCTCCCGCCGGCCTTCCCGGATCACCGCCACCGGACGGGCGGCCACCAGGGTCAG
>CALXFW010000023.1 GCA_944387685.1 uncultured Oscillospiraceae bacterium
CCGTGGATGGCAGCCTCCACATCAGAATACTCAAAAGCCAGATCGGTGTCCACCATGGTGCAGTCCACCAGCCGGAGGTTCTTGCAGTAGCACAGGGGCTGGGTGCCCTGGATCTTGCAGTTCACCAGGGTCAGGCCGTCGGAGAACCAGCCCAGGTATTCCCCCTTCACCACGCTGTTTTCCACCGTTACATTTCTGCTGTGCCAGAAGGCGTCCTTGGTATCCAGGACAGAGTTGCGGATGGTGAGGTCTTCCATATACTGGAAGGAATACTTTCCCCACATCTCCACCCGCTCCAGGGTCACATCCCGGCTGTCCAGAAACAGATACTGGGCACGCAGATTGCTGTCGGTGACGGTGATGCCCCGGCTCTTCCAGCCGAATTCCTCCGAGTCAATGGTACAGTTGCGGATGCGGATATTCTCACACTCCCGAAGGGCCTTGATCCCCCGCAGGTCGCTGTCGGTGATAACCCCATCCCGGGAGTACCAGATGGCCGCCCGGGTCAGTTCGTCCATCCGGGAATCGTGGAGCCGGAATTTCTCCACGTGCCACAGGGGATACCGCAGGGAAAAATCGCAGTTTTCCACCTTGATATCCCGGGCTTCCTTCAGGACCGATTCCCCGTCCGCCGGACCGGCGAAGCGGCAGTCGATCACATCCGTGTTCTGCAAATGGTACAGGGCCCGTTCTGCGTCAAACTGCCGGCCCAGAATTTCTGTTCTCATAAACGACGCGATTCTCCTTGTCTCCAGATTATCCGCCCTATTATAGTCAAGGCATCCTGGAAAATCAAGCTGTGTTTTCACTATAGACTTTCAACGGCACCCGGGGTATAATGGACAAAACTGCCAAAGGGAGGATGCTATGGACTTCCAAATGGACTATGAAAGCCCCCTGGGTCTGCTGACCCTGACCTGCCGGGAGGAGGGGCTAACCGGTATCCGGATGAACTGCGGAGCCTGCGGGGGGTCCCTTCCTCACCCCATTCTGACCCGAACCGCCCAATGGCTGGACGGATACTTCGCCGGTGTCCCGGAAGCAGTATCCATCCCCCTGGCCCCCCAGGGCACTCCCTTCCAGCACCTGATCTGGGAACTGCTGCTGACCATCCCCTACGGGGAAAGCCGCACCTACGGCAGCCTTGCCCGGCAGGCCGCCGGGGCCCTGGGCCGCCCCCGGATGTCTGCCCAGGCTGTGGGGGGCGCGGTAGGCCGCAACCCCATCAGCATTCTCATCCCCTGCCATCGGGTGCTGGGCAGCGGCGGGCAGCTCACCGGCTACGCCGGAGGGCTGGAAAAAAAGCAGTGGCTTCTGCGTCACGAGGGCATTGCATTTCTTCCCTAGAAAAAATCTCCCGGAGTCCAGAGCTCCGGGAGATTTCCTTTATTCGTAAGTTGCCGCCAGGTCCTCGTAGAAGGCCATCATCTCTTCTTCGGTGTCGAAGTTGGCCACATACATCTGGTTTGCCATGGCGCCGGCCAGAGCGTCGGGAATCCGGCCCCACATGACCATCTTCTTGCCGTACTTCATCATCACTTCGTAGTCGTCCAGCTTGTAGGTTCTTCCGTCCCGGCGGCCATAGAAGGCGCAGTAGTGGTGGTTTCCGGTGCCCTTGGTGTCGCAGTCAAAGGCAACCATATCCGCCCAGATCTTGTAAACGTCGGTTTCCTGGGAATAGTTGTACATCTCCGGGGTGTAGCCGCCGGCGGGGCGCATATTGACCTCCAGTCCCAGCACGTCCCCCTTCTTGCCCAGGCCCTCCTGATCCTCGTTGAGGATGAAGAACTCCAGGTGGATGAACCGGCTCTTTACGCCAAAGGCCTCGATGGTCCGCAGTCCTGCGTCCCGGATCTTCTCCGGCAGTTCCTTCACCAGGTAGTACACGGAGTCTCCGGCGGTGTTCACAATGTCCATCAGAGAATAGGGGGTCACATTGCCGGACTCAAAGAGCACCTTGCCCTGGGAATCCACAATGCCGTCAAAGGTCTGGACATAGCCGTTGACAAACTCCTCCATGATGTACACGTTGTTGTCCTTGGTATCGATGAACCACTGCACATCCTCGTCACTGGTCAGCTTGTAGGTGTTGTTGGCGCCCACGCCGTTGTCCGGCTTGACCACCACGGGATAGCCCACGGTATGGGCAAACTCCAGCGCGTCCGCCAGCCCCTCCACCAGGTGGTAGCGGGCAGTGGGCAGACCGGCCTTGGCATAGTATTTCTTCATCACGGACTTGAACTTGATCTTGTCCATCTCATCCAGCTTGGGGCCGGTGGTGATGTTGAACTCCGTGCGCAGCCAGGCGTCCCGCATGAGCCAATACTCATTGTTGGATTCCAGCCAGTCGATTTTGCCGTATTTGAAGGTGAAGAACGCCACGGCCTTGAATACCTCGTCGTTGTTCTCCAGGCTGCTTACCTTATAATACTCGTGCAGGGAGTCCTTCAGCTCCTGCAGCAGACCGTCGTAGGGGCAGTCGCCGATGCCCAGAACACGCATTCCGTTGTTCTTCAGCTCCCGGCAGAACTTCCAGTAGGTCATGGGGAAATTGGGGGAAATAAATACGAAGTTTTTCATGGTTGTGTCGCTCCTTTGTTCTCTCTTTCCAGCCCCGTGCCGCTTATCCCAGCAGCCAGGGGACGTAGGTGTCCACCATCTTATACCACCAGGGCCAGTCGTGGTTCACGTCATAGCCCCAATATTCAAACCGGGTGTGGATACCCTTCTGGCAGCACACCGTGTCCAGCCAGCGGGTGGATTCCAGCAGCGGCTCTTCCCAGGCGCCCCGGCCGCAGACAATCAGGCTCTTCTGGCTGTTGTACAGGTCCTTATAGAAGTGGTCGTCGGGAAGATTCTGCAAATACAGGCAGGGACAGTTGTTGTAAACCAGGTCGTCGCAGTAGTCTCCGAAGAACTCCTTGTTATCGTAGAGACCGGAGATGGCGAAGCAGCTGTCAAACAGGTCCGGCCGCCGGTAGTACAGATTCGCCGCGTGCATGGCGCCCATGGAGCAGCCGAAGGTGAGGATGCCCTGGTCATAGCCGTTGGCCAGCCCCGCCAGATGCTTGATGGTGGGCACCATCTCGTTGACGATGTAGTTGTACCACTTCTCGTGATTTTCAATGCGCCAGCGGTTGTCCGCCCCCTTGGCGGCCCAGGCCTCGTTGTCAATGGTGTCCACCGAGAACACCATGCACCGGCCCTCCTCAATCCACTTGGCCCAGTAGTCAATCATGTGGAAGTCTTCAAAGTCCCAGAACCGTCCCGCCTGGCAGGGAATGAACAGCACCGGCTTGCCGCCGTGACCGTAAACCTTGAATTCCATCTCCCGGTTGAGATAACCGCTCCAGTGTTTTTCGTAGCGAATGTCCATTCTATCTCTCCTAAAGTATATTGATCGCTCAAAGGCTCAGACAGTCCATAAAGATGGGGACCTGCTGTTCCCAGGATGCTTCGGAATGGGTGCCCCCCGGAACAATCCGGAACGCCAGATTCACCCGCTTGGTCAGCAGCAGGTGCGCCGTGGAGATCATGGCCTCCGCAGTGGCGGCGTGGCTGAACATCTCCAGCTCGCCGTAGTCCATATAGACCGTGGTATCCCGGCGGATATGGGCACGAGCCACCATCTCCAGCACCTTTCCGGGGGAAACCCACAAGCTGGGAGACAGGCAGGCCGCCCGCTGGAAAACGTGGTTGTAGGTGCATACCCCATACAGGGCCATCAGACCGCCCATGGAAGAACCGGCCAGAATGGTGTTCTTCCGGTCCGGCAGGGTGCGGAAATTGTCATCAATATAGGGCTTCAGCTCCTTCACCATCCAGTTGAGCATGACGTTTCCCTTACCCTTGATATGGCCGTGCTCGGAATTGGTGTAGGTCATGGGGGCATATTCCACCAGACGCCGGTTTCCCTCATGGTTGCACTCCACGCCCACCACAATCAGCTGCTTGCCGCTCTCTTCCAGGTATCGGTTCATGCCCCAGGACTTGCCGAAGGTGGCGTCCTCGTCAAAAAACACGTTGTGCCCGTCGAACATATACATCACCGGGTACCGCTTGTCCGGCTCCTGGTCATAGGACTCCGGCAGATAAACATAGGCCCGCCGGGGCATATCCCCGGAAAGCTTGGGAATGGTCACATCCCATTTGATTACCATTGTGCGATTTCCTCCGATTGCATAAAATAAATTGTAAGATGTGGTATAGTATAATTCTCAAAATACCGGTTGTCAACCGGCTTAGGCAAAAAAGTGCTTTTCTTTGGCAAACATCCGCCCATACAGGACGGACGTTCCGCCTTAAAATGGCTTGGCGTCCATTCATCCCAGCATTCGGATTCTAGCCATTCCTTCTTTTCTTCAAGCGGCTCAGTCGGCGGCTGTAAGTAAGCCGCTGCTGTCTGCTCCTGGTTTCACTGCAAAGTTTTCCTCCCTGCAGGGAATCAACAATCAAATAAAATAAATATTCTCCGAACCAAAATTATTTGAATTGATAGAAAAATCTTGCATCTATTATATAAGTATGATATGCTGTTCCTGAAGTATCCATATTTTTGGCAGGAGGCGATCATTTATGTGTAAAACATGGATCCGCAGGAAAGCATGGTCTGTCGTTTTCTTCTGTTTTATCTTTGTCAGTTTCCTTCCGTTCCTTCCGATAAAGGCCGATGCATCAACCCACTTGGATTTGTATGATATCTTGAATCTGAACCAGGGTTGGGAAGACAATGTCATGATGGATGATGTATTCTATGACATGAAGCCGCTGCGCAACCGCACAGGCGGGTGGGTTCTGAAATCAGATCTTTTCCGTGATCAGATCAAAACCATTACCTTTTTGGATACGCTGGACGATGCACCCCGGGATAGCTGGGATGTATCCGAGGCCGGAGACTGTTCCGTTTTAGCTTGGGTAGAAAAGAACGGCGATCTGTATGACCTGTACATTGGCGCTGACGGCGGTGTCTGCGCTCCAGAAAATGCCTGCGGTCTGTTTGCCGGGTACGACCATGTGGAGCATATCTATTTCAACGGAAATTTCCACACAGACTATACCACTCAAATGCAGTATATGTTTTATGCCTGCTATGCACTGGAGTCTCTGGATTTATCTGATTTCGATACATCTAACGTGACAAAAATGCAGTGTATGTTTGCGTGGTGCAAAGAGATGACCTATTTCGGCCTGGCTTCCTTTAACACAGAGAAGGTTGATGATATGGGCAGCATGTTCATGCACTGCGAAAGTGCACGGTTGTTCAACCTGACCTCTTTTGAAATCTCCAGCAAAACAAACACCGCATATATGTTTGACAGCTGTCCATCAGATGCCCTTATCTTGTCCCGTGACTAATCCAGCCGGGCATCCATTGATTCCCCGCAAACCAATAAACAGGTAGTTTTCGGGATTACTTTTCTCAAGTCAGAAGCCCAGCTTTGGTGCAGGATATATGCGGATTTCCGCCAGCCTGATACAAAAATTTATATCTGCAAAGACGGGGAGGATTGCCAGATAAAGCGGCAATCCTCCCCGTCTCAGGCTGTCGAAAACACCTTTGAGGCTATTCGAAAAGTTTATTACAAATCTGCTTGCAGGCATAATTTGTCCCCCCTGTGGGGGGACAAATTTCATATTCAATGCATCAGCGCCCAATACGCCCGGAATTCCAGACGTATACTGGTACAAGCTGTTCTTACTTGGCAAATACCCGCTTGAGGTGGACGAACCGGGGCAGGCCGTCCTCCTTGACCATCTTGGTCTCTCCCTGAATCAGGGGCAGGCAGTAGTCAATGAAGGCCTGGTTCACGCCGTTGCCGGCCTCGTTGATCCACTCCAGGGGAACCTTCTTCTCGGTGTTGGCCACCAGGCTCAAGTCAAACAGCTCCGGCTCGCACTTGTAGCCGTCGGCGCCCCGGGTGCACTTGAAGCCCACCATCTTGTCGGTGATGCCGGCCACGGCGGACTCCACCGCCACCTTGCCGGACATGAAGGACTCGGCAATGTCGGTGCCGGAGGCGCAGTGAGAAGCGCAGCGCTGCAGCAGGCTCAGCTCAATGGGACGGACCTTCACGCCCAGCTCCGCCTTGATGATGTCGGTCAGACGGGCCGCCAGTCCGCCCAGCTGGGCATGGCCGAAGCCATCGGTGCCGGAGGTCTTGGCCTCGGAGACGAAGGTGCCGTCGGCGTAGTGGATGCCCT
>CALXFW010000024.1 GCA_944387685.1 uncultured Oscillospiraceae bacterium
GATCGAGTCCACGGTGGACGGCAAGCGCTTCGTCACCGCCCGGGGCTGGGACGACCTGTCCCGGATGATCCAGGTCTATGAGAAGCATGATCTCACGGTGGACGAGAAGCTGGTGGGGCAGTACCTCCAGAACCCCAAGATTGCCAAGGATTTTGCCATTTACTATGACCTCTTCAACAAGTACCGCAGCGACTACCAGGTGGACGCCATTCTGGCGGGCAAGGCCGGCAAGAGTATCCAGGAGCGGGCGCAGGCCGCCAAATTCGACGAGCGGCTGGCGCTGCTGGGTCTTATCCTGGACGCGGTCACCGGGAGCCTCAAGGAGGTCATGGAGGAGGAGGCCGTGGCCTTCGACCTGATGGCCGTTCTGAAACAGTTCCGCACCAACCTGACCGCCCACCCCACCCTCTCCCCGGCGGAGCAGATGGGCCGCATGGCGGAGGAGCAGCGCAAGCGCCTGGCCGGCAGCCGGAAGGCGGGCAGCCTCTCGGCGGAGGAGGGGCGGCAGAAGATGCAGCTCATTCAGGCGCTGGAGCACCTGGAGGAACTCCTTCAGCGGGAGAGCAACGGCACGAAGGCCTTCCAGCTGGCCAAGGCCGACTTTGACGCTCGGGTGATGGCCCTGGGCGATAACGCCCAGGCGGCCCGGAAGAAGCTCGCCAACGTGTTCCACTTCTGCGAGGAGGTCTTTGCCGAGGGCCAGGAGATGCTGATTCTGGTGACGGAGCTGACCATCCACCCCCACGCGGCCAAGTTTATCGCCCGCTACGGCTGCCCGGAGTATTTCGCCCACAACAAGGAGCTGCTCTTCTACGAGCGGCAGCAGGACATCATCACCGAGCTGGAGCGCCTGGACCTGGACGAGTAAAAACAGGAGGGACCGTATGAGCGGCGCTGATTTCGTGATCGAAAGCGGCATTCTGAAACAGTATAGCGGCCCCGGTGGGAATGTCATCATTCCGGAGGGCGTGACAGACATCGGGTGCGGGGCCTTTTGGGGATGCCATGGGCTATCCCGGGTCGTCGTTCCGGCCCACGTAACAAGAATCCAGGAAAGGGCTTTTGGCGGATGTCCAAGCCTGAAACAGGTCGCTATCCTGGCGGAGTGCGTCACGCTGGAGGGCTTTCTCTTCCAACATTCCAATGTGGAATCCATCCGAATCGAGAGCCGGGACGCAAACATCCAGAAGCAGTGCTTTGATCTGATGGGCGCGGGAAAAGGGGCCAGACTTCCGGGCGCAAGCGGCGCCATGACCGTGGTCCCTTCGGTCCTGGCGATCCACCTGGAACATCTCGCCCCCACCGTGCTGCCTGTCCCGGCTCGCATCTTCGCTGTCCACGCGTTTGCCCGGGAGTACTGTGCCGGAACGTCCATCTCCGACCAGCGGAAGCAGAATCATCTGACCTATATCCGGCAAAATCGTGCGGATCTTCTCTACGCCAAGGATTTATATCCGGATATTCTGGATCTGGCCATGAGGGAGCAAATGATCGATGAAACGGAATTCCCCGAAGTGCTGGGCCTGGTGCAGGAGGTAGGGGATGCGGCGCTCATTGCCGCAACTCTGGATTATCAGAAGAAGCACTTTGCGTCCAACGCCCCGACCGCCATGCTGTTGGAACAGCTGGATGAGGCACCGGGCGATGCTCTGTCCCGCAAAGAGGCCGACGCCCTCTGGATGTATGATACGACGGCAAAAAACGGCGGTATTCGGATCCTGGGCTATCGAAGCCGAAAGCCAAATGTGCGCGTGCCGGAACAGATCGACGGCATCCGGGTAACCGAAATCGGCGATGGCGCCTTTACCGGGAAACAGCACTGCGAACGGGCCTGGCGCAATTTTTCCTCCATGCTGCTTCCGTATGGAATTCAGCGAATCGGAGCCTGGGCCTTCTTCTGCTGCTCCTCGTTAGCCAGCATGACCATTCCCGAAAGTGTGACAGAAATCGGGCCATGTGCCTTCTTCGCCTGCGGCGCGCTTGCGGATGTGTGGATTCCTACCAGTGTGCAGGAGATTGGCGAGCAGGCGTTTCTGGAATGCCCGCACCTCACCATCCACGCCCCTGTGGGGTCCTGCGCCGAAACGTATGCCAAAGAAAACCAGATCCCCTTTGAGCCCGTGTGATCTTTCCCCATACAGCGGACCGAGTGTGGAAAGTTTGAGAAATAACCGAAATATTCTACGTTTGTCCGAGGATAGACATTACCATAAAATCCTTATATAATTTATCATACAAGGCCGGGAACATGTTCATTTGCAGGTTTATCTGAAGCAAAATCTCCGCCATTCCGGGCCCTGATCCCACAGAAAGGATGCGCAGGATATGAAACGCTCTGAAATCAACCGTGCTCTGAAAGAACTGGAGGCCATGTGCCAGAAATACTGCTGCTATCTGCCCCCCTTCTGCCACTTCACCCCGGAGCAGTGGCAGAGCATCGGCCATGAATACGATGAAGTCCGGGACTGTATGCTGGGCTGGGACATCACCGACTACGGCATGGGAAAATTTGACGAGGTAGGCTTTTCGCTCATCACCATCCGCAACGGGAACCGCGCCATGGCCGACAAATACCCCAAGGTGTATGCGGAAAAGCTGCTCTACCTGAAAGAAGGCCAGTACGCCCCCAACCACTTCCACTGGTACAAGACCGAGGACATCATCAACCGGGGCGGTGGAAATGTGCTCATCCGGGTATATCACGCCACTCCCGACGAGGATTTGGACCGGGAGCGGGAGATCCATGTCCATGTGGACGGCCGGGAAATGGTGGTCCCTGCTGGGACCCAGGTGCGGCTGACCCCGGGGGAGAGCATCACCATCTCTCCCTACCTCTACCACGACTTTACCGTGGAGCCAGGTTTCGGCCCGGTACTGCTGGGCGAGGTGAGCCAGTGCAACGACGACAACACGGACAACCGCTTTTATGAGCAGCTGGGCCGCTTCCCGACCATCGAGGAGGACGAGCCCCCCTACCGCCTGCTGTGCAGCGAGTACCCGG
>CALXFW010000025.1 GCA_944387685.1 uncultured Oscillospiraceae bacterium
TCTCCTCCGGCAGGTAGTCAAAGCTGGTGGCATTGGCCAGGGCCTCCTGGCTGGGGTAGGCAATCTCGTTGGCGGCCAGCTCCGGGTCCAGATACTCCTTGGAAGCGGAGGCGGGGACGCTGTAGCCCAGGTAATCCATGTTGGCGGCGCTGATCTCCGGGTCGCACAGGAAGTTGATGAACAGCTCGGCGGCTTCCTTCTCCTGGCAGCAGGTGGGGATGCACATGGCGTCAATGAACATATTGAAGCCCTGATGCTCCGGCCGGTAGAAGGCCAGGTCCGGGTTCTCCTCCACCATGGTCAGGTAGTCGCCGGCGTAGTAGGGGGCGATCCAGGCCTCTTCATTCTCCATAGCGTCGAAGATCTGGTCCATGACGTACTGCTGCACCACCGGCTTCTGCTCCGCCAGCTTGTCGGCGCAGGCCTGAAGTTCCGCTTCATCGGTGGTGTTGATGTCGTAGCCCAGCAGGTACTGGGCGATGCCGAAGGCATCCCGGGAGTTGTCGAACATCAGGATCTTGCCGGCGTACTTCTCATTCCACAGCAGCTCCCAGCCGGTGACGTCGGCCTCGTCCACATACTTGGTGTTGTAGATGATGCCCACGGTGCCCCAGGTGTAGGGCACGGAGTACTTGTTCTCCGGGTCGTAGGAGGTGTTGCGGAAGGCCTCGTCAATATACTGATAGTTGGGGATGTTGTCGAAGTTCAGCTCCATGAGCATTCCTTCCTGACGCATCCGGCCGATCATATAGTCCGAGGGGATGATCACATCCACGGTGATGCCGCCGTTGGACAGCTTGGAATACATGATCTCGTTGGAGTCGTAGGTGGAATACTTCACCTCGATGTCGGGGTAGGCCTCTTCAAAGGCGGCGATCACATCCAGGGAATCGTCGTCACCCTCGGAAATGTACTGGCCCCAGTTGTAGACGTACAGGGTGGTCTTGTCCTGACCGCCGCATCCGGCCAGGGCGGCGCAGCAGCCCAGAATCAGGCACAGGGCCAGCAGCGCAGAAATTGCTTTTTTCATTTTCTTGGAATCTCCTTTCAAACCCCCGCAGAACGGGATTGGGTTTTCTTTTTGTCGCCGTAGATCTGAATCAGGTTCATGGCGATCATCAGCGCCAGAATCAGCAGGAACAGCAGGGTGAACATGGCGTAGATTTTGGGCTGCAGAGGCTTTTTGGTGTAGGAGTAGATCTCCACCGGCAGCGTCACAAAATCCAGACCGCTGACAAAGTAGCTGATGACAAAGTCGTCCAGACTCATGGTGAAGGCCATGATGGCCCCGGAGACAATGCCCGGCATGATCTCATACAGGGTCACCCGGAAGAACGCCTGCACCGGAGTGCAGCCCAGGTCCATGGCTGCGTCCGTCAGGGAGGCGTCCATCTGCTTGAGCTTGGGCATGACGTTGAGAATCACATAGGGCAGGTTGAAGGTGATGTGGGCAATGAGCAGGGTCCAGAAGGTCAGGCTGTTGCGCTGGCCCAGGAGCCGGGCGCCCACAAACACAAACAGCAGGGACAACGACACACCGGTGACAATGTCCGGGTTGGTCATGGGAATGTTGGTCAGGGTCATGGCGGTTTTCCGCAGCCGGGGGTTCAGGTTGTGAATGCCCACCGCAGCGACGGTGCCGAAGACGGTGGCCGCAGCGCTGGCCAGCACGGAGACAATCAGGGAGTTGCGCAGCAGCTCCAGCAGGTCGCCGTCCTGGAACAGCCGGGCGTACTGCTGAAAGGTGAAGCCCTCGAACTCGGTGATGTCCTTGCCGGTGTTGAAGGAGGCTACCACCAGCACCGCCATGGGGATATACAGGAATACGAAAATCAGAACGGTGATGACCCGGTTGGCCTGCTTCATACCACCACCCCTCCTTCCTCCTGGTCGCCGCCGAAGCGGTTGAGAATGCTGGTGCACACCAGAACCAGCAGCATCAGCACCAGGCTCAAGGCGGCGCCCAGATTGGGGTTGTTGCCCTGCTTGAACTGCCGCTCGATCACGTCGCCGATGAGCACCGTATCCGTGCCGCCCAGCTTCTGGGAGATGTAGAAGGTGGACACCGACGGGACGAACACCATGGTCATGCCGGAGAGAATCCCCGGCACGGACAGGGGCAGCACCACCCGCAGAAAAACCTGCACGCCGTTGCAGCCCAGGTCCTCCGCCGCCTCAATGAGCCGGCGGTCGATTTTCACAATGGTGGCGTACAGGGGCAGAATCATGTAGGGCAGGTAGTTGTACACCATGCCCAGCACCACCGCTCCGGGGGTGCGGATCAGGGTCAGGGGTCCGATGCCGATTTTCCCCAGCAGGGAATTGATGATGCCGGTATCCTGGAGCAGGCCCACCCAGGCCAGGGTCCGCAGCAGGAAGCTCATGCACATGGGCAGCATCACCAGCATATACAGGAACTTCTGGGCGAAGGGGCCGCAGTGGGCGATGAAATAGGCCACGGGATACCCCAGAATCAGGCAGATGCAGGCGGACACCAGGGAATAGACAATGGACTGCCACAGCACCGGCAGGTACATCCCCAGATTCGCCAGATTGCCCAGGGAGAAGGCCCCGCTGGAGGGATCGGTGAGGGCGTAGTAGGCCACCACACCCAGGGGAATCAGGGTAAAGGCCACCATCCAGGCCAGGTAGGGGGCGCTGAGCAAAACCGCGTTATTCTTCTTCATCCCCAGCGTCCTCCGTCAGCTCGTCATACTCCGCCGAGTAGGAGCTGTAGTCGCCGAACATGCCGGAGTATTCACTCTTGTGCATGATGTGGATGTCCTCGGGATTCAGCCGGATGCCGATCACCGCGCCCACCGGGTGGTAGTCGGTGGTCTGAATCAGCCACTTGAAGCCCTTGAACTCCACAATGATGTCGTAGTTCAGACCCTTGAAGGTAATGGAGGTGACGGTGCCCACCAGATGGCCCTGGGCCTGGGGCACGATGTCGATGTCCTCCGGGCGGATGACCACGTCCACGCTTTCGTTGGGGGCGAAGCCCTTGTCCACGCAGTCGAACACCCGGCCAAAGAACCGGACATGATAATCCGACAGCATCACGCCGTCGAGAATGTTGCTTTCGCCGATAAAATCCGCCACAAAGGCGTTTTTCGGCTCGTTATAGATATCCTCAGGCCTGCCGATCTGCTGAATCCGGCCCTTGTCCATCACCACCACGGTGTCGGACATGGACAGGGCCTCCTCCTGGTCGTGGGTCACATAGATGAAGGTGATGCCCGTGGCCTGCTGAATCCGCTTCAGCTCGTTCTGCATATCCTTGCGCAGCCGCAGGTCCAGAGCCGCCAGAGGCTCATCCAGCAGCAGCACCTTGGGCCGGTTCACCAGAGCCCGGGCGATGGCCACCCGCTGCTGCTGGCCGCCGGAGAGCGCGTCCGGCTTGCGGCTTTCAAAGCCCTTGAGGCTGACAGTTTCCAGCATCTCCATCACCCGGGAGCTGATCTCCGCCTCGCTGAGCTTTACCATTCGCTTGCCGGTGGGGTCGGCCGGGTCGGGGATCTTTTTGAGCCGAAGGCCGAAGGCCACGTTCTCGAATACGTTCATGTGGGGGAACAGGGCGTACTTTTGAAAAACGGTGTTGATCTGCCGGCGGTAGGGGGGAACGTCATTAATCCTCACACCGTTGAACAGGACGTCTCCCGACACGGGGGTCGTGAAGCCGCCGATAATGCGCAGCGTCGTGGTTTTGCCACAGCCGCTCGGTCCTAACAGTGTGAGGAATTCCTTGTCATTGATATAGAGATTGAGATCGTTGAGAACCACTTCGTCGTCAAACGCCATGCGGATATTCCGCAGACGGATCAACTCTTTGGACATGTATCCTCCCCCATTCCATAATAAATAATAAAAATCATAACTATGAAATGATGCTTCCTGCCTCTTTTCTCTGTTGAGGGAGAACCTTTCTCGTCGAAATTCAGCAATAAGAAACTATATCGGAACCGGGTGGAAAAGTCAAGCAAATTGAGAGATTTTACCCGATTTTTACGCAAAGATTTTTTTAGGCTCCGGAGGTGGAGAAATACTTCTCACGGAAGGGGACGTCCTGCACCGAGAATACCCTGCCCCGCAGGTAGTTCAGCTTCCCCGCGTCTGTCGGAAAGGGGAAGCGGAGCCGGTAGGAATAGAGGGCCTGTCT
>CALXFW010000026.1 GCA_944387685.1 uncultured Oscillospiraceae bacterium
GATGGCACGTTGGTGGCAATCGGAACGGATGACTGCGGTCAATGCGATGTGTATGCGCTGAATCAGATGTTGGAGAGCTAAATAAAACCGCCCCGGCAGTCCTTGCACTGCCGGGGCGGCTGCTGTCAGTTCTGACGGAAGCGGGCCAGAAAATCCTTGGTTTCCTGCTTCTGGGGGTTGCCGAAGACCGCCTCCGGGGGGCCTTCCTCGCAGATTACTCCCTGGTTCATGTATACCACATGGGTGGATACATCCCGGGCAAAGGCCATCTCATGGGTGACCACCAGCATGGTCATGCCCTCGTTGGCCAGGGCCTGCATGACGGTGAGCACTTCACCTACCATTTCCGGGTCCAGGGCGGAGGTGGGCTCGTCAAAGAGCAACACCTCCGGGTCCATAGCCAGGGCCCGGGCAATAGCCACCCGCTGCTTCTGGCCGCCGGAGATCTGCCGGGGCTTGGCGTTGATGTAGGGAGCCATGCCAACCTTCACCAGGTATTCCATGGCGTGAATCCGGGCGTCTTCCTTCCGCTTTTTCAGCACCTTGATCTGGCCCACCATGCAATTTTCCAGCACGGTCATGTTGTTGAACAGGTTGAAGGACTGGAATACCATGCCCACATGGGAGCGGTAGGCGGCGGCGTTCACGCCGGGGCCCACCACATTCTGCCCGTGGTAGAGAATTTCGCCGGAGGTGGGAGTTTCCAGCAGATTCACGCAGCGCAGCAGGGTGGATTTGCCGGAGCCGGAGGCGCCGATGATGGAGATCACGTCTCCCTTGTTCACCGCAAAGTCAATATCCCGCAGCACCTGGTTGGAGCCGAAGCTCTTGGACAGGTGGCGGATTTCCAAAATTTTCTCAGCCATATCAGCGCTCTCCTCTGCTTCTTCCGAATTTCAGGTTCTGCCGGACTCGATTCCGGTTTTCCTTGCTCCGCTCGTCGAAGGGGGTTCCCCGGCTCGGGTGGCTGTAGGTTCCGGCGGTCATGGTCAGCTGGTCCACCTGAACCAGCTTGTAGCTGCTGTCGCCGTCCATCCGCCGCTCCATCCACCGCAGGAGGAAGGAGGCAATCAGGGTCATGGTCAGATAACCTACCATTTCAATGGTGGCGGAGGGGAAATAGAGGTAGGTCTGGCCCACTGCCGCCCGATGGACGGCAAAAAACTCCGTAAAGGAGATGATGAACATGACGGAGGAATCCTTCACGTTGATGATGAAGTTGTTGCCGATCTGGGGCATGATGTTGCGGATGGCCTGGGGCAGAATCACGTTGAGCATGGTCTGTACATGGTTCATGCCGATGGCTTTGGCACCCTCGGTCTGACCCGGGTCAATGGAGATAATGCCGCCCCGGACAGATTCGGCCATGTAGGCGCCGGTGTTGATGGATACCACCAGAATGGCGGCCAGCCAGATGTTGTCAAATTTCACCGCGTTGTTGGTGAAGTAGGGCAGGCCGTAGTAGAGGAACACCGCCTGGAGCACCATGGGGGTTCCCCGGAACACTTCCACGTAAACCCGAACCACGCCCCGGATGAATGCCAGGACAAACCGCTTGAGTCCGGAGTCGTGCTTGCTGTGGGGGATGGTCTGCAGAATGCCGCAGATCAGGCCGATGAGGCAGCCGATAGCGGTGGCTACCAGAGCCAGGATCAGGGTGTTTTTCATGCCGTTGAGATAATCGCCGCCGCATCGCTCCCAGAGCTTTGCAATGTCGGCGCCCAACTGTATCAGTCGTTCCATGGGGAAGAACTCCCTTCTTTCTTGAGATTCGGATGCAATCCGGAGTGTGCGTCTGTTCTGAGGCACATGGGAAGCGGAACCGGAGAGGATTCGGCTTCCCCCGTGTCTCAGGGCGGGGGAAGATACCCCCGCCCCGGACAGATTGAAATCTTATTCGCTCAGAGGCTGGACGGAGATGGCCTCGTCCATAATGGCGTTGAAATCATCCACGGTCATGGTGGACAGGACGCTGTCAATGGCGTCCTTCAGGGCGGTGTTGCCCTTCATCACGGACACGCCGATGTTGATGTCACCCTCGTCAGCAACGAAATTGTCGTCGGAGTCGGTGAAGTCCAGAATCACCATGTCGGGATAGGCGGCCACGGCGCCCATGGCGGTGGGCATATCGGTGCAGATGAAGTCCACGGTGCCGGTCTCCAGGGCCATCAGCATGGCGGGAGCGGTCTCTGCAGCGGTCTGAATCTGAGCGCCCTCAATCTGGGGCAGCATGGTGTCGTACCAGACGGTGGCGATCTGAGCGGTGCAGGTGCCGCCGGACAGGTCGCTGATGCCCTGGGCGTCGGCAAAGGCGCTGTCGGCCTTGGTCACGCAGACGATGGAGGCGTAGTAGTACGGACCGGCAAAGTCCACCTGCTCCATCCGGTCGGCGGTCATGGACTGGCCGGCGATGACGGCGTCATAGATACCGGTCTGAACACCGGGAACCAGGGAATCCCAGTCGGTGCGGACAACTTCCAGCTCCCAGCCGTTGGCTTCGCAGATTTTCTTGGCGATCATCACGTCGTAGCCGTTGGCGTACTCAGTGGAGTCCTTGATGGGCACAGCGCCGTTGGCGTCATCGGGCTGGGTCCAGTTATAGGGGGCGTAGGCGCACTCCATGGCGATGGTGAGCACACCGTCCTCCAGGCCGGGAATGGCGTCGGAAGAAGCGGCGGCGGTGGTGCCGGCTGCCTCAGTGCCGGCGGGAGCGGCGGTGGTTTCGGCGGTGCCGGAACCGCCGCAGGCGGCCAGGGACAGGACCATAGCCAGAGCCATCAGAACAGACAGAAGCTTTTTCATGTTTTTCACCTTTCTCTTGCAGATTTTCCGGCAGTGGTCAGGGAATTTCTCCGGTGCGCCGGAAACCGGGGAAAACAAAATGGACCGCTTTGTCAAGCGGTCCATGGGGAAGACGGAATAGCACAGATATCCCGACAGCCATTGATAGCGCTTCACAAAGTTTTGTGACAGTCCGGCGGGTATTTCCCGGCGGCCCAGCATCCCGCAGCCAGGCAGCTGCGAAACACTTCGGCGACGTTCCCTTTCCCATCCGGCGGCTGCCTGGCCTTGCCGGAGGGTACTGATGAACCCCGCGCCTCTATCTAAGCGATCCAAATTGTGAGAAAATCATATCACCATGGCAGGAAACTGTCAACCGCAATTCCCGAAATTCGGGATATTTGTGCATCTTGACACAATTCCCCGGGGCGTTCCCCCGCCGTCTTGTGAAAATCCCAGCCAAACCGGGAAGCCTGTCCTCCCGGCGCGATGAATGGAATATCCGTGTATGAAATCTGCATACACCTTCCGCTTTTCCCGGGGAATGGGGAGAAAAACCGGGTTTTCTATTGACACCCGCCGGAATACTCCGTATAATATACCCATAAAAGCGGGGCAAGGACGTCTGCGGGGTTGTCCTTGCCCCGTGCTCCATTTCGAGGTTGGTGATTCTATGGATGGTTTGGTACGGCACACACGGCAGATCAATCAGCAGCTGGCCCGCTACGGGGTCAAGTTCGGCATCTACAAGAACGGCACCTTTCAGGAACGGCTGTTTCCCTTTGACGCCATTCCCCGGGTGATTTCCCATGAGGAGTGGCAGGTCCTGGAACGGGGCCTGATTCAGCGGGTCCGGGCCCTGAACCTGTTTTTGAAGGATATTTACGGAGAGAAACGGATCCTCTCCGACGGGGTGATTCCGGAGGACTTTGTCTACCGCTCTCCCGGCTACCTGCCCCAGTGTGAGGGCATCGTGCCGGTGAAGGGGGTATACAGCCACATTTCCGGCATTGACCTGGTGAAGGGAAAGGACGGCGTGTGGTACATTCTGGAGGATAACCTGCGTATTCCCTCCGGCGCCTCCTACCCCCTCATCGCCCGGCAGCTGTGCCGCCGGTGCAGTCCGGAGACCTTCCGGCAGAACCCGGTGGTGGACAACAGGGGATACGGCCGGCTCATGCGGAGAACCATGGACAGTGTAAACACCGGGGGCATCAATGTGGTCTTTACCCCGGGGCGGTACAATGCGGCCTATTTTGAGCATTCCTATCTGGCGGAGCAGTCCGGTGCGGTGCTGGCGGAGGCGGGGGACCTGTATGTCCGGGACAGCACGGTTTTCTACCGCTCCACCCAGGGTGACCAGCGGGTGGGGGCCATCTATCGCCGGGTTTCCGACGAGTATATGGACCCGCTGACCTTTGTCCCGGAGTCCCTCATCGGCATCCCGAATCTGATGGCTGCCTACCGGGCCGGGAATGTGGGCATCCTCAACGCCTTCGGCAACGGGGTGGCGGATGACAAGGGCATCTACTATTTTGTCCCGAAGATGATCTCTTATTATCTGGGGGAGGAGGCCATTTTGTCCAACGCACCCACCTATCTGCCCTTCTACCCCGAGGACCAGCGCTATGTGCTGGAGCATCTGGATACCCTGGTGGTGAAGGATGTGGCGGAGGCCGGAGGCTACGGGGTGGTTTTCGGCAGCGGCCTGACTGCACAGCAGCGCCAGGAGCTGGCCGGGACCATTGCGGCCCAGCCCCGGCGGTTTATCGCCCAGGAGGTTATCGATTTTCAGGACCTGCCCATTCTGGAGGACGGGGAGCAGGTGGAGCGGAAGGCGGACCTGCGTGCCTTCGTCCTGTCCAGCGGGGAAGAGACGGTGGTATGGCCCAGCGGCCTGACCCGATTCTCCCGAAATCCCCACAGCTTTGTGGTCAATTCTTCTCAGGGAGGAGGCTTTAAGGATACATGGATTCTGTCACGTTAAGCAAACAGAACCGCCTGTACTGGCTGGGACGATACGCCGAACGGGTGTATGCCGCCGTTCAGGTGCTGATGGAGGAATATGACCGGCTCATCGACGGGGAGGGCCTGGATTACACCGCCTTCTGCCGGGATATGGGCATTCCCTGTGTGTACATCAGCGCCGAGGATTTCTGCCGCCGGTATCTGTTTGACGGCACCAATCCCCACTCCATCCGCAGTGCGGTGGAGTCCATGCTGGGCAACGGCATGGTGCTCCGGGAGACCATCTCCTCCCCGACGCTGGCCTATCTGCAGATGGCCCACGGTGCCATGGAGCTGGCGGAGCACAGCGACGCCCCCTGTGTGCCGCTGCAGTGGGTGCTGGATGACATCATGGCCTTCCGGGGCAGCTTCGACGACTCCGTGGAGGAGGAACGCATCCGCAACATTACCAAAACCGGCAGCCAGGTGGAGCGCATCAGCCTGATGCTCCGGATGGGCTGGCACCGGGAACGGCTGGACCGGGAGCTGCAGAAGCTGCTCAACCGGCTGTACAAAACCGGTCTGCAGCCCAATCCCCAGGCTCTGGAGGTGGTTACAGCCTGTGCCCTGGGCAATGAGCCGGTGTCCCGGCAGCAGCTGCTGGAGAGTGTGGAGGGGCTGTTTGCCGTATGAGCCGTCTGCTGCACTTCTCCTATGACATTCTGCTGGAGTTCAGCAGTCCGGTAGGGGAGCACGCCTTTGCCCTGCGGTGTATGCCCTCTTCCTTTCCGGGGCAGGAGATTCTGGACTGCACCCTGTCCCTGGACCCCCAGGTGCCCTATACCCGGCAGCGGGACGGCTTCGGCAATCTGCTTCAGATCGGGCGGATCGGTCAGTTCCATGACCATTTCCGCTATACCCTCCGGGGCAGCGCCCGGGTGGACATCGCTGCCCGGCAGCAGGAGCGGGCTATGCCGGTGTTCCGGTTTCCCTCCGCTTATACCCAGCCCTGGCCGGAGCTGGAGCGGGTTCTCGGACAGCTGAACCTGCCCCGGGATCCCAGGCAGCGGGCCTGGTCTCTGGCCCGGGCGGTGCATGAGCATATGGCCTACGTCCCCGGCAGCACCGGGGTGCATACCACTGCGGAGCAGGCCTTTGCCTCCGGGCAGGGGGTGTGCCAGGATTATGCCCACATCTATCTGACCCTGGCCCGGCAGACGGGACTTGCCGCCCGGTATGTCAACGGACTGCCCGAGGGGGAAGGAGCCAGCCACGCCTGGTGCGAGGTCTGGCTGGACGGTATCTGGACAGGCATTGACCCCACCCGCTGCCAGTGGACGGATGACGGCTATATCCGCTTCGGTGTGGGCCGGGATTTTGGAGACTGCCCCATTGAGCGGGGCGTATTTCTGGGCCTGGCAGACCAGACCCAGACCGTATTCATGCGGGTCTGGGAGCAATAGCCAATGGGCCGTCTGGAACGCCGGGCGGCAGGAAGGACAAGCAAAACATGGTCGAAAACGTAATCCAGATTCCTCTGGCTGTGGGGGAGGACCTGGTGATTTCCAAAAACCGCATCGGCAGCGGCCCGAAACGGCTGTGCGTGGTGACGGGCACCCACGGCGATGAACTGGAAGGACAGTATGTGGCCTGGCGGCTGAACCGGCTGCTTCAGGAGAAGGCCCGGTTCCTGAAGGGAACGGTGGATATCTACCCGGCGCTGAATCCCCTGGGCATCAGCACCATGACCCGGGGAATTCCCCAGTACGACCTGGATATGAACCGGACCTTTCCCGGCAGCCGGGAGGGGGTCATGTCGGAGTTTGTGGCATCGGAGCTGATAGAGGACCTTGCCGGGGCGGATGTGTGCATCGACATCCACGCCAGCAACATCTTCCTGCGGGAGATTCCCCAGGTGCGCATCAACGTCAACACCGCGGAAACCCTGGTGCCGCTGGCCAAACGGCTGAACCTGGACTTTGTGTGGATTCACGAGTCCGCCACGGTGCTGGAATCCACCCTGGCCCACAGCCTGAACGCGCGAAACACCCCCACCCTGGTGGTGGAAATGGGCATCGGAATGCGCATCACCCGCAGCTACGGCGACCAGCTGCTGGCGGGAATTGTGTCGCTGCTGGCCTATCTGGGAATGTGGACCGGGCCGGTGCCTCCGGTGCGGCCGCCTCTGGTCAGCGGAAACGAGGCGGTGCATTTCCTGAATGCCGACTGCCCCGGGATTTTCTTCCCCACCTCGGACCACAAAACCCGGGTTCAGGCGGGACAGGAGCTGGGAATCATTGCAGACCCCCTCACCGGGGAGGTGCGTCAGCGGGTGTGCAGTCCGGCGGAGGGCCTGCTGTTTACCCTGCGGGAGTATCCGGTGGTGTATGAGGGCTCGCTGCTGGCCCGGATTTTGGGGGACTGCATATGAAAGAAGAGATTCTGTTTACCCTGGATACGCCCTTCCGTCAGCCCCTGCAGGTCAAGGGCTGGTACTTTGGAAACCCGGAGAAAAAGACTCTGGCGGTGATGGGCGCGCTCCGTGGCAATGAAATTCAGCAGATGTATATCTGCGCCCGGCTGATTCGGGCCCTGACGGAGCTGGAAGGGCAGGGAAATCTGACGCCGGAATGCGGCGTCCTGGTGATTCCCTGCGCCAACCAGTTCTCCATGAACGTGGGGCGGCGGTTCTGGGCGGCGGACAATACGGATATCAACCGGATGTTCCCGGGATATGACCAGGGGGAGACCACCCAGCGGGTGGCGGATCGAATTTTTCGGGCCCTTCAGGGCTACCGCTATGGCATCCATGTCACCAGCTTTTACCTGCCGGGCCGGTGCCTGCCCCATGTGCGGATTATGCGCACCGGCTATGAACGGCCGGAGGAGGCGATGGACTTTGGCCTTCCCTACATCCTCCTGCGCCAGCCTCACCCCTATGACACCACCACCCTGAACTATAACTGGCAGATCTGGGACACCCAGACCTTCTCCCTGTACACCCGCCAGACGGAGGCGGTGGACGAGGAGGCGGCAGAGCAGGCGGTGACCGCCGTTCTGCGGTTCCTTGCCCGGAAGGGATTCTGCCGGGGAGACTTCGGCAGGGGAGCGGAAACCCGGACGGTGGAGGAGAGCAGCCTGCATACCGTTTCCTCTACGGAGGGCGGCCTGTTTGTTCCGCTGGGGGAGCTGGGGGATCGGGTGGAGGCCGGCGCCGTGGCGGCCCGGATTCTGGACCCCTGCACCGCCCAGGTGCGGCAGGAGCTGCGTGCCCGGACGGGCGGGTGGATTTTCTTTCTCCACCGGGCCTGCCTGATCAACGGTCGGGACGTGGCCATCCGGATTTTACCGGACTGAAAAAAAGAATGCGCCAGCCTGAGAAACACACAGGCTGGCGCTTGCTTATTGTTTTTGGAATTGGATTTCTCCGATGTATACCTCGTCCCAGTCGTAGTAGCGGATGGTCAGCTGGTTGGGAATCTCTCCCTGGCCCATGGTCAGGATGGTTTCCCAGCTGCCGTCATCGTTCTGGACAGTGCCGCCCATCAGGTCCGGCAGTTCCGGACTTTCCGTCTTCATGATGTTGTAGGCAGCTTTCTGGTCTGTGATGGTTTCCTGATAGCGGACGGTGACCCCCAGGGAGGTCTTGGTCACCGTGGCATTGCCCACGGTGATGCCGGGAATGGCATCCGGGTCTGTGGGAACATATACCCCTTCTCCCTGAATCGAGGCGGCACCCAGGGTGAAGGGAATCTCCAGGTTTTCCATCGTCCCGTCTTCCTTCACGGCGTAGACCCGGCACACTGCGCTCTCCACAGGGTCTGCATTGGAACGGTCGGACTCCACCAGAATCACCATCTCCGTGGGGCTGGTGCTCCGGTGGTTCTGCGACTCTGTAAAAATGCCCAGATCTTCATTCTGCTTCTGCGTCATCAGACTGGCTCCCACAAACAGCAGCTCTTTCCCCTGCTCCCGGGCATACTCCTCCAGAGTCTGGGTTCCGGACAGGCCGATGAAACTCACGCCGCTCTGCGGATCCAAATCCGTAGGCGCCAGCACATACCGGTCCCCGCCGGAAACCGCCACCGTCATGAGGATTTTGCTGCCGTCGCAGTAGGATTCCGTCACCCGGGCGCTCCAGTCTTCCGCAGCAGCGGTCTCCGTGTGCACCTGAATGTCCTCCACCACTGCCTCCGGCAGTTCCCGAAGTTCCGTGCGGAACATCTCCCGGATTCCCCAGACGTTGGCGGCATAGGCCACCGCCGCCAGGGCGAAGACCAGACAGGCCGCCAGCACCAGAATCAGAAATTTCCGTCCCAAGTCTCCGGAGCCGGGGGCCTCATATTTCCCAGCCTTGGATTTTCCTTTGTTTTCGGCGGTGATTTTTTCCAAACTCTCCTGCACAAACCGGTCGTCGATCTGGGACAGGGCTTTTTCCATCATTCTGCGATTCATGCCAGCATTCCCTCCTTCTGCAGATACGCTTGCAGCCGCTGCCGCACCCGGTACAGCCGCACCGACACGGCATGGGCATTCATTCCGGT
>CALXFW010000027.1 GCA_944387685.1 uncultured Oscillospiraceae bacterium
TGATTGCCATGCTGCAGGCCTCCGGCGGCAGCGCCCTTCAGGACGCCATGAAAAAAGCTTCCGCCGGGGACTACACCCAGGCAAAGGCCGCACTGGCTTCCTTGCTGAACAATCCCCAGGCGCAGGCGCTGCTTAAGCAGCTGGAGGAGCAGACATGAGCGAACTGGAGGAAAAGCTGGGCGCCATTTTGTCCAACCCCCAGATGATGCAGCAGATTATGTCCATGGCCCAGGCCATGGGACAGACTTCCCCTCAGGAGCCACCCCAGGAAACGGATTCTCCGGTTTGGAGTCCGGAGCTGGACCCGGGGACCCTGCAAACCCTGTCTCAATTCGCCAAGAGCAACACCGTGGACCAGGAGCAGCAGGCGCTGCTCCAGGCCCTTTCTCCATACCTGAGCCATACACGGGTGGAAAAGCTGGAGCGGGCCATGCGGGCAGCCAAGATGGCAGGGCTTGCGTCCACCCTGCTGAGCTCCGGCGCACTGCAGAATCTGCTCGGGAGGTGATTGTGTGTATAACCGCTATATCCCCCAGCCGGACGGAAGCTACCGCCGCAGGTCCGTGACAGAGCAAAACGCCCCTCAGCAGCCCGCCCCGGAACCGGCTCCCACCGGGTCACCATCTTCGGCTCGTCCTCAGAGCAGTCCCGGGCGGCGCTTTCCTCCCCCTTCCGGCGGCGGACAGCCCTGCCGTCCAGCTCAGCCAAACCGCGCGCATCCTATGCCCCGGCCAAACTGCATGCCTCCCGCCCCTGCGTCAGCAGGCAGCTTTCTCAAGCAGCTCCTCCCCAAGAATCTGGATACGGAGGACCTTCTGGTGGTGATTTTGCTTTTGCTCATGGCGGGGGACAACGGCAAGGAGCCCAACTCCGCTCTGCTGACCCTGGCACTGTATCTGTTCCTGTAGAAAACCGTTGCGTTCTCCCGAACGGACTGCTATAATGGGGAAAACCGATTCGGGAGGATGCCCAGTGAACATTCGCAAGCCCCGCAGACGAACTATCCTTTCCATTCTGGCCGCTGTGCTTGCCGCAGCCGCCATTTCTGCCCACTATCTTCTGGACCCCTGGGGCTTCTACTGGAAGGTATCTCCAGAAGAGGCTGCCCTGCGGCTGGAACTGGTCCAAACCGCCGAAACCTATCTTGGCACCCAGGAGGGTACCGGCGGCCACAGAGAAATCCTGGACATCTACAACGCCCACGAGCCTCTGGCGGTGGGATATATGGTGCAGGATACCGATGACTGGTGCGCCACCTTTGTCAGTGCCGTGGCCATCCAGTGCGGTCTGACCGATATTATCCCCACGGAATGCGGCTGCCAGCGGCAGATCGGCCTTTTCCAGGAACTGGGAACCTGGGAGGAAAACGACGCCGCCGTTCCCCTGCCCGGAGATATCATTTACTATGACTGGGATTCCAAGGGGTTTGGCAATTGCACCGGCTGGGCGGACCATGTGGGCATTGTGGTGGGTACCAAATGGCCCTTCGTCAAAGTAATCGAAGGAAACAAGGACGACTCTGTAAGTTACCGGATTATTTTGATTAATGACATTCACATCCGGGGCTATGGGCAGCCGGATTACGCTTCCCTACTAGAAGGAAAATCCTGAACACAATTTGGGCGGTGGCCAACGCCACCGCCCAGGTTTTTTATTCCGAAATGGGGAACGTGACGCCCCCAACGCTGACACTTTCCAGCTCCTCCAAGGGAATGATTTCCTCGAACGCATTGCCTTTGACGCAAACGGTCTTCCCGTTTTCCGGAGTCAGGGAACCGCCGGAATTGCTCATATCCACCACCGTACCGTCCTTCTTGTTCAGAAGGATTTCCACGTTCTCCATGTACAGTTCAATCTGCCGGGCATCCCCTTCCGGCATTCTGCCGCTTTCGGCGCTGCTCAACTGCATCTGGGAATCCACCTCATAGGCCACCCGGACAGCCAGAGGCGAGACCCTGACTTCCGTGATGGTGAATGTCATGCCGTCCTGTTCAAAGGTCTCCCCGCCGCCCAGGGCAATGGAGGAATCCTCATAGGCCACGTCAACGCGGAATATCCAGTTTCCTTCCAGGACCGTAGTCCCTTCCTCTCCTGCATTCCCATAGGTGCGCAGGTCGCGGAACTCTGCGGAGGCCTTCCCCTGGTTCACCGGCTCATCGGAGCTGAACACCCAAACGTACTGGATTTCCCCGTCCCCGGGGACCGCGTCCACAAAGTAGGACGTACCATGCCCGCCCTTTCCAAAACTGATACTGTCAAAGCCACCTTCCATCAGTTGGTCTGCGGTCACCCCCTCCGGCAGCAAGGGCGTTCCGTTATCCCGGGAGATGGTGAACACCATGCAGATATTGTATTCATCCCCGATCACGGCATCCGCCCGGATGGTCACCCCGTTGTCGGTGTCGGAGGCTTCAACCGGATGGCCGATTTTGTCAATCACCTCTGTCTGGGCCACGCTTCCGCCCAAAATAGGCGCCAGAAGTTCCGAGACCGGGGTGCAAATCCCTGCGGCCTCCGCTGTGACCGTCAGCACACAGACCAGGCAGGCCGCAGCGGCGGCGATTTTTCCAAAGCGAAGCACCTTGTTCTCCGGCTTCTTCCGGGCAGCAGCGGCAGCCCGTGCCCCAATGGCTGCTTTCTGCTCCTGGGTATAGGTAAGCTGATCATAGAAGTTCTGATATTCTTTCTGGTTAAACATAGCCATCCTCCTCCAGATAGGTTTTGAGTTTTTCCCGTCCCCGGTTCAGCCGGACATGGACAGCGGATTTGGAAATGCCCAGAATCCGTCCGATTTCCTCCGCCTGATAGCCTTCGTAGTAAAACAGATACAGCACCGTCCGGTAGTTCTCCGGCAGCTGGTTCACCGCAGCCAGCACCGAACCATCGGGAGCCTCCGGCGCCGGGACCTCCAGGCAGGCATCCAGACTGCAATTGCGCTTTCGCCAGGGACTGCGCAGCAGATCCTTGCAGGCATTGGCCGCCATGCGCAGGATGTAGGTTTTCTCATGCTCCGGGGTGTCGAATGTCCGGGGATGGCTCAGAAGCTTTACGAAAACCGTCTGGCAAATGTCCTGGGCATCGTCGGTGTTTTTTAAGTAGGTATAGCTTAGGCGGAGAATGGCATCGGCATACAGCTGGGCCAAGCGCTCCGCCTGCTGGTTTTGATTCATGTTGATTTCCTCCTTCCAGGCGCCTTCACCCCAAATACGATTCTTCTCAGGAAATGCTTACAGACATTTTCCTTCTTTTCAAAAAAATCCCGGAAACCCTGGCCTATCGGCCGGCGTTTCCGGGAATCTTCCGTTGCATTATCTATTCTTCCAAGGACCGCAGGCGTTTCTGCTCCGCCAGCTGCTTTTTCAGTTCCTTCACCAGGGGCAGCATTCCCGCCAGGTTCAGCACCATCACAAAGCCCAGCATGCCCCACATCCAAAGCGCCCAGTTCTGGCGCAGCAGAATGTACAGAAGCAGCGCCGTTACCGCCAGGCGCATGACGCAGGCTCTTGCCACATTCTTGATTGCCCGGGAACAGCGCTCCTCCCGCTGGTACAGGCCCAGCTCCGGTTCCTGGGGGATGTTCTGATCTTCCGATGCGCTGCTCATCCGAGGATAAACCCGACTTTCTTATAGACCTTGCGCAGGGTCTTCTCCGCCATATAAGACGCCTTTTCCGCACCCTGGCGATACACGCCCTCCAGATAGGCCTTGTCCTTCAGCAGCCGGTTGGTCTCCTCCCGGATGGGCCGCAGGGTTTCCACCACCGCCTCACCCACGGCGGGCTTGAACTTGCCATAGCCGCAGCCGGCAAACTCCTGCTCGATCTGCTCGTAGGTTTTTCCGGTGCAGGCGGAATAGATGGTCATCAAGTTGGATACGCCGGGCTTGTTCTCCCGGTCAAAACGGACGCAATTCTCCGTATCGGAATCGGTAATGGCCCGCTTGAACTGGCGCATAATGGTCTCCGGGGTATCCATCACCAGAATCCGGCCGGTATCCTCATTTTCCGACTTGGACATCTTGGCGGTGGGATTGGTCAGACTCATGATCCGGGCGCCAACCTTGGGCACAAAGGGCTCCGGAAGCTTGAACACATCGCCGTAAATGCCGTTGAACCGGCGGGCAATGGTGTGACACAGCTCCACATGCTGCTTCTGGTCCTCACCTACCGGCGCCAAATCCGGCTGGTAAAGCAGGATATCCGCCGCCATCAGGGAGGGGTAGGTAAACAGGCCGCCATTGATGTTTTCCGCATTCTTGGCAGACTTGTCCTTGAACTGGGTCATACGGCTCAGCTCTCC
>CALXFW010000028.1 GCA_944387685.1 uncultured Oscillospiraceae bacterium
AGCTTCTTTTCCAGAGAGATTTCCAGGCTGGCCCGGCTCATGTAGGCCAGGGTCAGCACCGCCCCGGTGTCGTTGTCCACCACAATGGCGGGAATCAGGCCCTTTTCGTCAAATTTCAGTTTTTCCAAATCCAGCATATGTTTTATAACCTCACCAAAATGTTATTGTCCCGGAGGGTTTTCTTCAAGTCGGGAATTTTAACCTGTCCAAAATGGAAGATGGAGGCTGCCAGCCCTGCATCCACCTTGGGCAGGCGCTGGAACAGTTCCACAAAGTCTTCCTCGCAGCCGGCGCCCCCGGAGGCGATCACCGGCACGTCCACGGCATTGCTCACCGCTTCCAGCATATCCAGGTCAAAGCCCTGCTTCACCCCGTCGGTATCGATGGAGTTGAGCACCACTTCCCCGGCGCCATTGGACACGCACCGTTTGATCCAGGAGATGGCCTCCATGCCGGTGTCCTCCCGGCCGCCCTTGGCAAACACCCGGAACTGGCCTTCCACCCGCTTTACATCCGCCGACAGCACCACGCACTGGTCCCCATACAGCCGGGCGGCCTGGGGGATCAAATCCGGGTTGCGGATGGCCCCGGAGTTCACGCTGACTTTATCCGCGCCGCATTTGAGTACCCGGTCAAAATCCTCCACGGTATTGATGCCACCGCCCACCGTCAGGGGAATGAAAATGGTGGCCGCCACTTCCTTAAGGATATCGGTAAAGAGCCTGCGGCCCTCCGCCGAGGCGGTGATGTCGTAGAACACCAGTTCGTCCGCCCCGTTGTCGCTGTAGTATTTCCCCAGTTCCACCGGGGAGGACACATCCCGCAGTCCCTGGAAATTGGTCCCCTTCACCACCCGGCCGTTGCGGACGTCCAGGCAGGGGATAATCCGTTTGGTAATCATGTTGCAGCCTCCACCGCCTCTTTCAAGTCAATGGCCCCGATGTAATAGGCCTTGCCGATGATGGCTCCGGTAAGATTTAGTTCCCGCAGAGCCTTCACATCTTCCAGGCTGGACACCCCTCCGGAGGCAATCAGATCCAGACCGAACTGACCGGAAAGCTGCCGGTACAGCCCCAGATTGGTGCCCCTCATGGCTCCGTCCCGGGAGATGTCGGTGCAGATGATGGTTTTGACGCCCAGATTCTGCATGGAGGCGAAAAATTCCTCCGCCCTCAGCTGGGACTGCTCCGTCCAGCCTTTGATGGCCACATAGCCGTCCTTCAGGTCCACCCCCACGGCGATTTTCCCGCCGTAACGGTTCAAGGCTTCCTGAAGAAAGTCCGGGTCCTTCACCGCAGCAGTGCCCAGAATCACCCGGTTGACCCCGCAGGACAGATACTGCTCCACGGTTTCCAAGGTCCGGATGCCGCCGCCCACTTCGGCAAACAGCTCCGCCGCATCCAGAATCCGGCGGATGGTATCCAGGTTTTCCGGCCTGCCGGACTTGGCACCCTCCAGGTCTACCAGATGAATGTGCCGGGCCCCGGCGGCGGCAAAGTCCCGGGCAACCGACGGAGGATCGTCGCTGTACACCGTCATCCGGGCATAGTCGCCCTTGTAAAGCCGCACCGCCTTGCCCTGGTACAGGTCAATGGCAGGATAGATGTCCATACAATCCCTCCTTATATCCGGCAGAACCGGTCCAGAATGGCCAGTCCCACGCCGCCGCTTTTCTCCGGGTGGAACTGGCAGCCGAATACATTGTCCCGCTCCACCGCTGCGGTGATGGGGATGCCGTACTCCGTCACCGCCGCCAGGGAATCTTCACATCCCTGGGCAAAATAGGAGTGGACGAAGTAAACGAATTCCCCATCCGAGGGCTTCAGCAGCTCCCCGCCGGTCCACTCCAGCCGGTTCCAGCCCATGTGGGGAATTTTCAGCCCCTGGGGAATCCGTCCGGCCATGGAAACCACCTGGCCTTTCAGCAGGCCCAGGCCGGGATGCTCCCCGTATTCAAAGCTGGTTTCAAACAGCAGCTGCATACCCAGGCAGATGCCAAGCAGAGGCTTTCCTTCCGCCGCCTGACTGCGTACAAAGTCCCCCATGCCGGTTTCCCGGAGCTTTCGGGCGGCGTCCTCAAAGGCCCCCACCCCCGGCAGCACCAGCCGTTCGGCCCGGGACAGCACCTCCGCCGAACCGCTGACCACCGCCTCCTGTCCGATAGCCCGGAAGGAAGATTGGAGGGAAAACAGATTTCCCACTCCGTAGTCAATAATCCCGATCATGCCAGAACCCCCTTGGTAGAGGGGATTTCTCCGCTGCCGTCCAGGGCAACCGCCTGTTTCAGCGCCCGGCCCAGGCCCTTGAAGGCGCCCTCCACAATGTGGTGGGCGTTCTTTCCCGCCAGCTGCCGCAGATGCAGGCTCATGGGGCAGTTCCGGACAAAGCCAAGGAGGAACTCCTCCACCAGTTCCGTGTCGAAGGTGCCGATTTTCTCCGTGGGAATGTCCAGCTCATCGCACAGGCAGCTCCTGCCGGACAGGTCCACGGCGCACAGAATCAGAGCCTCGTCCATGGGCAGCAGGAAGCTGCCGTAGCGGGCAATGCCCCGCTTGTCACCCAGAGCCTCCCGGAAGGCGATGCCCAGGCAGATGCCGATGTCCTCCACACTGTGGTGGTCATCCACCTCGGAATCCCCGCAGCAAACCACAGTCAGGTCAAATTTTCCGTGTGCGGCAAACAGAGTCAGCATATGGTTGAGAAAGCCCACACCGGTATCGATACTGCTCTTCCCCGCGCCGTCCAGATTCAGCTGGAGGCGGATATCCGTCTCCGCAGTTTTTCTCTCAACTTCATAGGTTCTCATTAGCAGCCTCCCAGAATGTCCTTCAGCACCCCAATCAATGTTGCCATATCCTCCGGCGTGCCGATGGTAATGCGGTTGAACTGGCAGATTCTCGGATTGGCAAAATGCCGCACCAAAATCCCCCGCTCCTTCAGCATCCGGTATAGTTCCCCGCCGTCCACCCTGTCCGTCCGGGCAAAGAGGAAGTTGGTCCGGCTGGGCAGCACCTGAAAGCCCAGTTGTTCCAGCCGGTCCCTGGTCCAGGCACGGGTTTCCTGAATCCGGACGCACATCTGCCGGTAATAATCCTCGGCATCCACCGTGGCCTCTCCCAACTGCAATGTCAGCCGGTCCAGATTGTAGGGGTTGGTGGAATATTTGATCTTCTCCAAATCCGCAATCAGGGCCGGCGCTCCGAAGGCGTAGCCCAGCCGGCCTCCCGCCAGGCACCGGGACTTGGAGAATGTCCGGGTTACCAGCAGATTGTCGTATTTTTCAATCAGGGGCAGCGCCGTTTCCCCGCCGAAGTCCACATAGGCCTCGTCGATGATGACCACGTTGTCCGGGTTTGATGCCGCCATTTTTTCCACTGCATCCACAGGGATGGAGAGTCCCGTGGGGGCGTTGGGATTGGCGATGACCACCAGCTTCCCCTGCCCGCAGTAATCCCGATAATCCAGGGAAAAGTCCTCTTTCAGGGGAATCTGGGTGTAGTCAATTCCGTACAGGTCGGCGAACACGCTGTAAAAGCCGTAGCTGATGTCCGGGAACACCGCCCCCTTCCCGCCGAAGGCCAGGAAGGCGAAGTTCAGCACCTCGTCGGAGCCGTTGGAGAGGAACACATTTTCCGGCTTCACGCCGTACAGCCCCGCCAGCTTCTCTTTCAGATTCTTCCCCGTTGGGTCGCTGTAGAGCCGCAGCAGGGCCACATCCTCCTCCCCAATGGCCGAACAGACGGAAGGGGCCGGAGGGTAGGGAGATTCATTGGTGTTGAGCTTGATGTAGCGCTGGTCCCGGGGCTGCTCCCCGGGGACGTAGGCCTCCAGCGCCTGAAGGCTTGCATTCAAGTAACGACTCATAGCCCCTCCCTGCGGATCATCACGCTGTTTCCATGGGCCTGGAGACCCTCTTTTTTGGCAAACCGGTCAATATCCTCTGCCACACGGGACAGAGCGTCAGCGGTATAGTAGGTAAACTGGCTCTTCTTCACAAAGTCATCCACGCCCAGGGGGCTGGAGAACCGGGCGGTGCCGGAGGTGGGCAGGGTGTGGTTGGGCCCGGCAAAGTAGTCCCCCAGCGCTTCCGGGCAGTTCCGGCCCAGGAAGATGGAGCCCGCGTGCTTGACGGCGTCCAGATAGGCAAAAGGATCGTCCACCATCAACTCCAGGTGTTCCGGAGCGATTTCGTTGGCAATGGCGATGCCGTCCATCAGGCTGTCCGCCACAATGATTTTGCCGTTGTTGTCAATGGATGCCCGGGCGATTTCCTCCCGGGGGAGCAGGGGCAGCTGCCGCTCCAGCTCCGCCGCCACCGCCTGGGCCAGAGCTTCGCTGTCCGTCACCAGCACGGCGCTGGCCAGCTTGTCATGCTCCGCCTGGCTGAGCAGGTCCGCCGCCACATGGACGGGGTTGCTCCTGCCGTCGGCAATCACCAGAATCTCGCTGGGCCCGGCAATCATGTCAATGGATACCTGGCCGAATACCTGCTTCTTGGCTTCAGCCACAAAGGCGTTGCCCGGGCCTACAATCTTATCCACCTTGGGAACGCTTTCCGTACCATAGGCCAGGGCGGCGATGGCCTGGGCGCCGCCCATTTTATAGATGGCGTCCACCCCGGCAATCCGGGCCGCCGCCACAATGGCGGGGTTCAGCTTTCCGTCCTTTCCCGGCGGGGAAACCATCACCACCTGGGGGCAGCCGGCAATTTTCGCCGGAATGGTATCCATCAGCACCGTGGAGGGGTAGGCCGCCGTGCCCCCGGGGACATAGACGCCCACCTTCTCAATGGGGGTAATCTTCTGTCCCAGCACAATGCCGGGCCGGTCGGCAATCACAAAGCTGGTGCGCACCTGTCTGCTGTGGAAGGCCCGGATATTCTCCGCCGCCTGCTCCAGAATGGCGATGAACTCCGGCTCCACAGCCGCCAAAGCCTCCTGAATTTCTCCCTCCGTTACGCGCAGCCGGTCCAGGTCCGCCCCGTCCAGCTTCCGGGTATAGGCCAGCACCGCCCGGTCCCCGTTTTTCTTCACGTCCGCCAGAATTCCGGCGACAATTTCCTCTACATTGACGCTGGGGGTTACCCGGGCGAAAATTTCGTCGGCCGGCACCTGTCCAAATTTCAGAATCCGAATCATCTTGTTTCCTCCACCTGACGGGCCAGGCGCTCCTGAATGGCCAAAATAGCCTGGTCCTTGAATTGATAGCTGGATGTGTTGGCAATCAGCCGGGCGCTGATGGGAACAATCTCCTCGTAAACCTCCAGGTCGTTTTCCCGCAGAGTGGTTCCCGTCTCCACGATGTCCACAATCACATGGCTCAGCCCCAGGATGGGGGCCAGTTCGATGGACCCGTTGAGGTGGATGATGTCAATGTCCCGGCACTTGGTGTTGTAAAAATTCCGGGTGATGTTGGGAAATTTGGTAGCGACCTTCAGAGTCTGTCCCACCGGGTCCCGGAAATTCTTCTTCCCTGCCACTGCCATGCGGCATTTTCCCATCTTCAGGTCCAGCAGCTCATACACATCCGGCTCGTACTCCAGCAGAATGTCCTTGCCCACGATTCCCAGGTCCGCGGCGCCCCGCTCCACATAAATGGCCACATCCGAGGGCTTCACCCAGAAGTAGCGGACCCCTTTCTCCGGATTTTCAAAAATCAGCCGCCGCCCCGGGTCTTCCAACGCCGGGCAGTCATAGCCGCAGGCCTTGAGCATGGCGTAGGCCTTTTCTCCCAGACGCCCCTTGGGCAGGGCAATATTCAAGGTATCCATCACTGCACCCGCTCCCCTTTCTCAAACTGAATCAGGCGTCTCCAGCTTCTGCCCCGGGGAGCCGCCTTGGCCACCAGTACGCTGCCGGCCTCCGCAGCCTGTTCCGCCGCCTCCGCCAGAACCCCGGTGTCCACGGAGCCGTCGTGCAGAATCAGGGTATCCAGGTCATAGATTCCCTCCTCCTGGCCGGACTCCTGGAGCAAATCCAGGTAGACAGCAAATCCAATGGCCCGGCTCTTGCGTCCCATCTTCTGGGGCAGGCGGTCATACTGCCCGCCGGAGAGGATACTGGCGGGAATCCCTTCCAGATAGCCCCGGAACACCACCCCGCTGTAGTAGCGCAGGTCGCTGCCCACGGAGAAATCCAGGCAGACGTGCCCGGCGCATCCGGTGCGCTCCAGCACCTGCCACAGGGATTCCAGTTCCTCCAGCGCCTGACGCTCTGCCTGGGTGGTCAGAACCCCAGCTATCCGGGGCAGCACTTCCGCTCCGCTGCCCCGGTAGGAAACCAGGGCCTCCAGCTTTCTCCAGGTCTGCTCCTGGCCGGCGCACAGGGCCTTCAGCTCATGGGCATTCTTCCGCCGCAGGCAGTCCATGGCCTGGCGTTTTGCCTGGGCAGGCAGATTCCCGCTGTTCAGCACCCCGGCAATCAGGCCCATGTGGGACAGATTCAGCACATACCGGTCCGCCATCAGGCCAAGACTTTTGACGGCCAGCCGCACCACCTCGGCGATTTCATATTCTCCCAGGTCTCCCACGCATTCCAGACCGGTCTGCATGATCTCCCGATAATCCCGGTAGACGTTTTCGCTGTAGTACACCTTCTGCACTTCTCCCGGTTCCTGGGGCGCATTCTTGACAATGGACAAGGTTACGTCCGGCTTCAGTGCCAGCAGCCGGCCCCCCGCCCCGGAAAAGGTGATGATCTGGTCGGAAATCAGAAAGTCCTTGTTCCGGACGTACAGGTCGTATTCTTCAAAATGACTCATTTTGTACGGGGCGTAGCCGTAGCGGTGGTACAGGCTGCGCAGAGCGAACTCCGCCCGCTCCTCACGCTTCCAGATTTCGTCGGTCATCGTTCAGTTTCCCCGCTTTCTTCAATAATGCCAGCGCGGCCTGATAACCGCCGCCGTAGTGCAGGCACCGGTTCACCCGGCTGATGGTGGCGGAGCTGGCGCCCGTCGCTTCCGACACCTCATTATAGTTGCTGCCGCCGTCCAGCAGGCAGGCCACCCGCAGGCGTTGGGTCATGGCTTGCAGCTCCTTGATGGTGCAGATATCCTCAAAAAACAGCCGGCACTGCTCCGGCGTCTGCAAAGACAGAACAGCCTCGTAAAACAGGTCTTCTCCCGGATGTCGAGCCTTTTCCATTGATTCCTTCCTCCCGGTCATTTTCTCGCTTGGAATACTTTATCACTTTAGTCAGCTAAAGTCAAGAAGGAATTTTCTCCAAATTTTCTGTGCTTTGAAAAGAAACATTTGTCCCCAACCGACAAACATTTTTCTTTGCTTGCTCTTGACCGGGGCCATTTCGGGTGCTAGAATGTAGGACAACAGGAAATTCAGGGTATTTTGTCCTAGGAATCCGGTATTTCCCGACAATCAAGAGAGGTGTATTCTGATGGAACGAAAGAATATTGACTGGGGCAGCCTGGGCTTTGCCTATGTGCAGACCGATTACCGCTATGTATCCAACTATAAGGACGGCGCTTGGGACGCCGGATGTCTTACCGATCAGGCAAATATAACCATGAGCGAGTGCGCCTGTGTGCTGCAGTACGCCCAGACCTGCTTTGAAGGCATGAAGGCCTACACCGCCCAGGACGGCCGGATCGTCTGCTTCCGCCCCGACCTGAACGCCCAGCGGATGGCCGACTCCTGCCGCCGTCTGAAGATGCCCGTATTCCCCGAGGACCGCTTCGTGGAGGCTGTGGTGGAGACCGTCCGGGCCAACGCCGCCTGGGTGCCCCCCTACGGCTCCGGCGCTTCCCTGTATCTGCGTCCTTTCATGTTCGGCAGCGACGCCATTATCGGCGTGAAGCCCGCCACTGAATTCCAGTTCCGGGTCTTTGCCACCCCGGTGGGTTCCTACTTCAAGGGCGGCATCAAGCCCCTGACCGTTCGGATTTCCGATTTTGACCGGGCCGCCCCCCGGGGCACCGGCCATGTGAAGGCAGGTCTGAACTACGCCATGAGCCTGTACGCCATTGTGGATGCCCACGAGCAGGGCTACGACGAGAATGTGTATCTGGACTCCGCCACCCGGACCTATATCGAGGAAACCGGCGGCGCCAACATCGTCTTCATCAAGGGCAACACCCTGGTCACACCCAAGTCCAGCACCATCCTGCCCTCCATCACCCGCCGTTCCCTGGTTCAGGTCGCCAAGGATTACCTGGGCATGGAAGTGGAAGAGCGGGAGGTTCCCCTGACGGAAATCGGGGACTTCACCGAGTGCGGCCTGTGCGGCACCGCCGCCGTCATCTCCCCCGTGGGCAAAATTGTGGACCACGGCAAGGAAACCGTGTACGCCGGCTTCGGCCCCACCATTCAGAAGCTTTACGATACCCTTACCGGCATCCAGATGGGCCGGATTCCCGCCCCGGAGGGCTGGATTCAGGTCATCGAATAAGGGTTCTCCTCCCCTGTTTCCACCTGCGCCCGGGGAGGAAGCTGTTCCGCACGGAGAGACTTTTGTATTTCCGTGCTTGACACAGGGCAAAAGAGGTGCTATAATTCTTCCCAACATAGTGAAAAACGCATTGAAGAGGAAAAAGCCGCTTCACTTCCCATCCAGAGAGCCGTCGGTTGGTGCGAGACGGTGCCGGAAGAAGCAGTATACTGGCCTCTGAGCGGCTGCGCTGAACGCTTCGGCAAGTAGGCCAGACGGAGCCCGACCGATACAGCGGGAGGCGGTTGCTTGACCGCCGTGAGTGGCTGCCCCCGGGCGGCAAGAAGAGTGGTACCGCAAGGTTTGATGCAATGCAGAAGCCCTGTCTCTTTACAGTTGTGGAAAGAGACAGGGCCCTTTTTTATAACCGAAAGGAAAGATAGACGCTATGGTCACAATCGACAAACTGTTCCACGCCTCTCTGGTGCTGAAGGATATCATCCGCCCCACTCCCCTGGCCAAGGCCTACGGCATCGCCCCGGAGTGCGAACTGTACTTAAAACCGGAAAACCTGCAGAACACCGGCTCCTTCAAACTCCGGGGTTCCGGCTATAAAATCGCCATGCTGTCCGACGAGGAAAAGGCAAGGGGCGTCATCGCCTGCTCCGCCGGCAACCACGCCCAGGGCGTGGCCCTGGCCGCCTCCAAGTGCGGCATCTCCTCCCTGATCTGCCTGCCGGACACCGCCCCCATCTCCAAAATTGAGGCAACCAAGGCCTACGGCGCCAAGGTGTGCCTGGTAGAGGGCGTCTACGACGACGCCTACAACAAGGCTCTGGAGCTGAAAGAGGAATTCGGCTACACCTTTGTCCATCCCTTCGACGATGAGAACGTCATCGCCGGTCAGGGCACCATCGGTCTGGAAATCCTCAACGCCCTGGACGACATCGACGCGGTGATCGTCCCCGTGGGCGGCGGCGGCCTGATTTCCGGCGTGGCCTACGCCATCAAGTCTCTGCGTCCCTCCATCAAGGTCTACGGCGTCCAGGCGGCGGGCGCTCCCAGTATGTACAACGCCATTCACAGCGGCCACATTGAAACCCTGGACCATGTGGCCACCATCGCCGACGGCATCGCCGTAAAGACCCCCGGAGACCTGACCTACGAAATGGTGAGCAAGTATGTGGACGACATCGCCCTGGTGACGGAAGATGAGATTTCCTCCGCCATTCTGGCCCTGATCGAAAAGCAGAAGATGATCGCCGAGGGCGCCGGCGCGGTTTCCGTGGCCGCCGCCATGTTCGGCAAGTTCCCCATTCAGGGCAAGAAGGTGGTCAGTCTGATTTCCGGCGGCAACATCGACGTCACCAGCCTGTCCCGGGTCATTGAACGGGGCCTGATGAAGTCCGGGCGGATCGCCACCCTGCTCATCGAGCTGGCGGACAAGCCGGGCCAGCTGAAGGATGTGTCCCGGATCATCGCCGACTGCGGCGGCAACGTCACCGGCGTCCAGTATGAGCGGGGCGGCACCGAGAGCATCAACGGCTGCTTCCTGCGCATCAGCCTGGAGACCCGGAACTACGACCATGTGGAGCAAATCACCCAGGCCCTGCAAGCGGAGGGCTTCCGAATCGTATAACCCCATTCTATTTTTCAAAGGAGAGCATCATATGGATACCAGCAAGTACAGCATCGGCTACTACCCTGCCCCTGGCAGTCACTGCAAATGGGTGCAGAAGGATCACATCGAAACCGCCCCTCAGTGGTGCAGCGTGGACCTGCGGGACGGCAACCAGAGTCTGGTGATTCCCATGAGTCTGGAAGAAAAGCTGGAGTTTTACCATATGCTGCTCCGGGTTGGCTTCAAGGAAATCGAGGTTGGCTTCCCTGCTGCCTCGGAGACGGAATATGAGTTCCTGCGCACCCTGATTGAAAACAACATGATTCCCAAGGATGTGACGGTGCAGGTGCTGACCCAGTGCCGGGAGCACATCATCCGCAAGACCTTCGACGCCTGCAAAGGCGCGCCCAGCGCCATCATCCATTTCTACAACTCCGTGAGCGTTGCCCAGCGGGAGCAGGTTTTCCGCAAGAGCAAGGAGGAAATCAAGCAGATTGCCGTGGAGGGCGCCAAGCTGGTCAAGCGGCTGGCCCAGGAATATGAGGGCAATTTCCGCTTTGAATACTCCCCGGAGAGCTTCACGGGCACCGAGCCGGAATACGCCCTGGAGGTTTGCAACGCCGTTCTGGATGTGCTGGAGCCCAGCGAAACCAACAACGTGATCATCAACCTGCCGGTCACCGTGGAAATGAGCCTGCCCCATGTCTACGCCAGCCAGGTGGAATACATCAGCGAAAACCTGAAGTACCGGGAGCACGTGACCCTCTCCGTCCATCCCCATAATGACCGGGGCACCGGCGTGGCGGATACGGAGCTGGCACTGCTGGCCGGAGCCGACCGGGTGGAAGGCACCCTGTTCGGCAACGGGGAACGGACCGGTAACGTGGACATCATCACCCTGGCTATGAATATGTACTCCCACGGGGTGGACCCGGAGCTGGACTTCTCCGATATGCCCGGCATCTGCAAGGTCTATGAGGAGTGCACCCGGATGCACGTCTATGAGCGCAGCCCCTACGCCGGAGCCCTGGTATTTGCCGCCTTCTCCGGCTCCCATCAGGACGCCATCGCCAAGGGCATGACCTGGCGGAAGGAGAAGAATCTGCACCAGTGGACGGTGCCCTACATTCCCATCGATCCCCAGGACATCAGCCGCACCTACGACGCCGACGTCATCCGGGTCAACTCCCAGAGCGGCAAGGGCGGCATCGGCTACCTGCTGGAGCAGGCCTACGGCTATATTCTGCCGCCCAAGATGCGCGAGCATCTGAGCTACCAGTGCAAGAGCGTCTCTGACCACGACCACCGGGAGCTGAAGAGCGAGGACGTGCTGGCCATCTTCATGGACTGCTACCTGAACGTCCACAACCCCATCGCCATCTCCAAGATGAATTTCACCCAAAATGCCGACGGGGTGGAGGCCTATATCACCTTCCTCCGCCACGGCCGGAAGACCACCCTCCAGGCCACCGGCAACGGCTCCCTGGATGCTGTCAGCAACGCCCTGAAGGAATACACCGGCATAACCTACAGCCTGAAGGTCTATACCGAGCACAGCGTCCAGGAGCGCAGCTCCGGCTCCACCGCCGCTGCCTACATCGGTCTGGAGGATGCCGACGGCACCATGTACTGGGGCGCCGGCACGGACACCGACATCATCACCGCCAGCGCCAACGCGCTGATCAGCGCCTACAACAATATGACCCGGGAATAAAGGAGAGGTAACCCTATGGGAATGACTATGACACAGAAAATCCTGGCAGCCCACGCCGGACTGGACTCCGTTGCCGCCGGCCAGCTGATTCAGGCCAGGCTGGACATCGTCCTGGGCAACGACATCACCACCCCTGTCGCCATCAACGAGTTCAACAAGGTGGGATTCTCCCAGGTGTTTGACAAGGACAGGATTGCCATCGTCCTGGACCATTTCGTCCCCAACAAGGACATCAAGGCCGCCGAGCAATCCAAGCAGTGCCGGGAGTTCGCCTGTCAGCACTGCGTCAGCCACTTCTACGATGTGGGCAAGATGGGCATTGAGCACGCCCTCCTGCCGGAGCAGGGCATCGTCACCGCCGGTGACTGCATCATCGGCGCCGACAGCCATACCTGCACCTACGGCGCTCTGGGCGCCTTCTCCACCGGCGTGGGCAGCACCGACATGGCCGCCGGTATGGCCACCGGCACCGCCTGGTTCAAGGTGCCCGCCGCCATCCGCTTCCACCTCACCGGAAAGCTCCCCGCCAATTGCAGCGGCAAGGATGTGATTCTCTCCATCATCGGCAGAATCGGCGTGGACGGCGCATTGTACAAGAGCATGGAATTTGTGGGCGACGGCGTCGCAGGTCTTTCCATGGACGACCGGCTGTGCATCTGCAACATGGCCATTGAAGCCGGCGCCAAGAACGGCATCTTCCCGGTGGATGACGTGACCCGGGCCTATTTGAAAGGCCGCAGCGAGCGTCCCGGAGTGGAGTACGCCGCCGATGCCGACGCGGAATATGAGCAGACCATCGAAATTGACCTGAGCCGGATCGTCCCCACCGTGGCCTGCCCCCACCTGCCGGAGAATACCAGACCCGCCGCAGAACTGGGAGACATCAAAATCGATCAGGTGGTCATCGGCTCCTGCACCAACGGCCGGATGGAGGACATGGAGACGGCCTACCGCATTCTGAAGGGAAAGTCCGTTGCCCCGGGCGTCCGGTGCATCATCATCCCCGCCACCATGGCAATCTACCGGGAGTGTGTGGAGCGGGGCTATGTCACCGCCTTCATCGACGCCGGCGCCGTGGTCTCTACCCCCACCTGCGGGCCGTGTCTCGGCGGCTACATGGGCATTCTGGCGGAGGGAGAACGGTGCGTGGCAACTACCAATCGGAACTTCGTGGGCCGGATGGGCCATGTCAAGAGCGAGGTTTACCTGGCAAGCCCGGCAACCGCCGCCGCATCCGCCCTCACCGGCTGCATCACCGCCCCCAAGGAGGTCTGAGTATGAACACCCAAGGAACCGTTTTCAAATATCCCGACAACGTGGATACCGATGTGATCATTCCCGCCCGGTATCTGAATACCCCCAACGCCCAGGATCTGGCCAAGCACTGCATGGAGGACATCGACACCACCTTCGTCTCCAGGGTACAGCCGGGAGACATTATGGTGGCCGGATGGAACTTCGGCTGCGGCTCCTCCCGGGAGCACGCTCCCCTGGCCATCAAGACCTGCGGCACCGGCTGCGTCATCGCCAAAAGCTTCGCCCGGATTTTCTACCGCAACGCCATCAACATCGGCATGCCCATCCTGGAGTGTGAGCAGGCAGCCGAGGAAATCCAGGCGGGAGACACCGTGAGCATCGACTTTGACACCGGCGTGATTTCCGACCTGACCACCGGAAAGACCTACCAGGCCGAACCCTTCCCCGAATTCATTCAAAACATCATTCGCAAGGGCGGACTAC
>CALXFW010000029.1 GCA_944387685.1 uncultured Oscillospiraceae bacterium
CCATTTTTGACCATCTCCCAATGGGCCAAATATCTCCCTTGCAGTCTAAAGGAGAGATTTGGATGTTGGAGATATTATCTCATAGAGCAGGTACCTGCCGCAAGCCGCCGGCTGGTTTTACGCTTACGATCGAACGTTTACCGAATGATTATACCGCCTTCAAGCAAGAACGCATGGATCATTTTGGATTCCTACAATAACCTCTACGCTGAGGCAAAGTTTAAGGGCTTGTCGCCTGTAATGCACAGACGACAAGCCCTTTCAACTGTGTTATCTACTTTTTTTTAGAATACTACCCGCCTTATTGAGGTTTACTTTAAGGCGGAGAAGGATTTGACAAATCAGCCTGCAGAGCTGAGGACCAGGTCCTTGCGGATATAGCTGGTATCACCCACAGTGGTGGAAACAGCGTCCACAGTCTCGGTGTACCAGGTGCTGACATCCTCGCTGCGCAGCTGGGTTTCAATCTGGTAGTCCCGGTAGGTATAGTCGGTATCACCCACATAATACATAACGTGATAGCCATACTCCGTTTCCACAATGCCGGTATCGCCGGGCTCGTGGTCAGCCAGTGCCCACTCCTTGAAGTTGGTTACATAGCTGGAGTCGGGAGAGATGTTCTCGTACAGGCCGCCGGTGGTGCCGTCACCGTCATCCGACTTTTCATTGGCCAGCTGGGCAAAGCTCTCCTCGGTGGCGTCGCCGGCTTCCCACTCCGCCAGAATCTCCTCGGCGGAAGTTTTGGCAGCGGCTTTCTCTTCATCGGAGTAGGTGGTCACGCCGGTGGTTTCATCGGTGGTGCCGCCCTCAAAGGAGACCAGAATGTGGCGAACATTGGACAGGAGGAAGGTGTTATCCGTGCTGCTCTCAAAGTAAACCACATAGTAGCCGCTTACGGTGCTCATCGACTCGCCATTCTCATCGGTGGAAGTGGAGGTGTTCTCAAAATAGGCCTTGTCATCGGATACCCGGCCGTCCTCTGCCAGCCAGTCGGCATACAGAGAGCTGATGGAACTGTAAAGTACGGAATCATAGGCAGTGCTGGAAGCCTCCGTATCGGCATTGATGGACAGGGCGGCAATGGCCTCGTCCAGAGCTTCCACGGAGTCAATCTCCTCCCCGGTCAGCTGCTTGGCAGCTTCTTCGGCTGCCGCGATGGAGGCAGCGGTTTCCTCCTCAGAATAGGTTGTATTGCCGTCCTCATCGGTGGTGCCGCCGGTCAGGAAACGGCTGGCCGCCAGGTAGTAAGTGTGGAAGGTGAAGGAGGAATACGCATTGTAATTTTCCGCTTCAGCAGTCCGCAGGTCCTCGTCCGTATAAGTCAGGGAATCCGAATAGAATTCCTGATAAGCCTGAGCCAGAGCGTTCAGCTCACAATAGCTGCGATAGCTTTCCACGGTGGAACCCTTTCCGTACACGGCCTTCAGGTAATCTTCTCCGTTGGAGTAACCATAAAGGGAAGCGTACAGGTCCAGATTGGAGATTGCGGAATCAATGTCATCCTGATCCTCTTCCGGAAGGACAAAGCCTGCGGCGTTGGCAGCGTCCGCCAGGGCGTAGGCCGAGTGGGCGGCGGACTGGGCGGACTCCAGGAAATCATCTGCCCAGGTGGCTCCGGTTTCCGCGTTGGAAATCTGCTCGTCCAGAGGCTTGGTTACGTCCAGACCAAGCAGGGAGGCATAACTGCCGTAGGTGGAATAGAACTGGTTGACCGAGTCCATAAAGAAGTAACCCATCTCGGCGTTGTTCAGCTCATGGCTGCCAGCCGTAAATGCAACGGTATTCTTCTCCCGGATACCGCTGTTGACGATGGTCTGCCGTACGCCGACAAAAATGGCCACAGCCAGAAGCAGGACCATCACCACCACAAAAGAGGCGGTATACAGGCTGACTTTCTTCGCTTCCTTCTGCTCGGTCAGCTGTTTTTCCGTCAGTTTGGCGGCGTCCTGCTCCTTCCGGAGCTTTTTCTTACTGGATGCACTCATGTGATCATATCCTCTCGTTTGTCTCAATGGTGTTCTTTGCGCTGAAATTGCATAGACTTCGCTATTATAACCCATCGACCTCCAGGTTTCAAGGGGGAAATTGTTAGGAAATCCACAATGTGAGAAATTTTTACAGGGAAACATAAAAAACCTGGAGAGCCGAAGCTCTCCAGGCACCCGCTTTAGCCGTAACGCATCCAATTATGACCTGCACGAAAAGGCAGGTGGGGTGCCGCTCCAGACCGTTACTGCTCCCAACGTCCATCTGACGTCCAGCGGCAGACGGGAGGTCTGCAAACAGGCCGGGAAGTCCAACGCCCCTATTTAAAAATGTGGGTCCAAAAGGACACGCTACGCACCAAGCAGGAAATGCAAATGAAAGCAGGGAAGCAGGAGATTATTTCTCTTCCTCGTACAGGGAATCCATCACAAGGCCATACACCGCTTCCAGCTCTGCCTCGTCTTCCACGGCACACAGAAGCGGCTCGCCGTCTTCCTCCACGGACTTGAGGATGCTGACCTCCAGGTTCACCGTGTCCTGACTTTCCTCCGCCGGAATCACTGCCAGATAGGTGCAGCCGTTGTACTCCAGCGTTGTCAGAACCTCCAATTCGTATTCTGTGCCATCCTCGTCGGTAATGGAGATGAAATCCGATCCGTACTGATCCACCATGGTTCCCCCGATCTTTTTCTTGCCTTTATTCTAATGCGTGCGCCATAGAAAATCAAGAGGGAAATTTGAATAGAATTGATATGGGGTTTTTATGACAGATAATCCTCAAGCAGCTGCTGAAGCTGCTGCTCTGTCCGGACAGTAATGCCCTGCTCCAGCGCCTCCTGATCCGCCAGGGGAAGGGAGGCTACGCTATAGGGAAATATCTGTCTGGGCTCCTCCTGCCCCTTTTCAAATATGGCAACGTACCCTTTCCAGGCGCCCAAAACCCAATACAGAAGCAGGGCCACACAGGCGTATTTCTTTAATTTGTTGCGCATTTGCACCGACTCCTTTTGAAAATAGGGTTTCCCAGTTTTTAATCTTTATTAATAAATTGGGGCTTTCGTTTTTGAATTGGGTATGCTATAATCATATCCGTATTGCTATGCCAACGGGCATTTTCTGCCCTTTGGCCCGCACAGCAAAAGACTTGACTGACTGTTCAGCCACGGCTGTTTTTTTGGAGGTACCCTATGGCAGATGAAAAGAAACCGAAAAGGAGAATGCGCAAGCCCCGCCAGGAGTGGGACCCGCATTGGCTGATTAAACTGGGATATACGGTATTGACGGCAGCCATCTCCGTCCTGAAAATCGCCATCGGCGCTGCGGCTACGGTACTGCTGATTGTTTTGATCTGCGGAACCGTATTCGTGGGAACGCTGGGTGACTATCTTCAGGATGACATTCTCACAGACGCTTCCGACTGGTCCCTGGAGGACTATGACCTAGAGCGGACCTCCTTTATCTATTATGTGGATAACAACGGAGATATTCAGCAGCTGCAGCAGATTTATACCACCACGGACCGGCAGTGGGCCTCCCTGGACGAAATTCCCCAGGCATTGGTCGATGCCGCCGTGGCTATTGAGGATAAGCGGTTCTATGAGCACCAGGGCGTAGACTGGATTACGACGATCAAAGCCTGTCTGAATATGTTCTTCGGCGGCGATGAGCAGTTCGGCGGCTCTACCATTACCCAGCAGTTTATCAAGAACCACACCGGAGAAAAAAGCGTTACGGTTCAGCGGAAGGTTATGGAGATTTTCCGTGCCCAGCTGTTCGAACGGGAGTACGACAAAGATCTGATTATGGAGTACTACCTGAACGAAATATACCTGGGCAAGGGCTGCTACGGCGTCAAGAGTGCCGCTGCGGAGTATTTCGGCAAGGAACTGCAGAGTTTGACGGTGGCAGAGTGTGCCAGCCTGATCAGCATTACCAACAACCCGTCCTTGTTCAACCCCTATTCGACCAGTGTTTTCATGTACAAGGGAGAAGAGCGGGATGGTGCGGGGCGGAACCGCTACCGTCAGCTGAATGTGCTCAGCGAGATGCACAATCAGGGATACCTGACCGACGAGGAATACGAAGAAGCGGTTGCCCAGGAAATGGTATTCAAAGAGGGCATTGCCGACGAAGACCGCTGGACTGTCTGCGAAAACGAGGCCTGCGGCTACGAAGGCATCCGCAGCACCTTTACCGGCGGAGACGGCGCTTATTACTGCCCGGTATGTGGTACCCTGACCTCTGTAACCACCAATGCTTCCCAGCATATCTACAGTTGGTTCGTGGATGCGGTTCTGATTGATTTTGCCTCCTATCTGGCGGAGCAGGATGGAAAGAACTGGGACGATCTGGAAGAGCAGGCCCGGAATGTCTATCTGGAGCGGATTCAGAAGGGTGGTTATCACATCTATACAACCCTGGATATGGATGTGCAGAACCAGGTGGATGCCATCTATGGCAACCTAGACAGCATCCCCAGCACCAACAGTGCGCAGCAGCTCCAGTCCGCCATTGTGGTCATTGATAATACCACCGGCGATGTGGTGGCTCTGGCCGGCGGCGTCGGGGAGAAGGACACCTTCCTGGGCTACAACCGGGCGACCCAGGCGAAGCTCCAGACCGGTTCTGCGCAGAAGCCTCTTTCTGTTTATGCGCCTGCCTTTGAGTCCGGAAATGTGACCCCGGCTACGGTGTTCAAGGACCTGCCGGTGTCCTACACCGACGGAAACTGGCCCAAGAACGATAACCGGCAGTATCAGTACGCCCGGACGGTGTATCAGGGCATTGTCTCCTCTGTGAACACCATTTCCGTGCGAACCCTGAACTATATCGGTGCAGACTATGCCTACAGCTTTGCCAAGTATAATTTCGGCCAGAACCATCTGGTGGAATCCTACCTGGCGGCGGACGGGGAGACCAAGTCTGACGTCGGCCCTGCACCGCTGGCGCTGGGCGCCCTGACCATCGGTTCCACCGTACAGGAAATGGCGGCGGCTTATGCAACCTTCGCCAACAACGGCGTATACCGGGAAGCCCGCCTGTACACCAAGGTGTATAACAGTGACGGCGTCCTGGTGGTGGATAATACCCAGGATTCTCAGCAGATTCTGCGGGAGAAGGCCCTGAATTATATCAACTACTGCCTGTACAGCGCGGCAAACTACGGCACCGGCGGCGCTGCCATCTTCGGCGGTCAGAGCATTGCCGGTAAGACGGGCACCACCTCCTCCAACCGGGACCGCTGGTTCTGCGGCTATACCAGCCACTACACTGCGGCAGTCTGGGTGGGATATGATCAGCCGGAGCAGATTCATCTGGGCACCAACCCGGCGGCCCAGATGTGGCGCAAGGTGATGCAGCCCATCCATGAGGGACTTTCCAACAATGCGCTGTATGACGGAAGCGCTTTCCGGTCTGTATCCATCTGTCTGGACTCCGGGATGCTGGCAACGGATGCCTGCCGTGGGGATGTGCGGGGATCTGACCGGGTGGTAACGGTGAACGTTTACCCGGAGGATATGCCGACTCAGACCTGTGACAAGCACGTTCAGGTGGAATACTGTGTTTCCGGCGGCGGTGTTGCCACGGAGTACTGTCACCTGTTCCCGGATGCGGATATTCAGGTTCGTTCCCTGGTCCGTCTGGACAGCGGGGAAGTGGAGGAGATCCGCAGCGCGGCAAGTGTGGGCCTGAATACCCTGTATACGGGAGACGGCTACGTCTACTATGAGGACGGGGCCTGGCACGGCTTCAACAACAATGCCAACAATGGGTTTGAGGAGCCCTATCTGGTATGCCCCGTGCACAACCAGGATAGCTGGCTGGAATTTGAAGAGAATATGCCTACGGAAGATACGGGAGAAGAGGATGGAAACCTCCCTGTTGATCCAGGAATCGATGATGTCGTTGATGATTCGATAGAGTGGTAACGGGACAAAGGAAGAGAGGAGGATGCCCAATGCTTTGGATATCCGATGAATGGAAAGATTACGAGGTGCTGGACGCCACGGATGGACAGCGGCTGGAGCGCTGGGGAAACTATATTCTGGTGCGCCCGGATCCCCAGGTTATCTGGAAGACCCCCTGTACGCTCCCCCAATGGAAAAAGTATGACGCCCGGTATATCCGTTCCAACACCGGCGGCGGTCACTGGTCGGAGCACAAGCTCCCCGAGCGCTGGCAGATTCGGTATAAGGATTACCTGACTTTTCACGTCAAGCCCATGAATTTCAAGCATACGGGGGTATTCCCGGAGCAGGCGGCCAACTGGGATTTTATCCGGGACAAGGTCGCCTCTGCCGGGAGGCCTGTCCGGGTGCTGAACCTGTTTGCCTATTCCGGCGGCGCCACTCTGGCGGCGGCTGCCGGCGGTGCAGAGGTGTTCCATGTGGATGCTTCCAAGGGCATGGTCGCTTGGGCAAAGGAAAATGCGGCGGCATCCGGTCTGGACAAGTGCCCCATCCACTGGATGGTGGACGACTGCGCCAAGTTCATTCAGCGGGAAATTCGCCGGGGGCGGCGCTACGACGGCATTATTATGGACCCTCCCAGCTATGGACGGGGGCCCAGCGGAGAAATCTGGAAAATGGAGACGAGCTTTTATCCCTTCCTTCAGGAAGTGGCAAAGGTGTTGTCGGACAATCCGCTGTTTGTCATCATCAACTCCTATACAACCGGTCTGGCCCCGTCGGCGGTGGCCTATGCGGCGGATGTGGTGTTCGGTAAGGGAACCCAGGCAGGGGAGCTTGGCCTTCCGGTTACTGACTCCGGCCTGATTCTTCCCTGCGGTGCAACCGGCCGCTGGACGCCGTAAGGAGGGACGTATTTTGGCAGAAATCATTTCCGTTGAACATCTGGCCTATTCCTACCCGGGTATCGAAGAAGCGCCGGGTGTCCCGGTGTTCTCCGACCTGAATCTGAAAATCGAAGAAGGAAGCTTTGTGGCAATCCTTGGCACCAACGGCTGCGGAAAGTCCACCCTTGCCAAGCACTTTAATTCCATTCTCCTGCCCAGCGGGGGGAAGGTTTATGTGTGCGGCATCGATACCGCCAATGAAGAGCGGATTATGGCTGTCCGGCGAAACGTGGGCATGGTGTTCCAGAATCCGGACAACCAGATCGTTGCCAATGTGGTGGAGGAGGATGTGGCGTTTGGGCCTGAGAACCTGGGTATTGCCAGTCCGGAGATTCGCAATCGGGTGGACAAGGCCCTGAAACAGGTGGATATGTACGACTTCCGGACCCACTCTCCCAACCTGCTCTCCGGCGGACAGAAGCAGCGTATTGCCATCGCCGGTGTGATTGCCATGGAGCCCAGGTGCATTGTCCTGGACGAACCGACTGCCATGCTGGACCCCAGGGGCCGGCAGGAAGTTATGGAGACCGTCAGCCGTTTGAACCAGGAGAAGCAGATCACCGTTGTGCTGATTACCCACCATATGGATGAGGCGGCCCGGTGTCAGCGGGTGATTGTTCTGGATAAGGGCGTTGTGGCCGCAGACGGCACACCCCAGGAGGTCTTCTCCCAGGTGCCGCTGCTCCATTCTCTCGGCCTTGCCGCGCCGGAGACAGTGGAACTTTGCTGGGCGCTGAATCAGCAGGGCTTTGACCTGCCTTTGGATCAGCTGGACCCGGAAGCTTGCGCGCAGGCACTTTACTGCGGGGTAATGGCTTGACGGGCTAGGAGGAGTTTGTTTGGAACCCATTCTTGAGATAAAAAATCTGACATATACCTACAGCATCGGAACGCCCTTCGAGCACACCGCCCTGGATCAGGTGTCCTTCCGGGTAAACTGGGGGGAGTTCATCGGTATCATCGGGCATACCGGCTCCGGGAAGTCCACGCTGATGCAGCAGCTCAACGGCCTGCTTAAGCCCACCTCCGGCACGGTGATGCTGGACGGGAAAGACATCTGGTCTGATAAAAAACTGACCCGGGAGGCGAGATTCCGGGTGGGGCTGGTATTCCAGTACCCGGAATATCAGCTGTTTGAGGAAACCGTCTACAGGGACATTGCCTTCGGCCCCAAGAATATGGGCCTTTCTGCGGAGGAAATCGACCGTCGGGTGCGGGAAGCGGCAGGCTTTGTGGGCCTTACGGAGCAGCAGCTGGAGGTCTCTCCCTTTGATTTATCCGGCGGACAGAAGCGGCGGGTTGCCATCGCCGGCGTGATTGCCATGGAGCCGGAGGTGCTGATTCTGGACGAGCCCACCGCCGGTCTGGATCCCATGGGGCGCTCGGAGATTCTGGGCAACATTCAGGCGTATCGGGAGGCGAAAAATGCCACCATCATGATGGTTTCCCACTCCATGGAGGATGTGGCCCGGCTGACGGACCGGCTGCTGGTCCTCAATGGCTCCAAGCTTGCCATGGAAGGGACGCCGGGTGAGGTGTTCCAGCACGCCGAGCAGCTGCAGCAGATGGGCCTGAACATTCCTCAGGTGACACAGGTATTCCTGCACCTTCGCCGGATGGGGTTGGATGTGCAGAGCGTATATACCATTGAGCAGGCGGTGGAGGCGCTGAAACGCCTGAAGGGAGGAACTGTGCAATGCTGAGAGACATCACACTTGGGCAGTATTTCCCGGGCAATTCTCCCATTCACCGTCTGGACCCCCGCACCAAGCTGATTGTGCTGGTGGTGTACATTGTGTCACTGTTCCTGGCGCAAAGCTGGATTTCCTATGGCGTCATGTTTTTGTTTTTGGCCTATACCATCCGCATTTCCACCATTCCCCTGAAGGCCATCCTCAAGGGTATGAAGCCTCTGGTGATGATCCTGATTTTTACCGGCGTTTTGAATCTGTTCTTTACCCGGGAGGGGCCGGTGCTGGTGGAGTTCTGGGGCCTGGTGATCACCCTGGACGGCGTAAAACGGGCGGTGCTGATGATGGCCCGGATTCTGATGCTGATCACCTGCACCTTCCTGCTGACCTATACCACCTCTCCCATTGCTCTGACAGACGGCTTGGAGTCGCTGATGGGACCGCTGAAGAAAATTGGAGTTCCGGTGCATGAGCTGTCCATGATGATGTGCATCGCCCTGCGGTTTATTCCCACGCTGATCGAGGAAACCGACAAAATCATGAGCGCACAGAAGGCCCGGGGCGCCGATTTTGAAAATGGCAGCCTGGTGGAACGGGCCAGGGCACTGATTCCCATTCTGGTGCCCCTGTTTGTCAGCGCATTCCGCCGGGCAGACGAGCTGGCCACTGCCATGGAGTGCCGGTGCTACCAGGGCGGGCAGGGGAGAACCAAGATGAAGCTCCTGCGCTACCACCGCAGCGATATGACGGCGTTTGGCGTGGGGGGCTGTCTGGTTGTCCTGATTGTGCTGCTGGGCAGCTTCGGGCTGTGAGGGCCAATATGCGGAATATTGCGTTGTTTTTAACCTATCTGGGTACAAATTATCATGGTTGGCAGGTTCAGAAGAACCTGCCAACCGTTGCGGAAACCATGGAAAAGGCAGCCGCCATGATCGTGGGTCACCCGGTGCACATGACCGGGTGCGGTCGGACGGATGCCGGTGTCCACGCTCGCTGCTATGTGGCGAATTTCCGCACCAGTTCCACCATTCCGGCCCAGCGGCTGCCCTATGCGCTGAATACCCATCTGCCCTGCGATATTGTGGTGACCAATGCCTTTGATGTCCATGAAAATTTCAATGCCATTGGCTCCTGTGTTCGTAAGGAATATACCTACCAGATTTACAATTCCCGGCTGAAGGACCCGTTCTATGTGAATCGGGCCTGGTTTTATCCCAGGCATCTGGACGAGGCCGTCATGCAGCGGGCTGCGGACCAGTTCGTGGGTACCCATGATTTTGCTGCGGTCAGAAGTGTGGGGACGGATGTCAAGTCTACGGTGCGCACCGTATACTATTATCGTGTGGAGCGTCAGGGGAATCTGATTACCCTGAAGGTATGCGCCAACGGTTTCCTGTACAACATGGCCCGGGCAATGGCGGGAACAGTTGTGTACGCGGCAGAGGGGAAAATCCTTCCGGAGCAGATCAGAGAGATTCTGGACTCCGGAAACCGGACCGCCGCCGGTCCTACCGTCCCTCCCGGCGGACTGTACATGACGCACCTGTGGTATGATGATGGAATTGCCAAATTCGAGTGCGGGAGCGACTGGACCCGGTAAAACAGCCTTTCGTCAAAATGTTTATAATTTGTTTTTTCTTTTTCCTTTCCGGTATGCTATACTCCACCGTAAAGGAAAGAATCCTTGAAAAAAGGAGTGAATCGTATGCAGCCGAAAATGTGCAGTAAATGCCGGAAAAATATCGCCGTTGTCTTTATTACCAAGGTGGAAAACGGCGTCACCATGAATGAAGGCTACTGCCTGAAGTGCGCCAGGAGTCTGGGCATCCCCCAGATTGACCAGGCGGTGAAGCAAATGGGCATTTCCGATGAAGACCTGGACCTGCTCAGTGATGAGATGAGCAGCGTCTTTGGCCAGCGGGATACCAGCGAGGACCACGATGATGACGAAATCGACAGCCAGACCGCAACATTCCCTCTGCTGAATCAGCTGTTTGGCAATAGTGGAAATCTGCCGGTTCAGCCTCCCAAGCCCGGGAAAAAGGAAGAACAGCAGGAGGACGGCCCAGCCAAGAAGAAAAGCAAGAAACACAAATTTCTGGATACCTACTGCATGGACCTCACAGGCAGGGCCAGAGCCGGAAAGCTGGATCAGGTAATTGGCCGGGACGTGGAAACGGAACGGGTCATTCAGATTCTGAACCGCCGGCAGAAAAACAATCCCTGCCTGATTGGCGAGCCCGGCGTGGGCAAAACCGCCATTGCGGAGGGCCTTGCCCAGCGGATTGCTGCGGGGAAGGTGCCCTATAAGCTTCGGGACAAGGAAGTATTTCTGCTGGATTTGACGGCCCTGGTTGCGGGGACCCAGTTCCGGGGCCAGTTTGAAAGCCGGATGAAGAGCCTGATCGGGGAGATCAAGGAATGCGGCAATATCATTCTGGTGATTGACGAGGTGCATAATCTGGTTGGAGCCGGAGACGCAGAAGGCTCCATGAACGCCGCCAACATTCTCAAACCTGCCCTGTCCCGGGGAGAAATCCAGGTAATCGGCGCAACCACCTTTGCAGAATATCGCAAGTATATCGAGAAGGACGCTGCTTTGGAGCGCCGGTTCCAGCCGGTGACCGTGGCGGAACCCACCATTGCTGAGGCAAGTCAGATCATGCAGGGCATCGCTAAGGCCTATGCCCAATATCATGGGGTGGAGATTTCCCCGGAGATTGCCCACCAGTGTGTGGTGCTGTCGGAGCGGTACATCACCGATCGGTTCCTGCCGGACAAAGCTATTGACCTGCTGGATGAAGCCTGCTCGGATGTGAATCTGCAGTGCAAAGAAATTTCTCAGCTGGCGGAGCTGAAAAAAGAGCGGGACGACTATGAACTGGAGCTTCGGATGCTCAATGAAGATACCGAGAACCAGAATTATGAGCGCATCGCCATGCTCCGCAGCCGCTTGTGCCAGTTGGCAGGGAAGATTGAGGAACTGGAGGCTCTGCCGAAGCCTGCGGTAACCATGGAAAATCTGGCCCGGATTATTGAGCTGTGGACCAAGATTCCAGCCTCCAAGATCAAAGCCCAGGAATACCAGCAGCTGAAGGGCCTGTCTGACCGCCTAAAGGAGCATATTGTGGGCCAGGACGAGGCAGTGGAAGCCGTCTCCAGGGCCATTCGCCGGGGACGGGTTGGCATTTCCCCCAAAAAGCGCCCGGTTTCCTTCATATTTGTTGGCCCCACTGGCGTGGGCAAGACAGAGTTGGTCAAGCAGCTGGCCAACGACTTGTTTGACGATGTGGACGCCCTGATCCGGCTGGATATGTCTGAGTATATGGAGAAACACACCGTTTCCAAGCTCATTGGCTCTCCTCCAGGCTATGTGGGTTATGACGAAGCAGGGCAGCTGACGGAGAAGATCCGCCGCCGTCCCTACAGTGTCGTGCTTTTTGACGAGATCGAAAAGGCCCATCCGGATGTGCTCAATGTGCTGCTCCAGGTGCTGGACGACGGCAGAATTACGGATGCCCAGGGCCGGGTGGTCAATTTTGAAAACACCGTAATCGTAATGACCTCCAACGCCGGCTCCGAGGGCCGGGTTGGCGGTGTTGGCTTTGGCCGTACGGACCAGGATATGGTGAAGGAAAAAACCATGAAGGCGCTGCGGGAATTCCTGCGCCCGGAGTTCCTGAACCGGGTGGATGAGATTATCACCTTTAATCATCTGACGGAGGATAATTTCCTGGGCATTGCGGACATTATGCTGAAGGAACTGAAGGACAGCCTGGCTGCCAGGGGGCTGACCTTGACCTGGGAGGAGAGTGTCCGTCAGCTGTTGGTGAAGAAGGCGTACTCTCTGACTTATGGTGCCAGAAATCTCCGTCGAACCATTCAGCGGGAGCTGGAGGACCCCATTTCCGAGGCCATTATCGACAGCTTTGAGCATCCCATATCTGCCATTCATATCCGGGCAGAGAATGATGCCGTCCAGTTGGATATATCCTGAACATCAAGCATCCCGGAGGGAAATTCCTCCGGGATGTTTTGCTGGGATTACAAATCCATACTGTCCATTTTGCTGGAAATGGTGTCGGACACCTTCCAGGCAACGTCCTCCATTTTGTTGGCAGCTTTTGCCGCCAGACGCCGTGTGGGGTTGGTTCTCGGCATCATCAAGACGGCCACAGCACCGGCAGCGGCGCCGATGCCTGCGGTAATCGCCCATCCTTTGACCTGCATAACACTCCCTCCTTTCTGTTTCCTTAGTATGCCCACAATGAAAAAAATCATTTCCGGAGGAATTGTGTCTTTTCAGCGGTGGAGAAGTGTGGTATACTATTTCCAGAGAAAACCGAATAAATGTGGGGAAGGTGCTGGATATGGCAGTGGATATGCTTCAGGAAAAAATACGAAAGACGAAGAATCCTTCTGTTCTGGAGCTGAATCTGGCTCCTTCTGATGTGCCTTCGGATTCTGCGCCCGGACAGACTCCGGCAGCGGACTACGGGAAATATTGCCTGGCGCTTTTGGATGCGCTGAAAGGGATGCTCCCTGCGGTTCGGGTCGGATTTTCTTCCTTTGCTCTTTTGGGGCCCGAGGGAATGGAAACTCTGACCCTGGTTTTGAAGCGGGCGGCTGAAACTGGGTATTACGTCATCCTGGACGCTCCGGAAATCTGGTCTCCCGGTGCGGCAGAAAACGCAGCGGAGCAAATTTTCCGAAATCCATCCCGGTACCCATGTGACGGAATCCTGCTGGGAAGTTACCTGGGCAGTGACTGCTACAAGCCCTTTCTGCCGTACTGCCGGGAAGAGAACAAGGACCTGTTTGCGGTTGTCAGGACCGCAAATAAATCCGCCCCTGAGCTCCAGGATCTGCTGGCAGGCGCCCGGCTGGTGCACAGCGCTGCGGCGGACCATGTGAATCGGTATGCCGGAGACATGATCGGGAAGTGGGGGTATTCCCGGGTGGGGATTGTCGGCGCCGCCAGTGGGGCGGAAAGCCTGCGGAACCTTCGGAAAAAATATCCCAAACTGTTTCTGCTTGTAGATGGGTATGATTATCCAAACGCCAACGCCAAGAACTGCGCCAACGCCTTTGACAAGTTTGGACATGGCGCTGCTGTTTGCAGCGGCAGAGCCATTGCCTGTGCATGGAAGCAGGGCAGTGGGGTATCCTCCCTTCACGATGCCCAGGAAGCCGCGGAGCGTATGAAGCGGAACCTGTGCCGTTACATCACGATTTTATAGGGGGATGAACCCATGCTGAAAATATATGGAAGTATGCTTTGCAAGGACTGTGTTGCCTGCCGACAGGCCTATGACCAGGCGGGGGTTGCCTATGAATTCCTGGATTTTGCTGTGGAACTGACGAATCTGAAAGAGTTCCTGCAGCTTCGGGATGGCTGCGATGTCTTTGCGGAGGCGAAAGACTCCGGGCAGATTGGGATTCCCTGCGTCGTAGCAGAGAATGGAGATGTAATCCTTGCTTGGGAGGCGCTGCTGCCGTCCAAGGACCAATCCTAACAAAACAGAATGGCTGCCGGGACGTGGAGGAATCCACATCCCGGCAGTTTTGGAAAGCAGCTCAGCCAACCATTCCCTGACGAGCCTGATTGTCTCCGGAGCTCTCCATTGGGGAGGTGGTGTCCTCCAGAGGCCCGTTGCCATGGTCAATGGTCTCCCGGGTAGCTTCCGCGGTGTTGGCTGTAGTGGCGCTGGTTGTGGGTGTGGTGCTTGGAGCGGTAGCGTGGGTGGTCTCCCAGATTTCTTCGTTGGTGGGAAGTACCGTGGGAGCGGATGTGGCGCCCATGTCCTGCTTTGTACATCCGCAGCCGGCCAGCAGGGCTGCACTCAAAATTGCGGAAAGCGTCAGAATGCAGATTCTTTTCATTTTTTTACCTCCATTGTTGTTGTACCAATGGTATTATTGCCAGGAACATAGGGTTTAGACAGGGGATTTTCTGGAAAATCCCGTCAAATTCTGGATATCTCGCAAAATATCGAAAAATAAGGCTCCAATGCTTTTCTGGTTGCTTTTTGTTGTGGCAGACTGTATAATGGAGGGGACAAAATCAGTAAAGGAGAGTTTTCCACCATGAAAAAGCTCGCTGTAAAAAAAGGTGCGGAGTGTATGGCGTGCCTGCAGTGCGTCAGCGCCTGCTCGGAAGCCTTCTACAAGGAGTTTGATGAGGCCCTGTCCTGCATTCGCATCGTTGCCAAGGGCACCGGTGCCAAGCCTCAGACCTGCATCCAGTGCGGAAAGTGTATGCGTACCTGCGAACATGAGGCCATCACCCAGAATCCCAAGACCGGTGTGTACATGATCAACAAGAAGAAGTGCGTCGGCTGCGGCAAGTGCGTGGAAGCCTGCCCCATGCAGGTCATGGTGCTCAAGCCCGAGAACCCCGCCTCCAAATGCATCGCCTGCGGAATCTGCGTCAAAGCCTGTCCCATGGAAATCCTGGAGATTGTGGAAAAATAACCAGCCTGAAAATGGACAGCGAAAGCTGTCCATTTTTGCTGAACGGAGCTTGTTTCCCCCTTGAAGCACGTTTTCATTCGTGTTACAATGGTTTCGTATCAATCCCTTATGCTGGAGGTGCGTTATGGCGAAAGGCGGAAAATATTTGAGAAAAAAAGCCAAGAAGGGAAGAGGCTGGAAAATTGCTCTTGGAATCTTTCTGGTGCTTGCCTTACTGATCGGAAGCGCCGCTTTCGTTGGAATGCGGTACTATCGGTCGCTGCTGGGGAAAATCAACCGGGCAGAAGTAATTGAGCAGAGCGTTTCTTTTGAGGATATTCAGGCCATCCTGGACTACAATCCGGATAAGCCCACCGGAGAGGACCTGACCGTGGAGCAGACCTCAGAGAGTCCTGCG
>CALXFW010000030.1 GCA_944387685.1 uncultured Oscillospiraceae bacterium
AGGCACAAATTAAAACGAGAAAAATGTAAAAATAGGTGGTTAAAATCAAAATCCCCTGGATGAAGAACATCCAGGGGATTACTTTTGTGGTGGAGCCGAGGGGAATCGAACCCCTGTCCGAAGGCAACTTGGAAAGAACTTCTCCGGGTGCAGTTTGTTATTTACATTCCCTCATCCCGGCGGGAACAAACACCCTACGGGAATCAGTAGCTTCATGATGCGTGGTATGGGCAAAGCTTACCATACGCACGGGCTCCACTCAAATCACACCCGAGCCCGGCTCGTGGACCTTCCGGGGCGGATGGGCGCCTAATCAGGCAGCCAGAGCAACAGTTCTGTTGTCAGTTAAATTTAAAAATTGCCCGTTTTATCGTGGCCAGGCGCCACGGCCCGCTATTCCAGCCTCACTACCCCCGTCGAAACCAGTACGGCCCCGAATCGGTAAAAAGCTGGGGAAGGGCATGGCGGCGGAGAACCGCCATGCCCGCAAAGGTTGCTTAGAATCTGCCGTAAGGATCCGGCAGCTTGTTGGGCTCCGGATAGGTCTCACCGTGGGTGTCCACGGTGATGGAGGCAATCTTCTGCTCCGCAACAGGCCGGTCATTGGGGCCGGTCTTGGTGCTGGCGATGGCATCCACCACATCCATCCCGGAGGTCACCTTGCCGAAGGCGGCGTACTGACCGTCCAGGTGCTTGGCATCGGCGTGCATGATGAAGAACTGAGAGCCGGCGGAGTTGGGGGACTGGCTTCTGGCCATGCTCAGCACGCCCCGTTTGTGGCGCAGATCGTTCTTGAAGCCGTTGAAGAAAAACTCGCCCTTGATGCAGTAGCCGGGGCCGCCCATGCCGGTGCCCTCCGGGCAGCCGCCCTGAATCATGAAGCCGGGGATGACCCGGTGGAAGATCAGACCGTCGTAGAAGTTGTGATTGGCCAGATCAATAAAATTGTACACGCTCTGGGGGGCCTTGTCGGGGTACAGTTCCCCCTCGATGACGCCGCCGTTTTCCATGGTAATCTGAAATGTAGGGTTCATGTTCGGAATCTCTCCTTCATTGCCCGGTCGATCTGACGCTTGGCGTCCCGCTCGGCCGCAGCTTGTCGTTTGTCATACAGTTTCTTGCCTTTGCACAGGCCAACCTTGACCTTCACCCGGCTGCCTTTGAAGTAGACGGACAGGGGAATCAGGGCGTAGCCGTCCTGCTTGACCTTGCCGTAGAGCCGCATGATCTCCCGTCGGTGCATCAGCAGGCGGCGGGGCCTGCGGGGGTCGGGATTGAATCGGTTCCCGTGGTCATAGGGGGAGATGTGCATCTGGTTGAGAATCAGCTCGCCATTTTTGATGCCGCACCAGGCGTCCTTCAGATTCAGGGTGCCCTGCCGGATGGACTTGACCTCGGTACCGCACAGCTCAATGCCCGCCTCAAATTCCTCTTCCACAAAATATTCGTGATAGGCTTCCCGGTTCCGGGCCATGACCTTGACGTTTTCCTTTTCCAGACTGCTCACCTCCGTTCCCTGGAGTCGTACTCATTATACCATGTATGTCAAGGGAATAATCGAACGATTTGTAAAAATTGGGAAGATATACGGCACCTTCCTCAGGCAAACAGAAAAGATTCCAGCTCCTCCACCGTCTCAAAGGCATAGTCGCACAGATTCCGCATCTCCTGGGACAGCTCCGGGAAATCCAGCCGTCCCCATCCGGCAAAGGCAACCGGGACCTTCAGGGGATGGGCCATATCCCAGGCCAGCTTCATGTCGTCCACCACCAGCAGCTCGCTGGGGGACAGGGCGTACCGGGCCATAATATCCTCCAGAGGGAAGGGGTTGGGCTTGCGCAGTTCCTCGGGATAGTCCCAGCCGTAGATGGCGTCGGGCTGAAGCCCCACATGAACGGCGTAGTCCCGGGTGATATTTTCCACGCTGGAGTGGGACACCACGCACACCAGCCCCCCCGCTTCCTTCTGCCTGCGAATCACGTTCGCGATTCCCTGGTAAGCGTCGGGAACGTGGGTGCGGACATATGCCTTCCAGCCCAGGTATTCCTCCACCAGCTCCTGCTCAGAAAACTGCCAGCGCCGGCGGCACATTTCGGCAAATCCCAGACTGTAGCAGCCCTGAGCAAATTCTGCCAGGGTGACCTTGGCGCCGGGGCGAAACCGATCCAGAATATAGCAGAAATAGGGGTATCCGATGGTTTTCTCACTCTGGACAACGGTATCGTCGTGGTCCAGCACAAGGCAGGGGTACTTCAGCATGGGTGCGCTCCTTTCAGGAAACAGAACTGCCCCCAGTATACCAAATTTCGACCCGGGACGCAACCAGGAAAATCCTCTTGCGGAATACGAACAAACGTGCTATAATGTTTGCAAACGACAGGGGGTGGGACCATGGATATGCGTCCGGTGGATGTGATTTCGGTATGCAGCGCCAATGGGGATATTGCCCCCCTGCGGCTGCGGCTGGAGGATGAACAGCAGCAGATGGTCCGGATTGACGTGGAGGAGATTGTGGATCGCAAGGAGATTCCCTACACAGGGGCGGAGGCTACGGTGTACCTGTGCCGGGCCACCGTCCATGGCCGCCCGTGGCTGTTTGAGCTGAAGTACAGTTTCCGGGCCCACACCTGGAGCATCCGCAGACGAAGATGAAAAGCCGGGAAATGGGAAAATTCCAGTGGAAAAATAGGACGGACTGGTGTAAACTAAAGAAAACATCCAAGGAAAGGGGAGGACGAAATGTCCATTGTGACCTTCTACCGGGGCGATCCCAAGAACGCACCGAAAACCACCATGCCTGCCCACCTGGGGGCCAACGCCATTCTCACCTGCCGGGGAAAGCTCCTGCTGGAACGGCGGCGGGATTCCAATACCTGGGGGCTGGTAGGCGGCGGCTGCAAGAAAACCGAAACCGGCCGGGATGCCATTGCCCGGGAGGTATACGAGGAGCTGGGCCTGCGGATTCCCAAGGAGCGGTTTCAGAAGCTGGCGGTGTATGACGACCCGGGGCGGATTGCGGCTTACCGGGACGGAAGCGTGTGGCGGATGGTGATTGTGGTCTATGGATTGGACTTTCCGGAGGAGCCGGAGCTGCGCATCAGCGCCGAGTCCCGGGAGCTGCGCTTCTTCTCCCGGGAGGAATTGGAGGGAATTGAGATTGCCGTTACCCACGAGGATATTGTCCAGGAATGGTTCCGGGACAGAAAGCCGGGATAAGGCCCGGCATTGTATGTGAAAAAATACAAAAAATAGGGCCCGCTTCCGGAAACATATACAATTTTTCAAATTATACTTGTATATTCACAAAAAGTATGCTAATATACGCAGTGACGGTGCAGTATCCTAGTCGGAGTGTCTATTTTCCAGGAAGGGCCTAAAAATCCTTTGAAGGGCACATCGATGAAGTCCCTGGTGTCTGCTTTTTACGCCCAGTTTAGGGCGGGTGCTGGGGGTT
>CALXFW010000031.1 GCA_944387685.1 uncultured Oscillospiraceae bacterium
TTGCTGAAATCTTTCAATTCTTCAAGGTAACGGTGCACCGAAAGTGCCTCCTTTCCGTTCTATCCGTTGGATTATACCATTTCCGCCTGGAAAAGTAAAGAGACGAAATGTAAACGTCTTATGAATGCAGCAGCGGGAGACGGATGCCCGCCTCCCGCTTGGAATATCAGCATATGCCCTCCATCCCCAGGGACAGGTAGACCTGCCGCCGCAGCAGCGCCTCCCCGCACTTGGGGCAGCAATAGCCGCCGGTCAGGATGGCCGGGGCGACTTCCTCCGGCTCTCCGCACCGGGCGCACAAAGGAATCCGGGTTACTTTGTATTCAAAAATCCAGTAGCCGGAACCCGCCGCCACAATATCCTTCCACTCGTGGCGGTCCTGGGCGTGGGCCGGCACCTTATACTCCGAATAGTTGTACAGGTTGGAGTCCCGCACCTGGACGGTGCCGTCCTCGTTCAGCTTTTCCAATACGATGTAGTGTCCGCCGCCGGTCCAATATCCCTTGTGCTGGATGGATACCACAATATGTCCCTCCGCCAGCGCCTGCTTGGCCACCTCCGAGTCGTAGGTCTTTTCCTTCAGATAGTACCCCAGCACCGGCGGCTCATTGATAAAAATCATGCCGTCCGTCCCGTTGCGGAAGCTGTAATAGCCATATTTTTCGCACAGCTCCGGAGGCGTCCACTCTTCGTCCGTAAGATAGCTGGAGATCATGGCGAAAGAGGTGATGCCGCAGCCGTTGGTAGCAAGCTTGAACCCGCCGAACATAGTGCCGCCGTAGTCCTGCTGTAAGTACAGCGGTACCTCCGGAAACCGTTCATGGGCCACGTCCGGATACAGCACATCCGACAGGCTCACCGCTGCATCCCCCTGGGTCAGGAGAATGGCGCTGTAGGTGACCTCCATGGGATACGTCTCCCGGACCTTCTGGAGCAGCGCCTCCTGCATCTGCTCTTTCAGGGTTTCCTCCGCCTGCACCTGGGCAATGGAGGTGCAGCCGCTGAAGTAGAGCACATGGACCCCGTACTCCGAGCGCAGAATCCCCGTATCCCCGCTCTGGCGCTCCGGGTCAAAGCACCAGCTGTCCAGGGGCTCGATCAGCTCTCCCTTTTTCAGTCGGTGATATGCGCCGCCGTCCAGAGCGGTGCCGCTGTCCTGGGATTCTTTATACGCTATATCCGCAAATGCAGCTTCTTCCTTCCGGGAGTCATTTTTCCAGGTTTTCAGCAGAGCTTCCGCCTGTGCAAGGCACTGCTCCCAGGCTTCCTCAGAGCACTTGATGGTCCCATCCTGGGCAATCTGCACCGTCTCGTCTTCCCCTCCCTCGGGAATCAACAGGATATGGCGGACATCCACACAGCAGTCCTCCGGGTCAGGGTCCTGCTCCAGGGTTCCCGCCTCCGAAAGCAGCTGCTCCACCTCCTCCTGGGTGGGTTCCAGGTCATAGCTCAGGGTAGTGAAGTACATATAACCCCAGTTGTACAGGGCCGCAGCATCCTCCAAATCCTCCAGAGAGGTGCCGAAGGCCTGCCGGGCCATGTCCTCCCCGTCGGTGTACCCCCGCTCTCGGGCAAGCTCCGCCAGGGTGGAATCCAGGTTGTCCAGATATTCCTGGTGCATGGTATTGGGATGGTAGTCGTCATAGTACCCGTACAGGTATTGGGTGGCGGGCATTCCCGTGAGATATTTTTCGTGATTTTCCAGGTTGGGCTGATACGCCTCCTCCGTGGGGACGCCCTCATCCTCCCCCTGGAGCGCCAGGGCCTGGCTGGTGTGCCAGATTTCCAGGGCCTGTTTCAGAAAATACTGCTCCCAACTGGCCACGGATTCGTCCAGCGGGCAGGGCTGCCGGGACAGGTCTGCGTCATAATTGGGCTGAACCTGCGCCCCTTCAGACCGGTACTGCGCCGCAGCCGCCCAGTAAAACGCCCGCAGCTGGCCGTTGGTCAGTTCGGCATTTCCTACCCGGGCCACAGCCTGAGCGTCGCTTCCCTCACCGGCATAGCTGCCCTTGCAGGTGACGTCTTCTGGATTTCCATCCGGCGGCACAGTCCCCAAGGTCTCCTGTACATCCTCCTGCACATCCGTCTCGTCGGGTTCTGCCCACACGGGGACATTCTGGGAACATCCGGTAAGAAGCAGCATCCCTGCCAGCACCGCCGCAATCCATCGCTTCTTCAATTTCGACCATCCGCTTTCTCAAAAATTTTTTTCAGTTTACCATAATAATCCAGAATATGCAAGCGGTCTTTCCCGGGAAATTCTTAAAAATCCTATAAACCGGCAGGAAAACTTGTCTTGCAAAAGAATAGGGCATGGGTTATAATGGGGCCATCCCAAACCACTCAGGAGGAATTTCATGGAGAACGAAAATCTGCTCCCCGAGGAAGAGACCAGCCTGCTCACCCTGACCGATGAGAACGGCCAGGACACCACCTTCGAGTATCTGGACTGTCTGGAGTACCAGGGCAAGGAGTATCTGATTCTGATGCCTGCCGAGGAGGATTCCGACGAAATCGTCATTCTGGAAGTCGAGCCTGTGGACGAAGAAAACGAGAACTATCTGGCCGTGGAGGACGAAGCCATTCTGGATGCGGTATACGGCATCTTCAAGGAAAAGTACAAGGACGTTCTGACGTTCGAAGAATGAAAAACCATCCCGGGAGGCTCGCCTCCCGGGATGGTTTTTCATTGGATTATTCTGCGTACATAGGGGTTGTCAGGTACCGCTCTCCGGAGTCCGGAAGCAGAACCACAATGGTCTTGCCCCGGTTCTCCTCCCGCCGGGCCAGCTCCACCGCGGCATGAAGGGCCGCCCCCGCGGAAATGCCCGCCAGGATTCCCTCCTCTGTGCCCAGCCGCCGCCCGGCGGCGTAGGCCTGCTCTGTGGTCACGGCCAGCACCTCATCCAGCAGCGTCCGGTCCAGAATCTCCGGCACAAATCCCGCGCCGATGCCCTGGATGCCGTGGGGGCCGCTGCGGCCCTGGGTCAGCACCGGAGAATCCGCCGGCTCTACTCCCACCACCCGGATGCCCGGGTTCTTCTCCTTCAGGTACCGGCCGGTGCCGGTCACCGCGCCGCCGGTCCCAACCCCTGCCACAAACAGGTCCACCTGGCCGTCGGTGTCCTCCCAGATTTCCGGCCCGGTGGTTTCATAGTGAGCCTTGGGGTTGGCCGGGTTGACGAACTGTCCCGCCAGGAAACTGCCGGGGTTCTCCTTCACCAGCTCCTCCGCCTTGGCGATGGCGCCGGACATACCCAGGTCCCCCGGAGTCAGGACCAGCTCCGCCCCGTAGGCCTTCATCAGCAGCCGCCGCTCCACACTCATGGAGTCGGGCATGACGATGATGCACCGATAGCCCCGGGCAGCGCCCACACTGCACAGGCCGATGCCCGTATTTCCGGAGGTGGGTTCAATGACCACGCTGCCGGGCTTGAGAATTCCCTGTTTCTCCGCCTCCGCAATCATGGACAGGGCGACCCGGTCCTTGGCGGAGCCGGCGGGATTGAATCCCTCCAGTTTGGCCAGGATTCTGGCCTCCAGCCCCAGGCTTTTCTCCAGGCGGGTCAGCTCCAGCAGGGGTGTTCGGCCGATGAGCTGGGATACGGACGTATAAATCTTTGCCATGGCAATTACCTCCCGAATTCTGAAAAAGGGTCCCTTTTTCCGGATAAGATACCATTCTCTGTCTGAATTATACCCCGCCGCCGTCCCCCTGTCAATTGACTTTGACGATTCCCTGTGGTAAACTGGGCACAGGAAAAGGAGGGATGGCTGTGACTCCCATTGAACAGCAGATTGAGGGCATTGTGGACGGCATTCTGGAGGACTACCGCAACGGCCGGGACATTGACAAGCTGGACCCTTTCCAGCACCCGGATAAGGCCGTGGTCATTGACATGATCGGCAAACTCATGCGCATTGTCTACCCCGGCTTCTCCCGGGACAAAACCTACCGGATGTACAACGCCAAGCACAATCTGTCCATGCTCATTGAAGATGTGATGTACAATCTGAACAAGCAGATTGCCATTGTGCTCCGGAGCACCCTGGAGGCCGACGCCGCCCAGGAAAAGGCCCAGGAGCTGAGTCTGGAGTTCTTCCGGGCCATTCCCGGAATCCGTGCGGTGATTCAGACGGATGTGGAGGCTTTCTATGAAGGGGACCCCGCCGCTTTCAGCACCGACGAGATTATCTTCTGCTATCCGGGCCTGTTTGCCATCAGCGTCTACCGGCTGGCCCATGTGCTGTACACCCAGGGGGTGCCTATGCTCCCCCGGATCATGACGGAGCACGCCCATTCCGTCACCGGCATCGACATCAACCCCGGCGCCCAGATCGGCAAATATTTCTTCATCGACCACGGCACCGGCATTGTGGTGGGCGAGACTACCGTTATCGGCGACCATGTGAAGGTCTACCAGGGCGTTACCCTGGGCGCCCTGAGCACCCGGGGCGGTCAGACCCTCCGGGGCAAGAAGCGGCACCCCACCATTGAGGACAATGTGACCATCTACGCCGGCGCCTCCATTCTGGGCGGCGGCACCATCATCGGCCGGGACAGCGTCATCGGCTCCAACGTGTTCATCACCCACTCCATCCCCGCCTGCACCACCGTCAGCGTAAAAAGTCAGGAGCTTCAGTTCAAGCCCCGGGACTGCTCCGGGGACTGCAAAAACTGCGACAAGCCCGAGCCCTTCTGGGAGGGGCAGAAATAAGCCGAAGGCGCACCCAGCCGGGTGCGCCTTTTCATTTTTCGGTAAGTGCCAGGTCCTTGATCACTTCTCCCGCCAGAATCAATCCGGCGGCGCCGGGAACATAGGACATACTGCCGGGAATCTGCCGTTTGCCCAAGGCTGCCGCCTCTTCCTCCCAGCCCTGGGGGGTCATGGCCTCCTCCTGAGAGTAGACCACCTTCAGGTGCCGGATGCCCCGTTTCCCCAGCTCCTTGCGCATCACCCGGGCCAGGGGGCACATGGCGGTTTTGGAGATGTCCGCCACCTGAAAAGCCGCCGCATCCAGCTTGTTCCCGGTGCCCATACAGCTGATGATGGGCGTCCCCGCTTCCCAGGCCCGCTGAACCAGGGCCAGCTTGCCGGTGACCGTATCAATGGCATCCACAATATAATCAAACTCGGCAAAGTCAAACTGCCCCGCCGTTTCCGGCGTAAAAAACAGGAGATGGGTCTGTACCCGGCAGGCGGGGTTGATGTCCAATACCCGGGCCTTTGCCGCCTCCACTTTCGGCAGGCCCAGGGTGGAGTGCACCGCCAGAATCTGCCGGTTCAGATTGGACAGGCTGATGGTATCGCTGTCCACCAAATCCAAAGCGCCGATGCCCGCCCGGGCCAGGGCCTCCACCGCATAGCCGCCTACCCCGCCCAGTCCGAACGCCGCCACCCGGGCCCGGTACAGCCGCTCCATGGCGGCCTGACCCAGCAGCATCTGGCTGCGAAAAAACTGCTCGTTCATATCTGTCCTCCCCAGAAAATCTTCTGTATGGAAAAAGCGGCTCGGGAACAGGGTTCCCCGGCCGCTTTCTGTTATTCCTCCACCCGGCGGATGTCGGCGCCCAGCGCCGTAAGCTTTTCCACCAGGTCCTCGTATCCCCGCTCAATAAAGTGGATATGCTCCACATGGGTGATGCCCTTTGCCGCCAGCCCGGCGATTACCAGGGCCGCTCCCGCCCGCAGGTCGTGGGCATACACCACCGCCCCGTTAAGCTGGTCCACGCCGGTGACCAGAGCGGTCTTTCCGCCGATGCGGATGCTGGCGCCCATGCTCTCCAGCTCCGTGCAGTAGCCGAAGAAGCGGGTTTCATATACGCTCTCCGTCAGGCGGCTGGTGCCGTTGGCCAGAGCCATGCACACGCACACCTGGGCCTGCATATCCGTGGGGAAGCCGGGATAGGGCTGGGTTTTCACCGTGGTCTTCCGCAGAGGCCCGGTGCGGGTAATGCGGATGGAATCGTCGTAGTTGTATATCTGGGCACCCATCTCCCGGAGCTTGCTGGTGATGCAGTCCATATGCTTGGGAATCACGTTCTGCACCAGCACATTGCCTCCGGCGGCGGTGACGGCCGCCATATAGGTCCCCGCCTCAATCTGGTCGGGAATGATGGCATAGGTGCCGCCTCTCAGGGAGTTCACCCCCCGGATCTTCACCGTATCGGTGCCCGCGCCGTTGATCCGGGCGCCCATGGTATTGAGGAAGTTGGCCAGGTCCACAATGTGGGGCTCCTTGGCTGCGTTTTCGATGATGGTCTGGCCGGGAATCAGGGTGGCCGCCAGCATAATGTTGATGGTGGCGCCTACAGAGGCCATGTCCAGGCAGATCCGTCCGCCCTGCAGTCCGCCCTCTCCGGGGGTCAGCGCCACATATTCCTCGGTGGCATCCACCTCCGCTCCCAGGGTCAGGAAGCCTTTGATGTGCTGGTCGATGGGCCGGGAGGCAAAATTGCAGCCCCCGGGCAGCGCCACATGAGCCTTGCCGAACCGGCCCAGCAGCGCGCCCATCAGGTAGTAGCTGGCCCGCATTTTGGTCACCAGCTGCGCATCCGGCACCCGGTAGGGAAGCTCCGTGCAGTCGATCTCCACCACGTTCTTCTCCGGGTGGGTAACCTTTGCCCCCATACGTTCGATAATACTGGTCAGAATTCGGACGTCTGAAATATTGGGTACATTCTCAATCCGGCACTTGCCGCTGACCAGCAGAGCCGCTGGCAGGATGGCTACCGCCGCGTTTTTTGCGCCGCTGATGGTGACGGTGCCGTTCAAGGGTTTGCCGCCGATAATTTCATATCTGGCCAAGGGATATCCTCTCCTTGTGATGAATTCAGATTCGGTTGCCGCACAAGGGCTAGGTTATTGTAGCACACAACAAACTTTATGTAAAGTCCAAAAATCCGGCCCGGCTTTGTCAGGGCTGTCACCGCCGCAGGCCCTTGGGATAGTGGTTTTTCAGGACCTTTCCGTCCCCTTTCCCCCAGCCCAGGCTGTAGTCTCCCGCCTGCACCAGGCACCAGCCCTTCTTCTCCGACGGCACGACCTCCCCATGGAGATAGGCCCGGATTTCCTCCGATTCCGGCGCATAGCTCTGGACGCTGCCGCATTCTCTCAGCCACAGCGCCAGGGCATGGGCCGGCTCAAACCGGTCCTTCTTTATTTCGCCCAGCTCCAGCCCGGGCCGGAGCACCTTCAGCCGTGCCAGCTCCGGCAGCTCCTCCGGCGCCCAGTACAGGCTCTGCCCAAAGCACACCGCTTTCCCCGGGGGCAGCCGGATTCCCAGCTCCCGGGCAAAGGCATCCCATGTCCCAGGCAGCTTCTCCCCCCGGAACGCCGGAACTTCACCCGGCTCCCCGCCGATTTTCCGGAGCACCGCCGCAAAGTGCCCCTCTCCCAGCAGCTTGTGGGGCCAGAGGCGGAAGCTGCCATTTTCCCCGGGCGTGAACCAGGGAGCCTCCACCGGCTCCGGCCGAAAATCCGGGTGCTCCGCCAGGAACGCCGCCACAGCCCCCTCGTCCTCCTCCGGGGCAAAGGTGCAGGTGGAGTACACCAGCCGCCCGCCGGGGTGGAGCAGCTTCGCCCCGGAGCGGAGAATCTCCCCCTGCCGCCGGGCGCACATCCGCACCGTCTCCGGGCTCCAGTCCGTCACCGCCGCCTCCTCTTTGCGGAACATCCCCTCTCCGGAGCAGGGGGCGTCCACCAGCACCCGGTCAAAGCATCCGGCAAAGCGCTCCGCCAGGCGCTCCGGGTGCTCGTTGGTCACCAGGGCATTGGCCACCCCCATCCGTTCCATGTTCCGGGAGAGCACCTTCGCCCGGGCGGGGTGAATCTCGTTGCACAGCAGGAGGCCCCGGCCCTCCATCCTGCCGGCGATCTGGGTGGTTTTTCCTCCCGGGGCGGCGCACAGGTCGCATACCCATTCCCCGGGCCGGGGGGCCAGCAGGGTCACAGGCGCCATGGCGCTGGCCTCCTGTAAATAGTATACGCCGGCATCGTGGTAAACGTGCAGCCCGGGCCGGGATTCCGGGTCATAATAGAATCCGGTCTCCTCCCAGGGCACCGGCTGCCCCACAAAAGGCAGGTCCGGCGCAGGCCCCTTCAGGGGGTTAAAGCGCAGGGCAACCGCCCGGGGACGTTCCAGGCTCTCCTGAAACGCGCCGAACTCCGGCCCCAGCTGCTCCTCCATCCGCGCGAGAAATGCTTCCGGTAACATAATCAGCTCTCCGTTTCCTATGGTCAATGGGGGCATTATAGCACAGGCAAAGGTTTTTTTCCACCGCAATCGCGCAGGAATTGGCAGCCGGGACCGGCCCATGGATTTTTTCTTCGGGAAAAGTTTTCCATATTTTGTTTAACTCCCGGAAAAACCGGCAATACTCAGCTTCGGAGGTGCTTAATTCACTATGAGCGACAACAAACACAGCGGCCGCGGTTTGTCTGGCAAGGGCTACTACATAGCCCTGATGCTATGTGCCGCAGCCATTGCAACCACCAGCTATCTCTACTACCGCAACACCACCCAGGCCCAGCAGGCCGTGGTCCAGGAAACCGTGGGGGTGGATATCCCCGCCGGTACCATGGGCACCGAGGACGTTGCCGTGGTGGCTACCCAGCCCCAGGCTTCCGTCCCCGCCACGGACGCCACCACCCCCGCCACGGTGAAAAAGCCGCTGCAAACCGTCTCTCCCGTATCCGGGGAGACCATCACCGGCTATTCCATGGAGGCGCTGAGCTACAACCAGACCACCCGGGACTGGCGGGTGCACAACGGCATTGACCTGGCTGCCGAGGACGGCGCTCCGGTCTGCGCCGCCGCCGACGGGGAGGTGTACACCGTGTATGAAGACGACTCCCTGGGCTACACCGTGGTAATCCGCCACAACGACGGATACACCAGCTGCTATGCCAACCTCACCGAGGACACGGCGGTGATGCCCGGAGATACGGTAACCATGGGGCAGACCATCGGCTATGTGGGTTCCTCTGCAATCGTGGAGACAGCCCTGGGCAGCCATGTCCACTTCAGCGTTACCCAGAACAACGAGCCCATAGACCCGGCGGAGTTCCTGGCCATCGGCTCCGGCTGATTTTCGTTTCCTCTCTTTCCTCCTTGACGGGCCGCCGGGACTTGCTTCCGGCGGCCCGGCTGAGTTTTGTACATCCTGTCCGATTTGCCTGTCCATATTTTGTGTGTTTTGCCCAGGAATGCAAATGTCCGTGGTGGAAATTATGCAATTTTGCATTGTGCCGAAAATAACCGTTGCATTCAGCTCCCCTTTCGTGTATAATGTCCCTATTCGGGTGTCTTCGCCCAATTGGAAGGTTCCCCTTCCCGAAAGGAGTAAGATCAACAATGTACACCGTTAATTCCATCCGCAACGTCTGTCTGCTCGGACACAGCGGCAGCGGCAAAACCGCGCTGGCTGAGAGTTTGCTTTACATGACCGGTGCCATCGACCGTATGGGCAAGAACGCCGACGGCAACACCGTTTCCGACTATGATCCCGAGGAGATCCGCCGCAACATTTCCATCTCCACCTCCGTGATTCCCCTGGACTATCACAATGTCCGCATCAACCTGCTGGACACCCCCGGCGCCTTCGATTTCTCCGGCGCCGTGATGGAGGCTCTCCGGGCCGCCGACGCCGCCATTCTGGTGTGCTCCGCCAAGGACGGCATCACCGTGGGCTTCGAGAAGGCCTGGAAGTACTGCGAGGAGCGGAATATGCCCCGGTTCGTCTACATCTCCAAGGTAGATGAGGATCATTCCGATTACAACGCCACGTTTGAAGCCCTGCGGGAGAAGTACGGCAACAAGATCGCCCCCGTGGTGGTACCCATCTGGGACGCCGGCCACAAGGTCACCGGCATCATCGACGTGCTGAACAAGCGGGCTTATGAGATGCGCAGCCAGAAGCGGGTGGAGATCGACATCCCCGAGGACAAGGTCTCCGTCATTGAGGAATTCAACGACGCCCTGAAGGAAGCCGTGGCCGAAACCGACGAGGCCCTGATGGACCGGTTCTTTGAAGGCGACGACTTCACCTACCGGGAAATGATCACCGGACTGCACCAGGGTGTCAGCGACCTGAGCCTGTTCCCGGTGCTCTGCGGCTCCGGCATCACCTGCCTGGGCAGCCTGATGCTCATGGACCACATCATCGACCTGCTGCCCAACCCTGTCCAGGGCAACTATCACAAGGCCACCACCGCCGACGGCAAGGTAGAGGAGTTCGTGGTCTCCCCCGCCGCCGTGCCCTGCGCCTTTGTCTGGAAGACCGTGTCCGACCAGTACGGCAAGTACTCCTTCGTCAAGGTCCTCTCCGGTGAAATCACCTCCGACACCACCCTGGTCAACGCCCGCACCGGCGAAACCGAGAAGCTGGGCAGACTCTACACCATGTGCGGCAAGAAGGCCACCGAGGTCAAGGTTCTGACCTGCGGCGACATCGGCGCCTTCGGCAAGATGGACAAGGTCAAGACCGGCGACACCCTGTGTGACCCCCGGAAGGTGGTCTCCCTGAAGCAGATTCCCTACGCCCAGCCCTGCTACTCCATGGCCATCGCCCCCAAGGTCAAGGGTCAGGAGGATAAGGTTGGCACCGGCCTGAACCGGCTGAACGAGGAAGATCCCTCCTTCACCCTGGTCAACAACGCCGAAACCAAGCAGCTGGTGCTCTCCGGCGCCGGCGACCAGCAGCTGGATGTGCTGGTATCCAAGCTGAAGAGCCGCTTCGGCGTGGATGCCACGCTGTCCCCGGCCAAGGTTGCCTACCGGGAGAAGATCAAGAAGAAGGTGGAGGCCCACGGCCGTCACAAGAAGCAGACCGGCGGCAGCGGCCAGTTCGGCGA